>CALGPK010000028.1 GCA_937960415.1 uncultured Bacteroidales bacterium | reverse complement strand
AATTGTGATCTATTACGCGAGATTCTAAATCTTCGGTCTGACCTACGTAATACTTATCTAATTTACGAGAATAAATTATGTAACAATAAAACACAAGAAAAATAAATGTGGAGTATAGGGGAGTCGAACCCCTGACCTCTTGCATGCCATGCAAGCGCTCTAGCCAACTGAGCTAATACCCCAAAGAACATGCAAAAATACACATTTTTTTTAAAACAAAAAAGGCTACTAATATATACTTAGTAACCTTTTCGTAAAATTATTATCTTCGCTTATTTTATAAAAGTTGTTATACATTTTTCCTGTTTATCAAAAATTATGACTAGTGAATACATTCCTTTGGGCAACATTGATACATCGAGCGAATAAGATTCGGCACGTTTCATTTCCTTAGAATATACCAAACGTCCACTAATATCAACAATGTCAACTCGACGTATAACGTTATTGGTTTGTATATTTAACACATCCTTTACGGGATTTGGATAAATCTGTGTTTGATTGTTAGCTATTTCATCTATACTGGTAACATCTACAACGTCGTTTGCAGAACGTGGTTCTATTCGATATTCTCCAAAAGCATAATATACAGGTCCGGTAATATGATATACATGATTCAATACGGGAGTATATGTGTATAATAAATTGTGAATTTTACACGTATCGTTACCATCATTTACAGTCCACATTCCATAACCAGCATTGGGATTAACACAAGTAGCATTCATAATTTTTACTAACACTCCTTCGTATGGTTCTGTTTTAACCTGACTGGCAGTTAAAACGACAGGCGAAGGCAAGGTGTTGTTTTGGCTATGTACTTGTAAATAACTTAAATTGGTTATTTCTGTTAAATTATAATATTCCTTAACTTTACCTACAATGGTAATGCTATCGCCAACAGAAACTTGTGAAGCATAGGTAGCTGAAAAAACATAAATACCTGTCCATGGTCCTACCCCATTTTGCATAAAAAAGCCTTGAGCATATACCCCCGTAACAATCCCCGATGTTGTAACAGTATCGTCTGCATATGGAGAATTACCCGTTGGGTCGGTTGTGTATTGAATATCATAAATACTCACATAAGCTGGTAAAGCTGTACTAACAGTAAAGTTTAGCGAAGCACTAACTGGTGGATTAAGAGAATTATTCGACATATCTACCAATTCGAGTAATACAGCATAGTTCCCATCAGTAAGATTGGTGAGACTTATTGGGCTCGAGATTGAATATTGTGGTGTGCCACCGTTAACTGTATATTTAACCTTACCATCTGTACCTAATGTAAAATTGCTTACACTATAAACAATATCAACATTTGCAGAATTAACTTGTGAATTGTTAGCGGGAGCAGTAATTGTAATAGATGGAGCATTTGGATTTTGTTGCGAAATAACAATATCATCTATTTGTATATGATCTATGTTGGGGCTGGTTAATTGGATAGAGAAAATAAACTCACCAGCAGCATTGGTATTTTCGCAAGTAACCAATTGTGAATATTGTTCCCATGAGTTTGAGTTAACAGTAATGTATGGGTTGTATGGAGCATATCCACTATTGGTTGTTCTACCATCAAATAATCCGGTACGGATATTCCCTTTACCTCTAACCCAAAATGAAATATTATAGGTTGTACCTGCATTTACCTGCAATGCTTGTGTTGTAAAGCGTTTGTGAGTTGATTCGACATTTACCAACTGAACTGAATACTGTCCACTATGAGCAGATACAGCATACTGATTTATACTATCAGTTTCTAAGTTGGTTTTACTTCCTTTCATCCCAACCGGCGTATGCGAATCGGTCCAGTTTTCAAAATCGTTTTGAAAAACAACTTGTGCATCAATTAAATTAATCATACATACACAGCTCAATAGTAGTAAAAAATGTTTCATAGCTATTTAATTTTGTTATACATACAAACAAAGTTATGGGTCTTTCTTTATAAAATCAAGAGTTTTATACAAAGTTTAGTTTAATTTTTTCTGAAATTGTTTTCAGTTCATTGGGCGATAATTTTAATTTTGGATTTGCAAAATTCAGATCGCTAACATTGTTTATCGGAATTAAATGAATGTGGGCATGAGGGACTTCGAGTCCTACCACAGCCATTCCAATTCGTTTACATGGAATCGTTTTTTCAATGGCTTTGGCAACTCTTTTGGCAAATAAAATCATCTCTGAAAGAGTAGTATCTGGAATGTCGAATATGTAATCTATTTCTTGCTTGGGGATAACCAATGTATGACCTTCGGCGAGCGGATTAATGTCTAAAAACGCTAAAAATTTCTCATCTTCAGCAACTTTATATGCTGGTATTTCGCCATTTACGATTTTTGTAAATATGCTTGCCATAATTTATCTACTAATTTCTAATATTTCCAATTTAATTTTACCATTCGGCACCTGAATTTCGACAATATCGCCAACTTTTTTCCCAAGTAATCCTTTTGCTACCGGCGTATTAATAGATATTTTGCCTTCTTTTACATTTGCTTCCGATTCGGATACAATGGTATAAACCACTTCTTGTTTAGTGGCTAAGTTGCGAATTTTAACCTTTGATAAAATTTGTACTTTTGAATGATCGACCTTTGACTCGTCCAAAATTCTGCTATTATTAAGAGTTTCTTCCAATTTCATAATTTTCATTTCGAGCATACTCTGTGCTTCTTTTGCGGCATCGTATTCGGCGTTTTCGGACAAGTCGCCTTTATCGCGAGCTTCGGCAATCATAGCCGATATTTTAGGACGCTCAACGTTTTTAAGATACTCCAATTCCTCTTTAAGTTTCTTATAGCCTTCTTCTGTTAAGTAAGATATTTTACTCATATCTTTAATATTTAGTGAAAAAAATAGAACCCCGATTGCTCGAGGTCCTATATTTAATGCAAATATAATAAAATTTTTATTACAAACTAACTTTTATTCCCAACGAGTGTACTCCGTTAAATGGATTAGTAGCTCGATAAGAATAATCTAAACCGATGGTACTACCCTTTTCTTTGTTCATTGGGACCTGAATGGTTACACCAGCAGTAGGACCGGTAAATACAGTTGTTCGTGTATCAAAATTAAACAACCCTTTTTCATAAACAAAACCTCCACGAATCATGATAAATTCTTTAATTGCAAACTCCAATCCCGCATGAAACTGATCTTTTGTAAATGAATTTGAAGTAAAGTTAGCAGCGACCGAAAGTCTGTAAGTTCTATCAAGTTTTTGATTAACGGTATCTACATCCACTCCTAAATAAAAGTCCATCATAGCGCCAATAGTAATCAAAGCTGGCAGCTCAAATTCGGCCGAACGCGATTCAACGGTCATAATAACATCGTTGGGTGGCACATTGGCTCTAAACGACATTCCATCGCCTCTGTATCGCATAGTAGGTCCCCAGTTTTTAAGAGAAATACCCATGTGTAAATTGTCTCTGATTTTTTTGCCAAGTTTATTTTTGCCTAAACCGGTTAGGTATTGAATGCCAGCATCGAAGCAAACACCAGTAGCTCCAAGATCGTGTAATTTTTCGTTGACAATTTTTGTTGTTAATCCTCCGTAAATACTATTCGAAAATTCTTTTGCATAGGCTAAGCTAATAATATTATACGATGGATGAAATGTTCCGAGTCCTCCTTCGGGCAAATCGACGGTAGTAACATCTATTTCTCCAAAATCCATGTTCATAAATGCCAGGCTCAGTGCTCCGCTTTCACCTACCCTTTGTGTAAATCCAAAAGCATTAATATTTATGCCTGTTCCTGCCAACCATTTTGTATGTGCAAAAATTAAATCCATTTTTTTGGTAAAAGCAGTACCTGCGACATTTAAATTTAAGGCCTCTAAACCTTTAACTCCAGCTGTATTGGCTCCTCCCCACCCTGAGCTTCTTGCCCATGGGTTTATGAGTAACTCACTGGCTCCAGCCTGACCCGAACGCTGTTCATTTCCTGCTTTTGCTAAATACGATATCCACACAAAACTAAGGGATATTATACCTAAAATGATGGGGCGTTTCATATCATTACAAAATTTACCGTTAAACATTAGAAATTATTCAAATCTATTGGTCTCAACGAGCCAAACCACTTAATTACCTTTTCGCCAATACCAGGTGCATCAATATGTATTATATAAACACCACTGGCTATTGTTATACCGTATTCATTCTTTAAATCCCAATCCTGATATGATACAGTATTATCTTTTTTAAAGCGTCGGATTAATGTACCGTTAACATTGTAAATACTTATAGTACATTTTTGTGGTAAGTTGGTAATTCTAACTTTATTTTCTAATTGCGAACGCTCGTATCCACTATAGCCATAGTATGGATTGGGAACAACTCTGATTAAGTCGAGGGCTTCTTTTGCGGTTGATAAATCATTTTTAATGGGAGCAACTTCTTTCAAGCTAAATGTGTACATTGGGAAGCCCTGGTTCGGAGCGTTAGGTAGCATCAGTTCCTGACTACGAACCTGATATGGGTTGCCTATATTAATTTCGATTTTGACATCGGTTTGAATAAACCAGTAAGGATCGGTTACATTTGTGGGCTTTGTAAGCAGAGGACTCAACATAGGTATCGATACCCACATAGCATTAGCCCACATAAACGACATACGCGTTTCGTATGTACTACCTGTAAGGCTTTCGAGTTCTTTTAAACGTCTAACAATATATCTTCCTTCGTCGTATGCAGGCATCGAATCTTTAAACGTATTCAGGTTCGATGGACGGTCGTTATGTCCGAATACATAAATTACATGCTGACCACCGATGTATAAATTACCATTTTGCCCGCCAGACATAAAATATACGTTATCGGCATATTCAGATGTTGGGTTCCATATCATATCTCTACCATTCTGATTACCCCATCGCGAATTTTCGCCAAATGCTATATTCAAGCGTTCTCCGGTGGTCATATCGATAGCATAACCCGGGAACCAACCCATGCCGTAGTCGGAAATATAATTCGACTTAGTTGGATCGGTGCTACTACCGAGATTGTCGTTCCGCCCGTTCTTGTCAACCGATTTAGCGCGTCTTAGTTCGTATTTTTTAGTATTGGTTTCGCCCAAACCAGCAACAAAGCCCGATTCTAAATCAAGATCGGCCATTTCTATTACCGGACAACGAGACCACTTAGTTTTATCTTTTGTAATTACAATCAATACACTGGTTAAGCGTTTTTTTTCGGTTGCAAGCTGTGCATCTATTCTTCTATAAAACTGAATTCCTTTATAATGAGCAGGTCCTCCCGCTGTAGCTTTTCTGTCCATCATTGCCATGGAATATGGTGCCCATTTACCATCAACAATTTTCTCAAAATATTGTTGCTTATCGATAGTAACAGATGTAAAGTCGTTACAATTAGCATCGTCCTGGCTTTTTTGATTTCCACTGCGTATCCAGTTTGGGAAATCGCAACCATCTTGATCTTGAATAAATGTAAGCCATTGTTTTTTGGGGTCTTCGAAAACAATAGAGCTAGACAAATATCCATTCTGATAAGCATTTTTATCGTCTTTTAATGGCCAGGGAACCTGTGTAATAGTAATCGAAATTCCCCACTTGGGTATGAGTTGTTCGTTTTGAACTTTGATAGATGATTCTGAATAAACAGTATCGCCCGGTTTTGTATCGGTGGTTTTAACTAACATCCATTTACTTTCGTTGATGTAATATGAAGAAGAGTTTACATTCGTATCTGGTATAAACTTCAACATAAAATCGTATGGTTGAACATTTAACGGGTCAACTACTTTAACCTGAATAGGTCCGTAATTGTTTTCATATTCAACACTGGATACTTTTTCCGTTCCGGCGTTTAATATTGCGTCGATAGTTGCTTTGGTTAAACGCAACGGATTATTACCATTACCATGTCCATCTAACTGTGTAATTTTGGGTCCATAGCCATAAGCAGAATTTAAAATAGTTCCGTTGTTAGCAGGATCGCTCTTGTGTGGCATTGCCGAGTAAACTCTAATGGCTCCTCCACCATATCCCATACGGCTTGCTAAGTAGGGCATCTTTTGACCATCCAATGCATTTGGGTCAAGTGGATCGTATTTCTTGTAGTTGTTGTAAGCATAAGCAATAGCCACGTAGTAGTATGTTTTATGGTTAACCAATCGTTTATCTCCAGTAGCAAAAGCATCGTCTGTCAAGCGAAATGTATGAGAAATACCTGCATCGGCGCCGTTTACCATTACTTTAGGTACAGCATAACCAATTTGATTGTCGTAAACAAAATTAACAATTCTGGCAACACTATCTTTAATGTCGCATTGAAAAACAAGACGTGCTTTGTCGTCATTACCAATATCATTAACGTTACACGATTGATCTTTCAACTGGAATACTTGATATCCCTGGAAGCGGTATTTTACATCACAATTAGGTATGCTATTAGGACAAACGATAAATGGATCAACTTCTTCATAATCACCAGGCTTGTTTTGATAATTGTTGGAACCTTTATAGTTGTAAATGTGGAAAATAAGTTCTTGATCCAATTCAATAATTTTCAATTCGGGAGCATGTGGTCCGTCAACCAGTTTAAAACATACTTCGAATAATCGTTGAGCTTTATCGTCAGCACGTTTTAATTCTAATACTGACCCCCAGGGTCCACCGCTATTAGCACGTGCCCAGACTATACCTACGGTAATGTCGTTGGTAGCACCGGGTAATAGGGTGAAAGGTCCTGCCGACTGAACAAAACGCCTATCATAAGGTGTATTGCCTGCATTTATTTCGTTCCAGTAGGGTGGTACGGGTTGCTGAATACCGTTCGTTCCCCATGCGCAGGGGTCAGAATCGTCGGGGAACATAAAATCGGCAAAAACACCACCACCATAACCATTGCCACCAAATGTCATTCTTGTACCATCTTTCCAATAACCTCTTAAATAACGATAATATTCAACTGCAGTTTGAGGGTCGCACTGAGCACAACCTCCATTATTGAAGTATAAAAATCGTCTCATTCCCCAACGTTCATCGTCAATGATTCCATCTTCAAAATTCAACCCATTAATACTACCTTCGGATATAGGTGCTCTGTCACATACTAAGGTTCTTTCGCCAGTGGCTGGATTAATTACCCAATTTGATAGATTGTCTTTTCCATCTGGATCTTGATAAGGTCCTTCGAAGAAATCTACACCTACAGCAGGTGGTTGTGTCCCGTAAGAATTACCATTGCCATCGCCATCGCTAGCATCACCATTATATAAATAACCCAAACCTCTGTTAACATCGGTACCTACATAGTCATCGTATGGATCGCCCATGTCTGCATCGGTCCAAACACCGAAATAACATTCTTGAAGTGTATAAGTAGAACGATTGATTAGTGCATAATTACCAAATGTCATATTGTTTAATTCGTCGTTAGTAGCGAATGCAAAGTATTGTGCTTGAATTTCCATACCTATAGAAGCACCATCGGATTCGGTATGAATGTTTCCTCTGTCGTTATATACCCACCATATAGTTTTATCACCATACAAACGTGGGCGTCGTTTATCCGGAGTGGTACCGCAAGGTACAATTTTATCGAGATCGTAGAAAGGATAGTCGCCGTCATCGGGATTATAAAATCCATCTTGATTTTCATCCCAGAATGGAGCTAAAAAGTATGAATAATCTGGTTCGGGATTTATAGCAGGCCAGTTTTTAATATTGTCTGGAATAGTATAATTAGCAAATACCGTATTTAATAATTCAACATTATTATCTCTTACAGCACGGTACCAACTACGGAACGTTTCAACTTCGAATTTTGATATAGGAAAATGTCTGTCGTATTTAGTACACATTTCGGCAGTGGTATTACCGCGGTCGTTGCCATAAGCTTTTAATGGACCAGTGTAATAATCTTGCCCTTGTCTGTAACGTGCGGCACAAACTCTAAGCTGGTTATTAACATCGGTACCTCCAATCCAGATTGCTCCTGCAAATAAAGCATGTTTTCCGCTACCTTTTGGGATTTCGTAAAACGGGTTCGACTGTAAATCCCACCACATATCTCCGCCTGTGAAAATTAAGGCTCGTACATTGTTATAATCGAATATAGTAGCAGCCGATGGTGTTACACATCCCGAAAAAGATGACTTTTCTCGATTTTTAGCTTCTTTCTTTTTCTCTTCTAAATTTTTGTAAGCATAGGATTGCGTAGAAAATAGTACCCATGCACATAACATTAATGAAATATTTACGAATGTTTTCATATATCTATATTCCTTTTACTCGTTAAAAGTTAAACATTACTCCTAAACGTATCGTGCGCGCAAACGAATAATTGTAGGGATAATTGATGTACATACGGTAATAGTTTCGATAAGCTGTGGGATCGTTCTGTTGATTGATTTGTGTTTGATTCTTTGCGTTGGTTAGATAACCATTATCGTCTGGATTACCGGTTGTTTCGTAAACATTTAGGATGGCTTTATTGTTAAGTAAATTGTTTATTTCTAGATAAACATTCAAATAAGCTGTTTTATTTTTTTCTTCTCCATATTTTAGCTCAATATCTCTATCGAAACGAGCATTGATGGTAAAGCGAGATGGTTTACGAGCTCCATTTATAGAACCTATCAGGTAATTGGTGTTAATATCGCGTTTACTGTACGGGCTTCCCGTTCCATAGTTAATGGTAAAGTTAGCACCGGTATTTTGAAAAATGTCTTTCCCAAACCACTTTGGCCCGTTATATGCAGGCCCGCTTGCAAAACGATAGTCGATATTACCAACAATAGCATGACGCTGGTCGAAATCAAGAGGTATGGTAGTACGAAGGTTGGGTTGTCCTGTTTGAATAAGAGCCTTGCTGGTTTCGGCATTCGAACCTGTACCATTGGCAAATTGTAAGGTATAATTTAAACGAAGTGTTACATTTCCTGTTCTACGCAAATCATAACCGATGGTTAATCCCTTAACTGTTCCAAAATCGATGTTGGTATAAGTCATGTATTTAACAGGGTATGCACCATATATATATTGAATCTGAATCATATCGCGCATTTCGCGATAGAATGCAGAAATCTTAAGCGAAGATGTATTAGTAAGTTTTTGTTGGAAGCCCAATTCATAGTCAATAGTTTTTTCAGTTTTTAAAGCGGGATTATTAATTGCATCATTAGCCTGATTGATGATGTAGAGATATTCGATTGGATTTAAACGCAAATATCCACTGGGACGTTTGGTTAAAATATCGTAGTGAGCAAAAAACAATGCAACATCGGATATGGGGAATGAAAATGCAACACGAGGCATTACATTGATTTGAGGTTCATAATCTTTAAAAGCTTTTACGTTAACGCCGCCTTGAGGATCAACCAAAATAGGAGCCATACCACTGGGCCCGGAAATTAACGAGGGGTCATTTATTTGAGTACCATAAGCATTAAACCACTTAACATCTTGCGGATCGGTACCAACTCTATAACCTGTGATTTTGTTTGGATTAGCAACGTCGTCGGCATATACAACAGCATCAGGAGGTAAATTTCCGGGGTGTACTCCACCATTTTGAATATTTAATGAACCCGGAACTTCGCTCAATTTTTTGGTTTCATAAAGTGAGAAGGGATCTTTTAATACCATTTGGTTAGCATCAAAACGGTCGATGCGAACGCCCACATTGAAAATAAGATCTTGAAAAGCAAATTTATCCTGAACGTAAGCTGCCCAGTAAATGGGTTGGAATGGTGCAATCTCGCGAGTGTAACGACCAAATTCATCTTTTTTCGTAAAGAAGTCATTTAAAGTAGGTTTGCCCGAAAGTTTTTTACCATGTGCATTAAATCCATAATAAGTTACCAGTGAACGTCCGTTATTTAACAATTCATCGGGACTAAAGAAGTCTATTTTAAATAATGATGGATCGTATGAATCAAAATCAATCCATTCACGGCTATCTACAGGTATTCCTAAAGCCTGACGGAGTTTATAGTCGAACTGATATTGAGTAGATGCACTATACAAGCGGTCGTACCAAATGGTATCCTGGAAAACGCCATACTGATCGTAAACAAAATGTGGGTTAGCTTTATCTAGCTCTAATATGTGAGCATTGGTATATGCACGACCAAATGTCCACAAAGCCATTGGATTTACAGCAAAATATCGGTCGTTTCGTTGTTCAAATTCAAAACCAATTGAAATTTCGTGATCTTTTACGTCGGCCGAACCATTAGCAGATATACGATATTGCATTTGATCTAATTTTGAATAATTATTATAAGGTGTGCCCGGAGAATTGAATAGCTGATAAACAGCACGTGGAGATTGTCCGTTTAACAAACCACCACCTGCTTCTACCAATACAGAATTAGAATACATAAAACTGTTGGGATCATACAATGAATAATAGTAACTGGTGTAAGCAGCAAGATCTGGATTTATATCGGATGGTGTGAATGAATATCGAACATCTCTAAAACCATCATGAACAAAAGCTCCGTTGGGTAAGCCCTGAATAGTATCGGTCCATGAATAAGAACGAACTTTGGTAGTTTGAAATTTACCTACATAACCATATTTAAATAAATCGTCTTTATGTCTTGGGTCTTGAGTAATTTGATTGTACATGCTGTAATCGAGCTGTATTTGATAATAAGCATTTTTAATAAGTGCAGTTGCATTTTCTTTCTCGTCGGCACTTTGGAATTTTTGTGTTAACCTTAAAAAGCCTCTAAACGTATTAGCAATTAATTCTCCATTATTATTACTATTAAATAATGTATTGGCATAATTAAATAAACGATTTTTTTGATAATCGAATGTTACACCGGCTGTTAAATTCACATTTCTTGTTAATTTGTAATCGACCTTTCCTTGCAACATCATTTGCTTTGATCCTACATTTTCGCGGGCTTTAATTTTTTCGAAGTTTTCGCTTCTTAAATATTCTGCATTAAGCAAAGTACCAAAGCCTGATTCGTTTGTTCTGTATGGATTTTGAAGTATTTGTTCTACTACTTCATCTTTGGCTTTCCAGAAACCGATAACCGAAGGTGATTCGTCTTTTGTATAATTATACGATGCTGTTAAGAAATAACCGGCTTTTACGGTTTTCTTTGTTTTGGTTGAATCGTAAGGATCGATCGTTTTCTTCGAAAAGAGGGGTCCGGTAATCATGCCTTCTGCCAAATAATAGCCATACGGATCGAGAAACTTAGAAGTAGAAAGCTCTACGGCTCCATGAGTTTCTCTGGATGGTTCTTTTGTAGTAACACTGATGATGCCACCTGTAACGTCTCCGTACTTAGCGGGGATACCTCCCATAATAACATCGACCTGTGCGGTTGCTGATTTTGGTAGAGCAGTAGTTCCTCTAACCTTCACACCGTCGATGATGTAAACGGTAGCTTCGGCACGTGCACCACGAATACTACCAACTTCACCACGCTCACTATAAACTCCACCAATGGTTGTTGCTACTGCCTCGGCCGAACGACCTGGCATTTTAGCAATTTCTTTGTCGGTAACACTACCGCCTGACTGTGTCTGGTCTTTACTAATCAAAGGTATCTTGTATTCCTTCACTTCTACTTCTTGAAGTTGTTGTATGGCCGGACTTATTCTAAAGTCTTGAAAAGTAATTTTTCCCGCCATAATTTTTACACCCTTATACTGAAGTGGATGATAGCCCACATAAGATGCTTTAACATCGTATGTACCGGCAGGAATTGGTTTAATAACATATTTTCCGTCGAAATCGGTCATACCTCCCGTTATAATCTGCCCATTGAGCTCGACAGCCACATTGGCAAAGGCTATGGCTTCGCCTGTGGTTGCATCAATAACTTTACCTTGTAATGTCCCAGATTGGGCAAACACCATTACCGACCATAATGATCCGGTTAAAAATAGAAACAACCTTCGAAACATAACATTCTTATTATTACTTAATTAACATTTGTTTAACTTAAAATTAACAGCTTTTAACAAAGGTGTAAATATATATATTTTTTTATTTCCAAACAAACCTGTTTTTCACTTGCACATTTATCTCATTTATGCAATAGATAAATATTTTTGGTTAAAAAACAAAAGAGGCTGCTTACGTTGCAGCCTCATGTACTAAGTTTTAAGTTTATTATTTCGATTATTCAATAGTTACTCGATATGTGTTTCTAATCTGTCCATTATCTGTTTCTACTATGTAAATACCTTTAGGCATTCCTTCAAGATTTATCTCGGCTTGCATAAATACATCGGAAACTTCCCAAACAATCTGGCCTAACAAGTTGTAAACACGAATTTGATAGTTTTCTTCGTCTCCCAATAAAACGGTAAATTTACCATTGGAGGGGTTGGGATAAACCTTTTGTATGAATGCGTTTAATGGAATTACTTCACCATTTGAAGCGGTAAAACTTAAGTTATCTACATATAAAGTAGAGTTTTCCTGAGGCGTATAACCTGCCGAAGAAGCTATTATGATATTAAACGTATCGGGTACTTGATTGGGGATATCGTATTGTACAGGTTGATTAAAAGTAGTATAGTTGGATACTGTTTGATTGGTGGAAACACCAGAATATCCCAGAGTATCGCGTGTTGTACCATTCCAACGTGTAAAAATAGCAAATATTACCATAGTATCACCATTGACACTATTATATTTAAAAGCTCCTGAAAAGGCAATAGGTTTTACTCCACCGGTAGGAACGCCACCAGTTATACCCGTTCCACCCATTAAATCTAAATTACCTGTTGTAGCAGCACCTGGCAACATCCCTAATAAAGGAATGCTGATGGTTCTTAATTTCATGGCATAGGTCCCGGTGTATTTGTCGGTTGTTCTGGTTACACCAGCATAAGTAAAAAATCCTAAACTTAAATTAGTTGTCGACCAGTTTTGAGGTGTAATGGTATCGGTCCAGTTTTCGAACCCACCATTTGGAATAGCTGGTTGTGCAAATGACATATTCACAACCACTACATAAATTGCTAATAAAAGTAACATTTTTTTCATAGGCTTCATTTTTTTGGTTAGTTTGACACAAAAATAAATTTTTTAATTTAAACTAACAATAGTTTGTAAAATTTTTTTACAAAAAATTCAAATAGTGTTTTTTTAATGAAATTTAAATTACTTTTGTCGCTTTATGAGAGATACCGAATTATTAAATATAGCTATTAAAGCTGCCATATTGGCTGGTAAAGAAATCATGCAATTATACGAGCAGGAAATAAACATACGATTAAAAAAAGACCTAAGTCCTGTAACTCAAGCCGATTTAATTGCCAATAAAACAATATATGAGCTATTAGAACAAAGCAATATACCCATTATTAGCGAAGAAAGTTATTCTTGCTATTTAAACATTCCGGACATTTTTTGGATTGTTGATCCACTTGATGGTACAAAAGAATTTATCAATAAAAATGGTGAGTTTTCAGTCAATATAGCCTTAATTAAGAACAGAAAAACCACATTAGGAGTTGTATACGTTCCCGCTAAAGGGTTACTGTATTTTGCATCGCCAGAAACTCTTGCTATGAAAGTAAAAGTACATAACCACAACATTCTATTAGAAACATTAGAATCTTTACCTCTTTGCAAAAACAAGAGCCAATCTATTCGAATTGTAGCCAGTCGAAGTCACTTAAATAAGGAAACAGAAGCATTTATTAAAATCATGCAAGTAACACACAAACAAACTGAAGTCGTTTATGCAGGCAGTTCATTAAAATTGTGTTTAATAGCCGAAGGCATGGCCGATATCTATCCACGATTTGGCAAAACTATGGAATGGGACACTGCAGCAGGTCATGCGTTGCTTTTATACACTGATGCTGAGCTGTACAATGCACAAACACTTGAGCCTATTTATTATGGTAAAAAAAATTTAATTAATCCTGATTTCGTTGCAATAAGAAAAAATATACATTGGGATTAACGCACAACCAAATTTAAGTGTCCGGCTATAGATTGAATAATCTGTGTTAAGTCGTGAATTCTTTTCAGTTCTTCGTCAATATAGCTATCTTCGATGGATGAATCTTGTGCCATTTGAATTTTCTTTTGCGATTCGCGAATGGCAATTTCAAGCACTTTGTGTTTGTATCGGAGCAATAACTGACGGACAATTTCGTGTAGCAGATCGTTTTCATTTTTTACATAAATACCGATTCGTTTAAAGTAGTTCGATAGCTCATCGCTTTTGCCTTGTCGTTTGCCTTGATAATACGGTATACTGAGCAAATCGATAACGATTTCGCTCACCTGTTGATTTTCGTGATAAATAAGACTTTTTTCGTCGATATAATGATACTCGGCAAGTTGTTGTTGAATAATTTGAAATACTTGTTTATAAACTAAATTTTTAAATTCCAGATCGTCATTCAACAAGTCGTTAATAATGGCTTCGGCAACACTGATCGATTTGACAACCGTTTCGGTTGTTTCGTCGTATTCCTGATAAAAAATATTGTTTCCGTACGATAAGAGTATCCTCAAAATTTCTTTCTCCATTTCCTCTACATAAAAATCATCGATATATGCCGGTAACGTAGGAGTTGAGGATGTTGTGCGTATTTCAATTTTTTGTTGTATAGGCTTTTGAGCTAGTCTTTTCACAAGCAATGTATTTACCTCGTCGTGAATAGTTTGCTCTTCTATATTTAACAGTTTAGAAGCCTCTTTAACATAAACGGCTCTAAAAACCTTATCGGGTAGCAGTGATATGGTTTGTGCTATATTTTTGTATGCTTGAGCTCTTTTTACGGGATCGTTTTTGGCGTCAGATAAAAAAACACGCAACTTGAAGACGATAAAATCTTGTTCATTTTTTTTAAGATACTGGATAAATTCTTGTTGAGTAATTGTTTTACTAAATGAGTCGGGATCGTGTTTTTCGGGGAGAAGTACAATTTTTACATTCATACCTTCTTGCAGAAGTAAATCTATACCTCGCATGGCTGCGTTAATTCCTGCTTTGTCGGAGTCGTACAGTACTACTACATTTTTTGTAAAACGTTTAATGAGTGCTATTTGATCAAGCGTTAACGATGTGCCTAACGACGCAACCGTATTAATTACATTCATCTGATGCATCGCCAAAACATCCAGATTGCCCTCTACCAGATAGCATTGATCGTTTTCGGTTATAGCACGCTTTGCCTGAAAAAGTCCGTATAACAAATGCCCTTTTTGAAAAAGCTCGGTTTCGGGTGTATTGTAATATTTTGCAATACTCTCATCGTTTGAGATACGTCGACCACTAAAGCCTACAACATTGCCACTTAGATTGTATATTGGGAAAACAATGCGTGATGTAAAATTGTCGTAATTGCCTTTATTTACCAGTCCGGCTTTTTGTAAAACTTCGGCTTTAAATCCTTTTTTAGTTGCTGCGTCGAAAAAAGCTGTATGATTTGATGGGCAATATCCCAGCCCGAACGTTTGAATAATATCTTTTCGAATGCCCCGCTGTTCGAGGTAATTTAAACCAACCGACTTTCCTTCGTCGGTGTGGTTTAATTGTTGTATAAAAAAGTCGTGTGCAAACTTATTGGCAATTAAAAGACTTTCACGCTCGTTTTTTCGTTGTATCTCTTCTTCAGTTAGAGGTATTTCTTTTATTTCGATTCGATATTTTGTAGCCAGCCATCGAAGCGCATCAATATATGATAATTTCTCATAATCCATTAAAAAATTTACAACGTTTCCAGACTTTCCACATCCAAAACATTTGTATATTCCTTTGCTCTCTGAAACATGAAACGATGGTGTTTTTTCCTTATGAAAAGGACATAAGCCGACATAATTCGAACCACGCTTTTTTAAAGGGACAAATTCACTAATTACTTCTACAATTTGCGCTATATCGATAATGCGTTGCTGTGTAACTTTGTCGATCATAATACTAAAAATCCTTATACAAAATTAGCATAAAAGTATGTTATATTTATTTATCCTTTATCTTTGTGTAGTTAAATTCAAATAACGTGAATCATAAAGAATTTTCATTTCGTTTTAGCGAATATCATCATAAAAACGAACTTCCTTTCGTATATCGCGATCTAATAGTGAAAGCCGAAGAAGCATCTAAAAATGCATATGCGCCTTATTCTGATTTTTATGTAGGTGCAGCTATATTGCTCGAAAATGGTCATATCATTACCGGCAATAATCAGGAAAACGCAGCCTATCCTTCAGGATTATGTGCTGAGAGAGTTGCTCTTTTTTATGCCAATGCCCAATACCCTACCACTAAAATAAAAACCATTGCCATTTTTGCTTCGTCGAAAGATGCCGCTACCATAGAACCAGTAACCCCGTGTGGCGGCTGTCGTCAGGTTATTTTAGAAAGCCAATTCCGCCAAAAAGAACCTATCGAATTAATCTTAGTTGGTAGCAACAAAATTTACATTATTCACGATGCTTCGTTGCTGCTACCTTTACATTTCAGCAAAAGTTTTCTGATTTAAACCTTTATTTTAAAAATTTTTTGATTTCTTCGAGGTATTTCTCTTTATTAGCAGCATAATTGCTTTCTCCGTAACCTGCATTTTTTACTACATACACGGTGCTAACATTACTACGTATTTTGGCCAATTCTTTAATGTCTTTAACGGTATAAACATTATCTTTTTCGCCAACAATAAACAATATTCCATTTAGTTGTGCTCCTTTGGTTTCGAGGGCATATTTGGGTTCGATTTCGTTTTTATTGTAGCCAAGTGGCAAAAGCATTTCCTGACCGGTAGCTTCTTTAATTCGTTGTTTGGCAAGTTCAAGAGTAGTATAAGGCGAATCGGCTATAACAATCCCCAAGCCTCTATTAGCTGCTACAGCAATAGACAAGCCTGCTCCTATACCTATTCCAAATAAATGTATTTTGGGGATACTGGTGCGCTCTTTTTTCAAATAATCGATAACGGCGTTGATATCCTTCAAAAACTGAGCATAGATATAAAAGTTGTTTTTTATTTCGAAATCGCTACTGGCGCCATAGCCTCTGTAATCGTAAGTCAAAACATGATAGCCCAACGACAAAAACACACTAACATGCTCTAGCAAATCGCTCATATTGCCATTGCCATCGTCGCTTAAAACCATAATTTTGTAAGAGGTTTGACTGGCAGGAAAATACCATGCGTTTAGTTTTAAGCCATCTGATGTTGGTATTTTTATTTCTTCGTATGCCAATCCAAAATCGGATGGTTTTACCTTATATTCTTTTACCGGATTTAAACCATAAACAACTGAAAATAATACACTAAAAATGATTTGAAAACCGTATTTCATAAGCTTAACATTTTATGCCTACAAAAAAAGTAAAACTTTAAGATTTTTTGAAGACTATTTTATAAACAATTTTTAGAACTTATGAACAAATTAAAGCAAGGCAATTGAAAGAATGTTTAATTTTGTAAAAAAGCTTTAAAATTATGAAGCTAATCATGTTTTTTAGTGCAATTGTTCTAACAATTTTTCAACTTTATTCGAATATTGCAATTCCCGATAGCATTGTTACGCAATATATGATATTAAAAAGTGATTCACAGCGATGCGAATTGCTCATTAACAAATCAAAAGCAATAAGAGGGAATTACCCCCGACTGTCATTTGAGTTGGCCACTAAAGCACTATTTTATGCCGAACAATCGAATTATATTCAGGGAATGGCTAAAGCGTATAATTTGCTAGGTTCCATAAAATGCGATATTGGCGAATTTCTCACAGCTATCGATTATCATTCCAAAGCTTTTGAGCGTGCTAAATTTTTAAAAGACTATTATTTATTATCGGAAACATATAGCTATATGGGCAACGTTGCTTATGCACAAGGCAAGTACACCAAAGCCATTGAATATTATAAAGAATCGCTCAAATACAGCGAAAAAATTAATTCTAAAAATCAAACTATAAACAACCTATATCGATTGGGATTGATTTATGAAGCACTCGATAATGTTAACGATGCTTACCGTTGCTACAAGCGTAGTTTACTTATCGAAGAAGAGTTGAAAAACAAAGAAGGCATGTTTTATAGTCTTATGGGGATAGCATCGGTTAGCACTAAAAAAGAAAATTACTACCAAGCCTTTGTTCTTTACAATCGTGCACTCGAACTAGCCAAACAACTCGGTGTTTTGTCGTTTCAAGTCATGGTATATTCGAAACTTGGCGATTTGTCAAAAATACAAAAAAAATATCGCGACGCATTGAATTATTACTCCAAAGCATTACAAATTGCCGATTCAATTGAATTTGTTAAAGATCAAAAAAAATGCTATTACAATCTTGCATACACCAACGAAAAACTTGAATTTTATAAAGATGCCTATCAATATTTATCGCAATATGTTGTTTTAACTGATACTTTGTATAATACCGATGTAGCACAACAAATAGCACGTATGCAACTCCGATTCGATATTAAATCGAAAGAAAGAGAAATAGAACAGCTTCGAATAAAAGAAGAACAGCGAACCCGCGAACTTAACTTTTTGCTTGCAGGATCGACTTTACTTTTTATTATTATTATTCTTCTTATTGTGCTTATCAGAACTCGTCATAAAAACGCTAAACTCCTTAAACAACAATACTACGAAATTAAACAGCAAAAAGAACAACTAAACACCGCATTAGAACAATTAAATGAATTAAATCACGAACTCAAAAAATCGAACGAACAAATAACCGATAGCCTTCGTTATGCAGCATCGCTACAACAAACTATTTTGCCATTCGAAAGTCTTTTTAAACAACACTTTCCTGATAGCTTTATTTTTAACCAGCCCAAACACATAGTAAGTGGCGATTTTGCATGGATTCAGCCAAAAAATGAATTTGTGTATTTTGCCATAGCCGATTGTACAGGGCACGGGCTTGCCGGTGCAATGGTTAGTATTAAGGGGTTTAGCCTTTTGAACCAAGCCATTAACAACCTGCATATACCTTCACCATCAGATATTCTGAACTGGCTAAATAAACACTGGAATACCTATAAAACCAGTGGATCAGAATTGTTTAACAACGACAGTATGGAAATAGCTTTGTTAAAATTAAATACCCATAACCTTACACTCGAATACTCCACTGCCAATATGCGATTTGTAATTGTTGATTGTTCGGGCGAACTGAAAACCTACAACAACAGCGACTATTGTATTGGTACCTTTTATTTCGAAAACAACCCTCCTCATTTTATAACCCAACAGATTGATTTACACAAAGATGATATGATGTACTTATTTACCGACGGTTTTCCGGATCAGTTTGGCGGCAAAAAGCAAAAACTCATGTTTAACTCATTTGCCGAACATTTACGCTCGCTATCGAAATTTCCGATTAGTCAACAAAGTAAAATTCTCGAAGACTTTTTTGAATCGTGGAAAGGGAATGAACAACAAACAGACGACATATTGGTAGTAGGTATTAAACTATAGGTTTAGAGCTTAACCGTTTTAAATTTCTAAATAAATAAGCAATTTCGAAAGTCATTTTAAAATCTTTGGCATATAATAAATTCATTTCATGCTTATGCATTTCGTTGATAGAAAAACTCACCGGTACTATACATGGTTTTAACTTAGGCAAATCGGGCTTAGCTGGCTGTGCATAACCAATCCATGTTTTTTTGCCAATCAAAACCTGCCATACATTTTTTATAAATTGATGTTTATTTTTTGTAACGAGCATTAAAACAGGAACACAAACAAACATAAGTAAAGCTGTAGAAAAATCAAATATTCGCTTATTGCGTCTATTAACCGGCTTAGCTATTGAATTGATGTAAATATCGAACGTTGGTTCGTCTGTATAAACTGTTTTGCTGCCTATAACCGCATCGCCCACAATCTTAAAATCGACCTGCCACTCACTCATTCGAGTCATAAGTTCTATAATTTGCTTGGGGCTTAAGTCTTTCGACGAAAAAATAATTTCGTGTATTTTATGTATTTGGACAATTTCTTCGAGGTCGTTTAACGTTCCTACATCCTGAACGTCGTTTTGGGATTCCGATACTTTTAACAACTGTTCGTAATCGCCTGTTTTAGATAACACTTGCTCTATTCGATGGTATTCATCGGTCGAACCTACTACAATGGCTTTCTTTTTCTTTGGTGTGCCAACAGGAATGAGTTTCAGATCCGATAGAATACGACGAATAAGGGGCAAAAAAATTGCAATGACTGCCAGTCCGAACAAAACAATAGCCCTCGAGTAACGAAAATTTTCGCTCAGCAGAGCATACATGCTCAAAATAAGCAAACTGCCCAAGCCTAATCCTCTGTATAAATCGCGCCAGTGAGGCTTGCTCGAATAAAAACCTGAATAGTACAACGAAAACAACATCAGTAAACTATACATGGGCAACACGCACATTATAAATTCAAAAGGATACGATGCTTCACCATGAAACTTAATTTGTTGCCATGCTAATGTAACGGCATAAAAACAACCCAAGATAACAGCAAAATCAATAATTGATGGAGCTATACGAACATACATTCGTTTTAAAATAGCCATGGTAGCCCTAACCCAAATTGCAAAAGTTATTAGAAAAGAAAAAAATTTACCTTGTTTGTTTTTAAAATGCTTTTCGGCAAATATGGCCATAGCCGAATAAAAAAGTCTGACGTAATTGATACTACTTTTTTTGGTGCTTTCGCCTTTATAATGAATGATAGTGGTTTCGGGAAAATATACGTTTTTATATCCCGCTTGTAATATTCGATACGACAAATCCACATCTTCGCCGTACATAAAAAATGTTTCGTCGAGTAATCCTATTTTGTCGAGTACACTCTTACGTAACATCATAAATGCTCCCGACAATACTTCTACTTCGCTTATCTCCTTTTCATTGAGATAGCCAAGATGATAGTGATTGAAATATCTCGATTTTGGGAACAACTTCGACAAGCCCGATATTTTAAAAAAAGCCACACGGGGCGTAGGTAATCCACGTTTCGACTCCGGTAAATAATTCCCTTTACCATCAATCATGCGAACTCCCAAACCACCCACCTGCGGATTGGCATCCATGTACTCAATAGTCTTTTGTAAAGTGTCTTGTTCCAAAACGGTATCGGGATTTAACAACAAAACATACTCACCTCGGGCTAACCGTATAGCCTGATTATTTGCCTTTGAAAAACCAACATTTTCGGTGTTTTCTATCAATTTTACCCAGGGATACTGGTCTTTTAATAATTGAACCGAGCCATCGAGCGAGTGATTGTCAACTACAAAAACTTCTGCATCATTATTTAACGACTTTAATGACAATTGAACCGAATTGAGGCATTGTGCCAAAAAAAACTTAACGTTGTAGTTTACTATTACAATCGACAGTTTCAATACACAGCATTATAGAGCGTAAAAATACGAAAAAAAATATCTACTAAGGCAACTTCTTCTCAAACAAATAATTTACAAACGATTTATCCAGTATTGAAGTCGTATAAACCTGAATTAACTTAAACCCAAAACGTTCTATAATAGGCAAAAAATCTATTTCATCTTTAATAACTAATGTAGAACCATCGCTATTTTTTAGCACTACAAATCCGTTCTTATTGTTTTCAAAAACATTATATAGGCTATGTTCTTTGGATGTGCCAATGTCGATAGAGAGTTTAGATTCTACACCCGTTGTTTTTAAGGTATTAATAATTCGTAAAATACAGTACTCACTTTTCTGTTGAGCTAGTATGGTTTGTAAACTGCCCAACAAAAAACATAAGAACAACCACTTTTTCATAGCACTACTAAAATCTTGTTCCAATACCAAATGCCATAAGCGGTCCACCGCCCAAACCAAGTTCTGCATTGAGATGGAAATTTTCTGTAATAAAATAACGTCCTCCTACCGCTGTACGAATTGCAACTGGGAAAAGGTCAAAGTTTATTCGATCATCGTTATAGGTTGGATCGTTTGTGCTGTAAGTAAAACTTAATGAGCTATAGCCAGCTGCTAATTTCCAATAGGCATCAAATTCTTCGGAAGCTCCAAAATGAAAGTTAAAAGCGAACATTGCCCGTACACGAGGCACCGAAACTTTGTAATTGTAAACCACATTGTTACCGTTGCCATCTTGTGCATCTGCATTCCACGAAACCGAAGTGTTGGAATAATTAACCTCTATCCCTAATCCTACTCTATCCGATGCTAAATATTCCAATCTGCCACCTATTGGACCTAAACTTCCTACTTTAATTTGATACGAGTTTGCATCGGTTAATGATTTTTTGGCTACATTAGTCCACAAATTAGGCCAGCCATAATACACATCGATTAATTTTGTACCTTTTTCGACAATTTGAGCATTTGTAGCTACTACAAAAATAAGCAGCATCATGACTGCAATAAAATAATTTTTTTTCATAATTTTATGGTTTAAATTTTAGTACAAAAATACCATAATTTTTAATAATTTTGAAATAATTTTGAATTATTTTTGAATTATTTTTGCGAAAACTTCAACCTATGCCTATTTCTTATCTCGAATTTATTGGTTACCTGGCATCGGTAATAATATTAATCTCTATTGCCGTTAATTCGATTGTCCGGTTCAGAATTTTAAATGCTATAGGAGCACTTATTTTTTCGATTTATGGTTTTATTATTGGAGCTTATCCCGTAGGATTTTTAAATGGATTTATAACTTTCATCAATGTGTATTATTTATACAAAATTTTTTCTACCAAAGAAACGTTCGATTTTATTCAGGTTGAATTTAACAATCCTTTATTAAAAAAATTTATAGAACACTACCATAACGATATTTTGCATTTTTTTCCTGATATCGATTTTCAACAAAGATCGTACGACATCTGTTTATTAATGTTACGCAATATGCAATTAGCCGGATTATTTTTAGCCCATTACGAAAACGAAAAAACACTTTATGTTGATTTGGATTATGTTACCCGAGAATATCGCGACATGAAAAACAGCAAGTACTTGTATAGCTTTTTGAAGAATTTGCATGGCAACTCACAAGTTAAAAAATTTATTGCTAAGCCTTGCTCGTCTGAATGGTCTGGATATTTAAAGCAATTGGGATTTGAATCGACACCCAGTGGTTTGTTGGAAAAAAACATTGATTAGTTTTTCGTAAGTTTGCACAAATTTTAGCACATGGGTGTCGAGCTTATTAAACCTCTTGTCATTATTCTTGCAACTTCTGCACTTGTTATTTATATATTGAGCAGGCTTAACATTTCGTCGGTTGTTGGCTTTCTTATTTCAGGAATTATTTTAGGTCCTCATGTGTTTGGTTTTATCAAAAGTCCAAAAGAAATAGAATTGTTTGCCGAAATAGGTGTTATTTTACTCATGTTTACACTTGGACTTGAATTTTCGTTGAAAAACCTTAGTTCGCTTCGTCGACAGGTCTTTTATGCAGGTAGTTTACAAGTTGTTTTAACCATATTGTTAGTAGTATTCGTTGCAGTTTTTCTTTTGAATTATACATGGCACAAATCTTTTTTCTACGGTATGACCATTTCGCTTAGCAGTACAGCCATTGTGCTAAAAATGATGATAGACAAAGTGGAAATTAATTCCGTTCATGGCAGAAATGTTATGGGTATTTTAATTTTTCAGGATCTGATAGCTGTTTGGTTTGTATTACTTGTTCCAGTGTTGTCGCAGGATCATAGCTCATTCTTTACTATTTTTCTTACCGTTTTGAAATCGTTGCTGGTAGTTGTGGGAGTACTGCTTTTGGCTAAATGGCTCATTCCGCTCCTGTATCACGAAATTGCCAAATTGCGTAATCGCGAATTATTCATTATTACTACTATACTTTTAAGTCTTGGAACGGCATTTTTAACCTACAAACTGGGTCTTTCTCTGGCTTTAGGTGCTTTTCTGGCAGGTATTGTAATATCCGAATCGGAATATTCGGTACAGGCTATAGCCGATATTTTGCCATTAAAAGAAAGTTTTTTAGGCATGTTTTTCATTTCCGTTGGGATGCTTATTAACCTTCCCATAATCTATCATCATATTTTGCTTATATTGACAGTTACACTAGTTGTATTGCTAATAAAATTTACCGCAAGTATGCTGGCTACATATATATCGCAAAAAAGTTTTCGCATTTCGTTGTTTAGCGGCTTTTATTTATCGCAAATAGGCGAATTTTCATTTATACTTGCCCTTGCAGGTTATCATAATAGTTTAATCGACCATTTTTCGTATCAAGCTCTTTTGTCAACGTCGGTATTAACTATGCTTCTTACTCCATTCATTATTATGAGCACACCGCATATCTCGGAATATTTGATGAAATTTTTACCTTCTAAAACCCTTGCACGCATTAAATCGCATCGCGAACATCTGGAAAAGCACTCACACACACATTTAAAAAATCACACCATTGTTATTGGCTTTGGACTAAATGGAAGCAATCTCGTTAAAGTACTTAAAACCACTCAAATACCTTATGTAATCATTGAACTAAATGCAGAAACGGTAAAAAAAAATAAGCATAAAGAACCTATTTACTACGGCGATGCTTCAAATATAGAAGTACTACATAAATTCGGAATTCAAGATGCAAGTGTACTGGTTATAGCTATTTCCGACCCGTATGCAACACGAAAAATTGTTCAACTTTCTCGAAGAGAAAATAAGTATTTGTACATCATTGCCCGTACACGATATGTAAAAGAAGTAGATGAGTTAATCGCATTGGGTGCTAACGAAGTTATACCCGAAGAATTTGAAACTTCGCTCGAAATATCTTCGAGAGTATTACATCATTACAACATACCCAAAAATGTTATCATGGAACTTATCGAAAGTTTACGTCAAAACTGTTATCGTGTATTGCGAACAGTTCATCATCCTTCACAAAATTTATTTCCTCACAATGACATGTTAAAATCACTCGAAAACATTACATTAATAGTAAAACCAAACAGTTTTTGGTATTTAAAGAGTATTCAAGATTTGCAAATTCGTCACAAAACCGGAGCTACAGTTATTGCAGTTGGTCGAAATGGAGAATATATTATAAATCCGCATCCTCAATTTGTTTTTCAAGAAAACGACCTTGTTATGCTAGTTGGTAGCAAAAATGATATTTATAAAACGTATCAGTACTTTTACAATGAAACATATTAAACATTTATACGATTCATGCAATCTTTGCCCCCATGAGTGCGGGGTAAACAGAAATCAAGGTGAATTAGGCATTTGCAGAGCAACAAATCAACAACACATTGCTTCTATCTGCATTCACCGCGGCGAAGAACCAGTTATTAGTGGTAAAAAAGGTATTTGTAATATTTTTTTTTCACGATGTAATTTGCGGTGTATTTATTGTCAAAATCACCAAATTAGTTCTTATGTTTCTCCTATCGAAAAAATTACTACTACAGACGAAATCATTAAACAAATAACCAACATCTTAGATACAGGTATCCGCATTTTGGGTTTCGTTTCTCCTTCGCACATGGTTGTTCAAACCATAGAAATTATTGAAGAACTACGAAAACGTGGCTACCATCCCATCACCGTTTGGAACAGCAATGCATACGACAAAGCAGAAACCCTTAAACTACTTGAACCATACATCGATGTTTTTTTGCCCGATTTTAAATATGCCGACGAAACCATCGCTCTCATTTATTCCAATGCTCCGTACTATCCCGATATTGCACTAAAAGCCATTAAAGAAATGTATTATCAAAAAGGCAATTCCCTTATCATTAACGAAACTGATGGCATCGTTGAAAGTGGACTTATTATTCGTCATTTAGTTCTACCCTATCATGTCGAAAATAGCATACAGGTATTAAAACTTATAGCCAACGAAATAAGCAACAGAATCGCTATATCGCTTATGTCACAATATTATCCTCCCGAAGGTTTAATGTTACCACATAAATTGCAGCGAAAAATAACACCATCGGAATACGAAAAAGTGGTAAATACCCTCCATGAACTCGGTTTCGACAAAGGTTGGATTCAGGAATATGAAAGTAATGAGTTTTATCGTCCCGATTTTAAAAAGAGCCATCCTTTTGAATGATTCATGATTTTTTTTTAACAATTATTTAAATTTAAATACAAAAATCCTTTTTTTGTTTCAAAAATAATTGTATTTTTGTCAAAAACTAAACAGTCGTTTAAATTATGAAAAAAGTCAGCTTACTTATCATTGCTTTATCGATTATATTGCTATGTTTGCAGTCTTGTAAAAGTAGTGAACGTTGCCCTGCATACGGAGAATTACAAAACACTACTCAACAAGCTGACAAAGCATAGCTTTTTTATTGTGTAATTTTTTTATAATCAGTAGTATATAATTTTTTGTTAACTACATCGTTTTAGCTTATCGACAAATTATATTAAAACTCAAAGCGAGGTAAGTGATTTACATTACTACTATTTTTTTGCTATAAAAAGTTTCTATTGCATACATTGAATTTAACATAATGAGTGATGATGCTAAATGTTTATCTTTTTTGTCTATATTTCATATAGACTTTATGATATTTAAAAAAATTTGTACCTTTGCATTATGATAAAAGATTCTGCACGTCGTAGTTTAGTTAAAGCCATAAGTTGGCGTATCTTAGCCAGTATAGATACATTTTTTATTGCGTACTTTATTTCTGGCAAGACATTAATAGCTGCCCCAATAGCACTTTCTGAAGTTTTTACCAAAATATTGCTATATTACTTGCACGAACGTTTATGGAATTTTATCTCCTGGGGTAGAGAAAATGGTAAACCAAACTCTATCCGAAGCCTTGTAAAAAGCATTAGCTGGAGAATATGGGGAACTTTAGACACTATTTTCATCAGTATCATTATTTGTGGCAATATTAAACACGCTTTTGCCATAGGTATATTTGAACTCATTACCAAAACAAGTCTCTATTTTGTTCACGAACGCCTATGGGCTCAAATTAAATGGGGACGCATTGAAACTGTTTATAAAAACTCTTATGAACTCAAATAACTTAACACCTGTTTTTTCTAAACTTATTGAACGAGCAAAGAAAGAACATCTTTTACAACAAAAAAGCAAATCTATATGGTTTTTTGGTTTATCCGGTAGTGGCAAAACCACATTAGCTTTAGAGCTCGAATATTATCTGTTTAACAATGGCTTTGCAACAGCTCTTTTAGACGGTGATAATGTACGTTCTGGCATAAATTCCGATTTAGGCTTCTCTACCAACGATAGATATGAAAATATTCGTCGTATTGCCGAAATCAACAAATTATTTATCGATAATGGTATTATTGTAATTAATTCATTTGTTTGTCCGGCAGAATCGATGCGACAACTTCTAACTACAATAATTGGTAAAGAAAACGTTGTACTTATTTATGTTTATGCATCACTTGCAACATGTATGCAACGCGATGTAAAAGGACTATACAAAAAGGCCACACAAGGCGAAATTAGCCAGTTTACAGGAATTAGCCATACATTCGACGAACCACAACATTACGATTTGATTATCAATACAGAACACAATAGTAAAGAACAAAACGTTGAACAAATTATCTCGTTTGTTGTACCAAAATTACGGTTATGAATTATCATAAACATTCGCATTTACAGGAATTAGAAAACGAAGCTATTTACGTGATACGCGAAGCAGTTGCTCAGTTTGAGCGTCCAACCATGTTATTTTCGGGCGGCAAAGATAGTATTGTTATGTATCACCTGGCTCGAAAGGCTTTTTATCCGAGCAAAGTTCCATTTCCTTTGTTACACATAGATACCGGACACAATTTTGTGGAAACACTCGAATTTAGAGATTACTTAATGCAAAAAACCGATGGCACATGTATTGTTCGTTATGTACAAGACACCATCGATCAGGGGAAAGTTATCGAAGAAACCGGGTATAATGCCAGTCGAAATGTGCTTCAAACAGTAACACTGCTCGATGCCATTGAAGAGTTTAAATTCGACTGTGCCATGGGCGGTGGGCGTCGCGACGAAGAGAAAGCTCGTGCAAAGGAAAGATTCTTTTCGCATCGCGACGAATTCGGACAATGGGACCCAAAAAATCAACGCCCCGAACTCTGGAACTTGTTTAACGGACGAAAAAAAATGGGCGAACACTTTAGAGTTTTTCCTCTAAGCAATTGGACAGAACTGGATGTTTGGTTATACATTATGCTCGAAAACATAGAAATACCATCGATTTACTTTTCGCACGAACGCGAGGTTTTTAACCGCGATGGAGTATGGCTGGCTACCGCACCATTTATGAAGCTTAAACCTACCGAAAAACCTGTTACCAAAAGAGTACGCTGCCGCACTATTGGCGATATCACTTGCACTGGACTTGTGTTATCAGAAGCAAATACCGTCGAAGAAATAGTAGCCGAAATTGCTCAAACACGCATAACCGAACGAGGCGGACGTTACGACGACAAACGCAGCGACACCGCCATGGAAGATAGAAAACGAGAAGGATATTTTTAAACCTCAGAATGTATGGAAACCATGATAAATTTAGCACAACAGACCAAAATAAGCGAAACCATCAACAGTTATACCCAAATGGAACTGTTGCGATTTACCACTGCGGGTAGCGTTGACGATGGAAAAAGTACACTCATCGGACGTTTGTTATACGATAGTAAAGCCATATTCGAAGACCAATTAAAAGCACTCGAAAAAGCCAGTTTACTCAAAGGCGAAGAGCAAATTAACCTGGCCTTGCTAACCGATGGACTAAAAGCCGAACGCGAACAAGGTATAACCATCGATGTAGCCTATCGGTATTTTCACACACCTCGTCGTAAATTTATTATTGCCGACACACCCGGACATATACAATATACACGCAACATGGTTACTGGAGCTTCAACCGCCAACTTAGCCCTAATTTTAGTCGATGCCCGCAATGGAATTGTAGAACAAACCCGGCGCCATGCCTTTATAGCCAGTCTATTGCAAATTCCACACATGGTAGTCTGCATTAACAAGATGGATTTGGTTGGTTACAGCGAAAATCGCTATTATGAAATTACACGTCAATTCTTAGAAATAGCATCAAAACTTGATATCAGAGATATTCGCTTTGTTCCAATAAGCGCACTTCATGGCGATAACATTGTCAAACGCAGTAAGCAAATGCCATGGTACGAAGGCCCAACGCTCATGTGGCTGCTCGAAACCATTTATATCAGCAGCGACACCAATTATATCGATGCTCGCTTCCCGGTTCAATACATCATCAGACCACAATCAACCCAATACCACGATTATCGTGGCTATGCCGGACGTATAGCCAGTGGAATATTCCGCAAAGGCGACAAAATAAAGGTATTGCCATCGGGATATACATCTACAATTGTACAAATTGATGTTTTCGAAAAAACAATCGACGAAGCTCTTGTCGGTCAGTCGGTTTCTATTGTTCTTGCTGATGATATTGACATTAGTAGAGGTGATATGATTGTTAAAGAAAACAATATGCCAACCGTTTCGCAAGATATTGAAATGATGTTTTGCTGGTTCAACGAACGACCGCTTCAAATTAAAGGCAAATATATTTTGCGGCATACTACCAACGAAGTTAAATGCATCATTAACGATGTTCGTTACAAAATAGATATGAACACTCTTCAACGCAACGAAACAGACAAGCAGGTTACCATGAATGATATCGGACGTATCTCGGTTCGTACACAAAAGCCTATCTTTTTTGATTCGTACCGAAAAAACAGAGCAACCGGAAGTATTATACTCATTGATGAAATAACTAACGAAACTGTCGCTGCCGGTATGATTATTTAACTCAACTATTATTTTTTTATCCTTGTTATATTTAAATGTATTAACTTTGTTTAAAAAAAAAATTGAGATTATTATTATTTGTAATTTTTTGTGTTCTAGTAAATAGTGTCATTTCTCAGATCACCGAAAAGGATTTGAAAAAAATTGCCATCGACACCACTTTATTGGGCTGGAAATGCGGAGGAATGATAAACGTAACCATTTCGCAAGTTTCGCTAACTAATTGGGCGGCAGGTGGCGAAAACTCTTACTCGGGCAACATGATCTTTAACACATTTCTTAAATATAACTCACATCGCATTAGCCTCGAAAATACGCTCGACCTTGGATTGGGCATGCAAAAACAGGCAACTGCCAGAGCTCGAAAAACCGACGATAAAATAGATTTTTCTTCAAAAATGGGTTTTTTATTAAAAAACAAATTATTTGCTGCTGCCCTGTTGAATTTTAAAACACAAAGCTTGCCCGGGTACAATTATCCCAACGATTCGGTTCTTATCTCCGATTTTATGAACCCTGCTTATTTGCTCTTTGCCAGCGGTATCGACTGGAAACCTAAGGAAAACTTGTCGTTCTTTGTTGCACCGATAACAGGCAAAAGCACATTTGTATTAAACCAACAACTTGCTAATGCCGGTGCCTTCGGTGTAGAACCTGCTGTATACGAAAATGGTCATATTATCTATAAAGGTAAAAAATTCAGAGCCGAATTTGGTAGTTATATCAAAATGGCTATTCTACAAAAATTTAAAGAAAATATAACACTAAACACGAAAGTTGAGCTTTTTTCGAATTATTTTAAAAAACCTCAAAATATAGACATATATTGGGACTTTTTACTTGGTATTAAATTAAGCCAATATCTTGCTTTTTCGATTAATAGTATCCTTATTTACGACGACGACATAATAATAGAAATCAAAGACAAACAAGGAAATACTACCGGTAAGGGACCAAGGATTCAATTTAAAGAGATTGTAGGACTAGGTTTTTCGTACAAATTTTAATTTTTTTCTTTAAAACTCATTTTTTTAAATTTTATACTCTATCTTTGCTTATGCTCAGAACCATTAAAACAAGCTTTTTTCTTTTAATCGAAAACATAAAAGTTTCGTCGCAAAGCCTTAAAGTTAATAAGCTACGGGCTATTCTTACCATTCTTATCATTGCTTTTGGTATAATGGCTTTAATGGGCATTTTAACCTCTATCGAAGCCATCAGAAGTTCGCTTAGCTCTAATTTCAGCAATCTGGGAGCTTATACTTTTCGAATATCCAATTGGTCGCTTAAAAACACACGCGGTCGTAACAATCGAATCGAATATAAAAACATTCTTTACCGCGAAGCTATTCAGTTTAAAGAACAATATGCTTTTCCTTCAACAATATCTATAACACTTACTACATCGCAACAAGCTACTGTAAAATATAAAGACAAAAAAACCAATCCCAATATTCAGCTAACTGGCGTTGACGAGAATTACTTCAACATTACGGGCTACGAGATTGAACAAGGACGCAATTTTTCGTTTCAGGAAATTCTAAAGGCCGCACCGGTTGTAATTATTGGCAACGAAATACAGCAATTGCTCTTTTTTCAATCCGAAAATCCATTAGGAAAAAAAATTCTCATTGGCAATCAGCGATACATCATTATTGGTGTGCTAAAACCAAAAGGAACAAGTTTTGGAGGCAGTGGCGATAAAATTTGTTTTATTCCTGTAAGCAATGCATATCGTCTTGCCGACAACAAAAACACATCGTTTGTCATTAACGTTATGCCAGCCAATCCCGAAATGCTCGATGAAGCTATATCCGAAGCAGAAGGTGTATTCAGAAAAGTTAGAAAATTAAAAGCATCTGAGCCTTCTAACTTTGAAATTAGTAAAAGCGATAGCTTGGTTAATATGCTTATGGACAATATAAAATACGTTACCCTTGCTGCTACTTTAATTGGGATAATAACTCTTATCGGAGCATCGATAGGCTTAATGAATATTATGTTGGTTTCTGTAACCGAACGTACACGCGAAATTGGCACCCGAAAAGCAATGGGAGCCAGACCCTCGCAAATACGCCAACAATTCCTCATCGAAGCCATTTACATAGGACAAATGGGAGGCATACTTGGTATTATTCTCGGTGTTATTATTGGCAACATAATTGCTCTTACTATCGGAGGTCCTTTTGTCGTGCCATGGCTATGGATATTCTCGGGTGTTTTGCTATGCATTTTGGTCAGTATTATTTCGGGCTATCTCCCAGCTAACAAAGCAGCTAAACTTGACCCTATAGAAGCTTTGCGATACGAATAATGATCATTTAACAGATAATTCTTCATCTGTTTAAAAAAACTCTGTTTATTTTAACGTGGTTGTTTATTTTTGTAAACATAATTGTTATTGAAAAGACTTTGCACATCTACAAATAGATTAGCTTTGGCTGTCGTAGTTAAATATTGAAATTTACGTTACTTTTGTAAAAAAAATTCATTATGAGCATTATTGCCGTTTTCCCAGGTTCGTTCGACCCTATTACTAAAGGACACGAATCGGTAGTGCGTCGAGCTTTACCTCTTTTCGACAAATTGTACATAGCCATTGGCATCAATAGCGATAAAAAAGAAAGCTTATTCCCCATTGAAAAAAGAGTTAAATGGATAAAACAAGTCTTTACAAATGAGCCCAAAATAGAAGTTGTTACTTATCAAGGACTCACGATTGATTTCTGTCGTTCTGTAAACGCACGTTTTATTCTACGCGGATTGCGTACTTCTGCCGACTTCGAATATGAACGAGCCATAGCACAAACAAACCGATATTTAAACAATAGTATCGAAACCATATTCATGCTTACCACTCCAGAATTAACCCCCATAAATAGCACCATTGTTCGCGAAGTTATTAAATACGGTGGCGATGTTTCCAAATTCATTCCCGAAGGACTCAATCTTTATGAATAGTAAATTATTGATAGGTATAATTAGTATTTTTCTTAGTACGCTTTTTTTTACCTCTTTTTCACAAAAAGCAAGTATAACCATTCAAAACAAAACCTATGCCAACGAACAATTGTATATTCTGAAAGAAAGAGATTTTATTTCGAAGCTCATCGACACCATTGCTACTTTCATACCCAATGCATCTGGAATAGCAACCGTCGATATTCCATGCAAAGATCCTTATTTTATTATACTCCCTCTTTTTAAACAAAAAGCTTGGTTTTGTTTAGAACCCAACCAAAAATACACCCTCTTATTACCCAATAAACTTTACTTAACTATTGAAGATTCTTTAAATGCTTATTTTCAACCTTTTGAATTTTTTGCCACCACTATTCCTTACGATTCAAGTATAACACAAAATGCTATAGTGGAACTAAATTTTTCAATCGATACGTTAATAGAAAAACATCTTAAAACCATTCGCTACAAAATAAAACGCAAAACGGTTGATTCGCTTCTAAATTTAATCGAAAAGTCATTTGCATATTGCAAAACACCATATTTCCAACAATATTTGTTTTACAAATTGGTATGGTTAAAACATTTTTCGTACGAACGCGATGCCAATTTTATCATAAAAAATTATTTCTCCGAAAAACCTGTTTTGTTGAACAATCTGGCTTACATCGAATTATTCAACGAAATTTTTTACGATTATCTATCACTGTATGCTACCACAAAATGGGGCGAAAACGTGTTTACGAGCATTGCTAAAGCTAAAAGTCCCACAGATCTGCGAAAAGATTTGCGACGCAATCCCGCATTTACTAACGACACCCTCATCGACCTGGTAATCCTTAAAGGTCTTCACGATGCATACTTCACTAATACATTGCCCAATAAAATTAAATTCCCCACCACTCAACTAAAAATGACCTTAGACTCCATGAGTTTAATGGCTTGTACACCCGAATTGAGAAACATTGCAAAAAACATTATAAAAAAAATAAATCAGGAAGAAAAAATATTTATTTTTGAAGAATACCCACTATACGACTTAAGCGGTACAGAATATTACTTACGAAATTTTATAGGAAAATTCTTATATGTAAATATTTGCGATTTCCGATCGTATCGTTTTTTGATTGAACAGAAAAAGATTAAGGCTATTTTTTCGCGTTTTTCCAACAAATTACACGTCATTCATATTGTACTTTATCCACAAAAAGATAAACTGCAAAAGCTTATTCTCGAACACCAACTTATAGGAACTTTTCTGACAACCCCCTACCCCGAAGAACTCAAAAAACGTTTACGAGACCCCGTTATTCCTCATTATGTTTTATATGCTCCCGATGGAAAAGTATTTAGCAGCAACGCACCACCACCCGAAGAAAACCTGATACCGTATTTTACTAATCTGCTGAAATAATCTTATAACTTTTGTAAGTAAACAAAATAACATCTATTTTTGTAGCTTATGAAAACCAAACAAGAAATTGTCGAAAACTGGCTACCACGCTATACTGGCCGACCCTTAGAAGAGTTTACACCGTATGTTTTACTTACCAATTTTAATTATTACGTCGAACTTTTTGCACGCTGGTACAACGTTCCTGTTGTAGGAACAAACCGCAACATGCCCAATGCCAGTGCCGAGGGTATCACCATCATCAACTTTGGGATGGGCAGTCCCAATGCAGCTACCATTATGGATTTGCTGAGTGCCATTTCGCCCAAGGCTGTTCTTTTTTTAGGCAAATGTGGTGGTCTAAAGATGAAAAATAAATTAGGCGATCTAATACTTCCCATTGCAGCCATTCGCAGCGAAGGAACATCGAACGACTACCTCCCACCCGAAATACCCGCACTTCCTGCATTCTCGCTTCAGCGAGCTGTTTCGTCCACTATCCGCGACCACGGACGTGATTATTGGACCGGCGTAGTATATACCACCAACAAACGAGTCTGGGAATACGACGAACGCTTTAAAGCATACCTCGAAAAAACCCGAGCCATGGCCATCGACATGGAAACTGCTACCATCTTTGTTGTAGGTTTTGCCAATGGTATTCCCAGTGGAGCATTACTATTGGTATCGGATCAACCTATGATTTCCACCGGCATCAAAACCGAAGAATCGGACAAATACGTTACCCAGCAATTTGTAGAAGATCATCTGCGTATCGGTATCGATGCGTTAATTGAATTGAAAAACGAAGGAAAATCAGTCAAACATCTTCGCTTCGACGATTAATTATGGCTTCCTATACCTACGAACAGATTATTCAAGAGCTACAGAAAAAAATTTACAAGCCCATCTACTTTTTGATGGGCGATGAGCCTTACTTTATTGATGTCATTACCGATTATATCGAAGAAAATATACTCAACGAAGCCGAACGAACATTTAACCTAACTGTTGTTTACGGAAAAGATGTCGATTTGCCTGCGGTTGTTTCTCTAGCAAAACGTTACCCCATGATGGCAAACTATCAAATTGTTGTTGTTCGTGAAGCTCAAAATATTCGAAACCTCGATGCCAGCGAAATAGGCAAAAAAATTAATCCATTGCTCCAGTATGCACAAGACCCATTATCGTCAACCATACTGGTAATAGCCTATAAAGACAAACGTCTCGAAAAAAACCGAAAATTATATAAAGCCATCGATAACAAAGGTATCATCTTCGACTCAAAAAAAATATACGAAGACAAGCTACCCGCATGGATTACGTCTCAATTCAAATTGCGTGGCAAACAAATTGAACATGATGCTGCTTTACTTATGGCCGACAGTATAGGAAACAACCTTTCTGCCATCAACAATGAAATCACCAAAATGCTCATTTACCTTGAAAACGAAAAACACATTCGCACCGAACATGTTGAAAAACTTATTGGAGTTAGTAAAGAGTACACCAACAACGAACTCATCAAAGCATTGGGACGAAAAAACATAACACAGGTAAATAAAATTGTTCTTTACTTTGCATCTAATCCCAAAGACCATCCATTTCAGGAAACGCTCATGTGGCTATTTAATTTCTTTCAGAAGCTATTGCTCTACAAAGATGTTCAACAATTGTCGGAACAGGAAGCTGCAGCAAAACTTGGTATTAATCCATACTTTTTAACCGACTACAAACTTGCCAGCAAACATTACTCGCGTCAGCAAATTATCAACACCTTTCATTTAATTCGCGAATACGATGTAAAAAGCAAAGGCGTTGACAATACATTCGAATCGCAAGAATTGTTAAAAGAACTTGTTAGTAAAATAATTTACCAGAATTAATGTGTTTGAACCAGTTCAAAATAAGATTTTTATCATTTACATTCAACATTGTTACAACAAGTATCATTACCATGCTCATCATTTTGGTGCTACCTCCGATACTCGAACATCAAGCGACACAGTTCTGAAGGAACCCGTTTATGTTGCTTTATAATTCAGTAATCGAAAGAACACAATAAATTGTTGACAAATTTCGTATTTTCGCAAAAAAAAATTTCTATGGAACATCCATTGTTTTTGTATAATACACTATCGCGAAAAATAGAACAATTCGTACCTCTTCATAGTCCTTTTGTAGGCTTATACGTTTGTGGACCAACTGTATATGGCGATCCACATCTTGGTCATGCACGCCCGGCTATTACATTCGACGTTCTGTTTCGCTACCTACTACACTTAGGCTATAAAGTTCGCTACGTCCGAAATATTACCGACGTAGGACATCTTGAAAACGACTCAGACCATGGCGAAGATAAAATAGCCAAAAAAGCCCGCCTCGAACAACTCGAACCTATGGAAGTTGTACAGTATTACACCGACCGCTATCATTTTTTTATGGACCAAATGAATGTAAAACGCCCCAGTATTGAACCACGTGCATCGGGACACATTCTCGAACAACAAGAATGGATACAAAACATACTCAACAACGGATTTGCCTATGTTAGCAACGGATCGGTGTATTTCGACATCGAAAAATACATACAAAAGTATAACTATGGAAAACTCTCTGGTCGCAAGATAGACGAACTATTAGCCACCACCCGCGAATTGGAAGGACAAGACGAAAAACGCCATCCGTTCGACTTTGCTTTATGGAAAAAAGCAGCTCCCGAACACATTATGCGATGGCGCTCACCTTGGAGCGATGGTTTTCCCGGATGGCATCTCGAATGCTCCGTTATGAGCACCAAATATTTGGGCGAAGTATTCGACATACACGGTGGTGGAATGGACTTGCTCTTCCCTCATCACGAGTGCGAAATAGCTCAAAGTGTTGCTGCCACAGGAAAAGAATCGGTCCGCTACTGGATGCATAATAATCTGGTAACTATAAACGGACAAAAAATGGGCAAGTCACTCGGCAATTTTATCACTCTCGACGAATTATTTAGTGGCAAAAACCCCATACTCACTCAAGCCTTTCATCCTATGGTTGTACGTTTTTTCATTTTACAAGCACAATATCGCAGTACACTCGATTTTTCTAACGAAGCCTTACTCGCTGCCGAAAAAGGATATTAC
>CALGPK010000027.1 GCA_937960415.1 uncultured Bacteroidales bacterium | reverse complement strand
TGCCGACGAATTAAACATCAATCCCGAAGTATTTGAAAAATGGAACGTCCACATTCACGTACCAGAGGGCGCTATCCCAAAAGACGGTCCATCGGCTGGTATTACCATGGTAACATCTATTGCCTCAGCATTTACACAACGCAAAGTTCGCAACAGCATAGCTATGACAGGCGAAATAACCCTTAGAGGCAAGGTATTGCCTGTAGGTGGCATTAAGGAAAAAATATTAGCAGCCAAACGTGCTAATATTCAAGAAATTATTTTATCTAAAGATAATAAAAAACATGTTGACGAAATACCACAAATATATCTCAAAGGATTAAAATTCCGTTATGTTAGCAATATCAAAGAGGTTTTAGATTATGTTCTGTTAAATGAAAAAGTTAAGAATCCTAAAAAAATTGATTAGATCTTAACGAAGTAATCAAATAACTTTTTATTTTTGTCAAATAATTATCAAACGAATATATGGAAACAAGAGAAAATAAAATTTTAATACCGGTTGATTTTGGTGAACAATCGCTTATTGCTGTTGATCAATCGTACAACATAGCCCGCATGGTCAATGCCGAAATTTACCTGCTACACGTTATTACTGAAAACAATGCTCTCTGGGGCTTATTCTCGAGCAAAGAACAAAGCGACATTGAAGAAAAACTTAAAATAAAACTTACCAGTTTTGCAGGACATATTCAAGAAAAATCGGGCATCAAAGTCATTCCGCTTGTTGAAAAAGGAAAACTAATTGAAACCATTATCGAAACTGCCGAACGATTAAAAGTAAAGTTTCTTATCGTTGGTACAACCGGTTCTACGGATATTAAACAAAAAATTATCGGTAGCAATGCTCTTCGGCTAATTCGTGAAGCAACATTTCCGGTTATTACCATCAAAGGGAAACATCATCGACAGGGCTGCAAAAACATTGTATTGCCACTCGACTTAACCAAAGAAACGCGTGAAAAAGTTGGCTATGCTATTCACTTTGCCAAATATTTCAATTCGGTAGTTCATGCTGTTACCGTCAATACTTCGAGCGACTCCTACATCATCAACCGCTTAAAACTACAACTCGAACAAGTTAGCTCTTACATTAAGAACAACGGAGTAGAATGTACCCAAAACTTTATTACTAGCGAATCGGGCAACGAAAAAATTTGTGCTGCGCTACTCGATTTCTCGCATAAAGTAGAAGCAGACCTTATCATAATCATGACCCAACAAGAAACAGAAGTCATCAAATATTTTGTAGGCTCACTGGCAAAAGAAATCATACATAATTCCGATATTCCGGTAATGAGCATCGTACCCAAAAACAGATAGCATGAAGCACTTCACTTTTTTTTGTCTTATTTTGCTTCTACTGTCTTGTACAACCGAAAAAAAAGAAAATAATCAACGCATCTCGTCCAATTTATTAGTCGATCCATTAATAACTGTATCACATCTATACTCTGAGCAAGCACAACAATTACTCCCATGGAAAAATTCATTCAGAGTTCGTCCACTTATCAATAGTCTATTTTATGAGGTATTGCAAAACAAAATTGTGTTGTACAACCCTATTTTCGAGGATACTGTATTTAACGTACTTAATAAAGAAAGCTGGTTTCATATATTGAAAAACAACAAGCAACTTACATTCGACACCACACAATTTAACGACCTATATTTCTTCGAATCGTGGACACTCGACACTTTAGAAACCTTTAATTTACAAAAAGAAGTGCTGTATTGGTCACCTGTAAAACGCGAAAACCAAATTATGAAATTAGCCGGTAAAGTAAAAACTTTTCCACTAAAAGAAAAAAAACTCCTTGCCCAACAACTTATTTACGAATTTTCGTTCAACGATAGTATATTCGCTAACGAACGATTGAACAAACGCAAATTTGCCAAATTATTGTTCGAATGGGCTATACACAACCCCCACAAAACTTACAATCCATTTACATCACTACCCATGACCAAAGAAGAGCTCTACCAACGCATGAACATAAGCGACTCATCGCTATATATGCCTTACAACGACATCAATGCTATTCTCTTTGTCGAAAACTGGTATTACGACACAAAAACTTATTCCATTCAAAAGGAAGTGCTATCGATTGCACCCATTTTGTATCTGTTTGACGACAACGAGGTTTCGAAACAAATTTTGTTCGTTATTCACCCAAACAATAAGCCTTTTAAAATACTATAAATATGAAATTATTGTTTTTTTTCGTACTACTATTTTTTACATCTTTCGTTTTTGGTCAAACATTTTTAGAAAAACAAAAAACATATCAGCGTGTTCAAATAGCATACAAAGAGAAATTCTCATCCATCGAAACTCTTTTAATGGCAGCAGGGCTTGAACTAAACAATTTACAAATCTTTATTCGTATTTTTAAACAAGACCAACTTCTAGAAATTTGGGGAAAGAAAAAAAACGATACAACATTTAAACTCATCAATACATATCCTCTATGTGCTATCTCTGGTCTCCCCGGACCTAAACGCTTGCAAGGCGACGGACAAATGCCCGAGGGGGTTTATCATATTATACAATTTAATCCTACCAGCAATTTTTATCTTTCGTTGAAAATAGATTATCCCAACAACTCCGACCTAAAATTTTGCCAACAACATAAATGTGGTAACGACATCTTTATTCATGGCAACTGTGTTACAACTGGTTGCTTCCCCATAGGCGACGAAGCCATTAAAGAACTGTACATATTGGCATTAGAAGCTACTTCACAAGGACAAAACCGCATACCCGTTCACATATTCCCTTGCAAAATGACCGATAAAAATACTTCCGAATTATTAAATATATATCCTCAGCACAAAACTTTTTGGAATAGTTTAAAAACCGTTTATGATTATTTTGAAACCAAAAAAACAATACCATTTGTAAAAGTCAATGCATCTGGCTATTATGAAATTGTCAGATAAACGCACTTTTCAACATATTTTTGTTTAAAAAAATCAATAATTACAAGACATTTAAGGTTTCTATCTCAGTATTTTTGGATATGTTGCTACGTATTGTACATATTGTTTTTTTGATTATCTTTTTTACATCTTTTACAAACATTAACGATGATTATAATGTTTCTGACTCTAACAAACGATATAAAAATGTACTCGATTCAAAACAAGCCGATTGCTGGGCAGATTCCGTTTTAAAAACTCTTACGCTAGAAGAAAAAATTGGACAACTATTTATGATAGACGCTCACCCCACAAAAGACAAAAAGCATTGGGAACGTGTAGCATCGTATGTAAAAGAATATCGAGTAGGTGGCATTATTTTTTTCAGAAGCGGTCCTAAACAATTGGCTCTAATGAGTAATTATCTGCAACAAAAAGCAAGAATCCCTTTACTTATGAGCATCGATGCCGAGTGGGGATTGGCAATGCGTATGGATAGCGTACTTTCGTTTCCCAACCAGATGTCACTGGGAGCCATACAAAACAACGATTTGATTTACCAAATGGGGCGAACCATAGCCCAACACTGCAAACGCCTGGGCATACACATCAATTTTGCACCGGTACTTGATATAAACAACAATCCACTAAACCCGGTTATCAATATGCGTTCTTTTAGCGACAACAAAAAACTTGTCGTAGAAAAAGCATACGAATACATGCGTGGCATGCAAGATGAGCATGTGTTAGCTGTAGGCAAACACTTTCCCGGTCATGGCGACACACAAACCGACTCGCACCACGACCTGCCATTTATCAACTTCTCGCGAAAAAGGCTTGATAGCTTAGAACTCTATCCATTCAAACAAATGATTAAACAAGGTATTGGCGGCATTATGGTAGCTCATCTCGACGTCCCGGCCCTCGATCCCATCAACAAACGCCCCACCACGCTCTCACCTGAGGTAGTTACCGGACTATTACGCTACGAACTTGGCTTCAACGGTGTTATTTTTACCGATGCACTAAATATGAAAGGAGCTACCAAATATTTCAAACCCGGTGAAGCAGCACTTAAAGCCCTATTAGCCGGTAACGATATTCTGCTCTACCCCGAAGAATTGCCATGGGCATTTCAATATATCAAAGAAGCTGTTTTGGACAGTATCATTTGCCCCGAAGAACTAGACGAACACGTTCGCCGAATCTTAAAACTTAAATACTGGGCAGGCTTACATCAATGCACTTACATTGATACTGCACAAATATATCAGGATTTAAACAAACCCGAAGATGTACTACTTATTCGAAAACTTACCGAACAATCGATTACATTACTAAAAAATGAAAACAAAGTTATCCCATTAAAGCGACTAGACACTCTTAAAATTGCCGGAATTATATTCGACAAAAAAAACAGCAACACATTTTACGAAACGCTATCGCTTTATGCTCCAATCGATACGTTTTGCTTTCCGGAAAAACCCGATGCTCAGCGAATAAAGAAGCTTTTAGACACACTAAAAAACTATAATCTCATCATAACTTCGTTTCATCAAACCAATCGATATTCATTTCGCACTTACAACATTTCGAACGAAAGTTTATCGTTTTTTAAGCAGCTCGAAACTCTCAATGCCAATGTTATTTTATCGGTCTTTGCCAGCCCTTATAGCTTACGTCTAATACCCGAACTAAAGAACACACAAGCATTATTGATGGCTTACGAATCGAATTACTATACACAACAAATAACGGCTCAGATTGTTTTTGGCGGCATAGCCGTAAGTGGAAAACTGCCGGTATCTATTTCAAACAAATATCCCTATGAAGCGGGTTTAAAAACAAACGAGATAATCCGCCTTAAATACACTATCCCCGAAGAGCTTGGCATTTCTTCGTCTAAACTACAACGTATAGACAGTATCGTTCGGATAGCAATATATCATCAAGCCTTTCCGGGTTGCCAGATTTTAGCTATAAAAGATGGAAAAGTATTTTATCACAAAGCTTTTGGAAAGTTGTTTTACGACAGTATTTATCCTGTAACATTAAATACCTTATACGATATTGCATCGGTAACCAAAATAGCCGCAACCACCATAGCCAGCATGAAAATGTACGAAGCCAATAAATTAGATATTCATAAAAATCTTGGCGACTATTTACCGTACACTAAAAACAGCGACAAGGCTCTTTTAAGCATTGGCGACATGTTATCGCATCAAGCTCGTCTTACAGCATGGATTCCATTTTACAAAACGATGATTAAAGACAGCACTACCCGACACATTTATTTTAGTTCATCGTATTCGAGCAAATTTCCATACAAAATAGCCGACAACTTATATGCTTCGGCAAGCATGAAAGATACCATTATACAACGCATCTTACACTCTCAACTGATGCCCAGCAAAAAATATACATACAGCGATCTTGGTTTTTATCTGATAAAAGAGATTATCGAACAACAGACTGGCGAAAGCCTTGCCGAATACTGTCATCGCAACTTTTATAAGCCATTAGGTTGTGTAAGTACAACTTACAATCCCTTAGAACATTTTAGTCGTAAGCAAATAGCTCCAACCGAATGGGATCGTGAATTTCGCCAGCAGCTTATTTGGGGCTATGTTCACGATCAAGGCGCCTCGTTGCTTGGCGGAATTCAGGGACATGCAGGATTATTCTCCAATGCCAACGATTTGGGCAAGATAAGCCAAATGCTCTTGTGGAATGGCAAATACGGCGACGAACAATATTTGAAATCATCTACTGTAAGGTTGTTTACTCAATGTTACAATTGCCCTCAGAATCGTCGTGGGCTGGGATTCGACAAGCCCGAACCTAATCCCGACAAAGACTCTCCCGTTACCCGAAAAGCTTCGCTACTAACTTACGGACATCAGGGATTCACCGGCACTTGTATCTGGATCGATCCCAAATATCAGCTGATATATGTTTTTTTGTCAAACAGAATTCATCCCAGCGCAGAAAACAAAAAAATAAATACGCTTGGAGTACGAAACAAAGTACTCGAAGCAATTTATGACAGTTTTCAGTAGTTTAATGCAGGTTTGGCTATAAACCGAACTTTTTTTAAAGATAACTTTTTCTGTGTATATTTGAACGATTTTAGAAGCGTATGAGCGAAAACGAAGTTTTTCAGATAGATATTGAAAAAGTTATTGAATCGAAAAACCCACATCTGAAGAAATGGCTACCACGTTTTGTTATTAAATACCTCAAACGGGTATTGCATCAAGACGAAATAAACGACTTTTTGTTAAAAAATAAAGATAAACACCAGTACGACTTTGTACGTGCAATATTAGATTATTTTGAAATAAAATACGAAACCTACGGGATAGATCATGTTTTACCACAGGGCAGATATATTTTTGCTTCCAACCATCCTCAGGGAGCCATCGACAGCATGTGCTTCATTGATGCCGTTTATCGACATTTTGGCCAATGCCGGTTTGTAGTTAACGATGTGCTGCTACATTTACGCAATTTTCATCCTATTTTTTTGCCGGTTAATCACTTTGGAAGTCAAAACAAAGAAAATGCCCGTATTTTTGACGAAGCCTTTCTGTCCGATTTGCACATTTTGTATTATCCAGCCGGGCTGGTTAGTCGAAAAATAAAGGGGCAAATACGAGATATTGACTGGAAAAAATCATTCATCAATCTGGCAATTAAATATCAACGCGATATAGTTCCCGTTTATATCGAAGCACAAAACTCTAATTTCTTTTATCGCTTGCACAAAATCCGCACTTTATTAAGAATTAAAGCCAACATCGAAATGTTTTATCTTGCCGACGAGATGTATAAGCAAAAAGGCAAACACCTTCGTCTCATTTTTGGCAAACCTATACCATATACACATTTTACAAAAGATAAATCACCTGCCGAATGGGCTCTTTATGTACAAGACATCGTTTATAAATTAATGGAATAAATATATATGGAACAAATTACACACAAACGAATTATATCTCCTGTTCCAATTGATTTGATAAAAAAAGAACTAACCAAAGACAAATTTATACGTCGGACCAATCATGGAGGCAATTTAATATATTGTGTTACTGCTCACGATTCACCCAATATTATGCGTGAAATAGGACGCCTTCGCGAACTTACTTTTCGCAGTGCAGGAGGCGGTACTGGCGAAGAAGTTGATATAGACGAATTTGATACTGCTCCTGTTCCTTACAAACAACTCATTGTTTGGAGTCCTAAACGAAAAGAAATCATTGGTGGATATAGGTTTATTCTTGGAAGCGAAGCAATATACAACAACAAAGTAAACTTGGCTACATCGCATTTATTCAATTTTTCCGAAACATTTATTAATGATTATCTGCCTTATACTATCGAACTTGGGCGGTCGTTTATTCAGCCCAATTATCAAAGCACAGGTACCGATCGAAGAGGTATTTTTGCTCTTGACAATTTGTGGGATGGTTTAGGCTCACTTATTGTTATTTATCCACACATTAAATACTTCTTTGGAAAAGTTACCATGTATCCTGATTTCAACCGCAAAGCTCGCGATTTAATTATTTATTTTCTTATGAAATATTTTGGCGATAAAGATCAACTCATTACCCCTATTCATCCTATTAGCATCGACACTCCCGAAAGCGAACTCGAAAAAGAACTTACAGGCAAAGATTACTTCGAAAATTACAAAATATTATCGCAAAAAGTGCGTCAATTGGGCGAAGTAATTCCTCCACTTATCAATTCTTATATGAATCTTTCGCCCACCATGAAAGTATTTGGTACGGCTATTAACAAAGATTTTGGCAATGTAGAAGAAACAGGCATCCTGATTACTATAAAAGACATTTACAATGCTAAAAAAGATAGACACATTTTAACATTTAAAATAGGTAAGCGTGTATTTCGGTTCAAAACTCGGTAAACGTTTTAGGCATCGGGTGTTATTTGCCTCAACCGTTCAATTTGAGTTTGCTTATTAACCTCACGTAAGCGATTGGCTGTATCGGTAAAATACTGATGACTGGTTAAAAATTTAATTTGCAGTTGGTTCCATTCATTTATATCACCAATCAAATTTTGTTCGTACAATTCTTTGTAAAGCATATTGGAAACAGGTATAAAGTCTGCTCTTCCTAAATAATCGAGGTCGGCATCGCAAATAATTTTTTCGAGCAAATTTTTGGGTCTGGGAGGTAATTCCGTTGCGCGAATTATGTCGCAAATAATATCCATCTGCTCCGACGTATATTGATATTTGGGCAGAATTTCTCTGGCTATCTGTACACTAATTTCCTCGTGTCCTTTCGATTGAACGGTTTGACCGGCATCATGAAACAATGCCGCTGTTTTGAGCAAGAGCATCTCTTCGTCGTTTAATCCCTCGCCACGTCCAATAATTTCACATTGAATCACTACGTCCATTGTGTGCTTAATGTTGTGATAATACAAGTATTTGGGTAGCTCACGTTCCAGTTTGTCAAGCATAAACTCTTCTAAGTCGTCGTAACGAATCAACTGAAGTTTTGTAATAAACTGGCTGTTGGGCAATAATCCTTTTTCGTCGAAGGCATATTCTGGCAAAAAACCCGTAACTTCGTAAAGATTCATATCGCCCACATACTTTGCTGGCAGACGAGTAAAGTATCGACATTTAAAATATGCCGATATAAGTTCGCGTGTATATTCCGAGATGATAATCTTTCCATTACCGCTTGCTGCTTCAATTCGGCTGGCAATATTTACCGTTTCGCCTTTAATGTCGTACGTTTCTTTCTTTTTGCCTGTTATCGAACAAACAACAGGTCCGGTATGAATGCCCATATTCATTTCCCAAATGTGTTTATCGGGACCAAACAACTCATCCTGAAACAGGCGGAATTGCTTCTGTATTTCCATGGCAGAGAGAACCATCTCGATGGGGTTGGTACGATTTTTTTTAGGCACTCCCCCCACAAGCATTATGGTATCTCCTATAGAAGAAACTTTTTCTATATTGTACTTTTGGATAATGTCTTCCATGATTAAATAAAAGCGATCGAGCTCATCGATAACTAATTGCGGATTTTTTTCATTCGATAGGTTTGTAAATCCTCGTATTTCGGCAAAGAGAACAGTAGCCATTTTGAAACGTAAACTCTTCTTGTCGGCCGACTCGTGTTCGATGCGAATTTTAAGTTTTTCAAGTTCTGCATTAAGCCATTCGTTTTGCTCGATAAGTTCTTTGTTTCGTTGGAGCAATTCGCGATTTTGCTTGGTTAGTTCTTGAATCTGCTTCTGATATTGTTCCATTAAATCGCTCATAATTAATAAGTTTTGGTCATAGTTGAAGGAACAACCAGAATAAAATCAGCTCTACCTTTCAAATCCTGAATGGGTGGGTTTTGAATATCTTCTGTCTCTACAGTACTTATCGTTACTATTTTTAAATCTTTTCGTTTCTGACGAACATACCAAACAATTCCTTCGTAATAATCGCTATGATATGCGCCGTTGATATGATAAAAGAGCCATTTGTTGGGCAAATATTTAAGAATAAAATGAGCCATGGTAGCATCTTTTATGGCTTGTGCTTTGGGCAAATTAGTATTGGCATGCATCTTGCCCATACCAGTCATTTGTAGCATATTTTTATACGAAGGCAAATTTTCGTCGTAAGTAATGGGCAATGGTGCTACATAGCGTTTGGCTTCATCGCTTAAACTGTCGAGCGATTCGAAACCGCCCCTTGCTACTTTTGCAGCATATCGGCGGGGAATATTGGTGGCTATAAGCGATATATTGTTTTTGTAACAAAGTTCTACTATAGGTTTGTAGTCGGTTTGATAGTTATTCCACAATCGTACATTTTCTTCCCACTTAGAAAAGGGAATTAGTCGTTGCATAAGCTCATTTATCACCAGTTGATTGTCGGCTTCGAACATTTCGGCTCCCACCACTACTTTGTTTTGGCGTAGCGGCAAAAGGTCGTTCAACAATTCGTACTCGAGCCAATGAGCAATGGGATTATTGTGCAGCTCGCCAAAAAACACTATATCGGCTTGCGAACATACCGTAAGCATTTGTTCGTATGTTTTTAGGGTTCCCGTACTATCGTATAAAAGATAAGCTGGTTTTTGCTGAGCTAACAGGTTTAACGATAAAAAAAGTAAAAACAGATTTTTTAAAAGTCTCATAAAATTCAAATTTTTTAATTTTTTTTTCGTTTATTTATGCGAATAAAATCTTTGCTAATTTAGCATAAAATTATGAGGTATTTCGTAACGATTCATATTTTTTTTTGTTTTTTCTTCTGGAAAACACCTTTGTGTGCTCAATCTACCTTTTCGCTCGAAGCACATACCATAGGATTGCACTTATTTGGCAATCCCAATCTGCGATATTACGAAAATAACCTCGATTCGCTCGGTTTTTTTTGTGTTGAACCCGGTTTAATGGTTTCGTACGAATTTTTTATTAAAGACAACTGGCTTTCGATGCAACTTTCGCAATCAATTTTTGCCGATGCTGCCGGTCTTACAGCAGGTTTTACTAAATGGTCTATACGTTATATGTTTTTTCACAAGTTTCGCAATCAGATTTACATCGACTTAGCACCTGCTATAACATACCGACGAGCATGGTATATTTTAGGTTCTCAATATGTTCCCGAAACTAAATACTTACGCAATGGAAAAATTGAATCTCGCCCCACATTCATTGCCAAAATTGAATACGATATATTTATCGGAAACAACAACGACATCAATATGAGCTTTATGTATGGCAATGCATACAAAACTTTCTCATTTATGGTTGGTTATCGACATTGGATTAGTACAAAAGTTCGTTTTACCAAAGACTGCAACTGCAATCATTTTAAAAAGAAAAATATCTTTCGACGAATTTTCAGGTAAAATTCAAATTATTGCGGTTAATTGGGATAAACAAAAGGCTGTCTATGTTTTTTTAGACAGCCTTTTTGTATTTAACTTAACTAAATAGACTCTTATGCATGCATTTTCTCAAATTCGTGCATAGCATCAACTAAAGCTATAACCGATTCTTTGGGTAGTGCATTGTAGGTTGAGGCACGGAATCCACCAACCGAACGATGTCCTTTTAATCCTACCAAACCTTTGCTTTTGGCAAATTCGAGGAAGGTTTCTTCTTTATCCTTGTATTGCTCTTTCATTACAAAACAAATATTCATCAACGAGCGTGAATCTTTTTCCACCGTACCTACAAACATTTTGCTATTGTCGATAGCATCGTAAAGTATTTGGGCTTTTTCGATATTCATTTTTTCTATAGCAGCTAATCCACCTATCGATTTTAGCCATTTCAATGTTTCTTTTACTGTGAATATAGGCAATACAGGAGGTGTATTGAATAAACTACCTTCGTCGACATGCGTTTTGTAATTGGTCATGGTAGGAATAACTCTATCTTTAACCTGGCATAGGTTCAAAAATTCTTCTTTAATAATGACCACGGTAACACCAGCAGGACCGACATTTTTCTGAGCACCTGCATATATCAGGGCATATTTGCTAACATCAATTGGGCGACTGCAAAAATCGGACGACATATCGCATACTACTGGCACCGGACTATCGAAATCCTGACGAATTTCGGTACCATAAATGGTATTGTTCGATGTAAAATGGAAATAATCTACATCGGACGGTATGGTCCAACCTTTGGGGATATATGTAAAGTTTTTATCGGCCGATGAGGCTACTATTTGAACTTCGCCAAATAATTTAGCTTCTTTTATGGCTTTTTTGGCCCATACACCTGTTTCGAGGTATGCGGCTTTTTTCTTTAAAAAGTTAAATGGTACCATCGAAAACTGTGTGCTGGCACCTCCACCCAAAAACAACACATGATAGCCTTCGGGGATATTTAATACCTCTTTGAACAATGCCACGGCTTCGTCGATAACAGCCTGAAATTCTTTGCTGCGATGCGATATCTCCAGAATCGACATCCCTATTCCGTTGAAGTCTAACACAGCCTTTGCTGTATTTTCGATTGCTACCTGCGGCAAAATGGCAGGACCGGCATTAAAATTATGCTTTTTCATAAATGATGCTCCTTTTTTGAATTTTGACTGCAAATTGATAAAAATTTTTGAATTTTGTATCGCGATAAAATATGTTTTACAATGATTTTTTAGGTGGCTATGCTTTTTCTATAAAACCGTTGTATACACGAGGAATCACATCGGTTGTATCGATTTGAAGACAGTAATGAATAATTTTTTCGTCAACAATAGTTTTTAATCGTTGTCGGTGCGATGCTTTTTCGAGGTATTTTATTAAATTGTTTTTTGCCAGTTGCCATAAGTCAATAGCTGCGTGTGTACTATCGCAGCTGGTAGTATATGCTGCAGACTGAAGTATTTGTTCGGCTATTGCACCAGCACAAAGTGTATCTTCGAGGTTGAACTTATTTTTCCAACCCGAACATAATAATAATACCGGCTGTGGATGCTGTATTAAATAACGACTTAAAGCCGACAAATTCGAAAATGCTCCTATAAGCACATTACGAACCGAAGCAACCATAGCAATAGCCTGCGTGCCATTGGTAGTACTGTAAGCAATAACTTTACCGCCAACACGCTCGGGCGTAAAAACATCGGGCGAGTTGCCAAAATCGGCAAAATCGAGCACTTTGCCATCGCGCTCGGCGGCAACTATATAGCCCATCTGTTTGGCTTTACGAGCATCGTCGATACCCGATACCGGCAAAATTTTTTCTACTCCTGCACTAAAAGCTGCACATATCGATGTGGTGGCTCTTAATACATCTATTATTATTACTGTTTTTTCGCTATGATGATACATTGGATACAACGCCGGACTTAAACATACTTCTACTTCCATACAATAAAATCTACCTTGCAAACCTAACAAATAATTTTGAGCCAGCAAAGTTTTGTTTATCCTCTGATAAATCGAGTAAAGATCTTTGACATTTAAGAGTTTATTTTTTCTTTACCTTTTACACTATTTTTTCGTTTCTATATGACTATATTTATTTACAATTTTTTTTTATTAAAGAAAATTCTATCGATCTGAATTTTTTTACACAATAAAAAAGAGCTTTTTTCGTATTTATATATAGGGCGAAATCTTTTAAAATTTAAGAGTTATGGAAAAACTAAGTTTCAAAAAATTTTTATTGATTTGGTTGTTCTCTTTATTAAAACGAATTTTTGATAGTTTAATACCTGGAAGACCCATTTATATCTTTTCGGATAAATTGAAGTATCAACTGAAAAGAGGTATAGTTTTGTTTGATAAGTACTGTATTTTCGGATATGCTGAGCAAGTTAAGACTCCATTTAAGAATATGGTATTTTTTAATAGTTACTTTTATCGGTGTGCTTTTTTTGATTGTAAATTTACTTTTGTTAGTTTTTATGCCTGTAGAATTAAATTTTCAACACTTTATAGATGTCATCCTATAACTTGTGCTCTTTATCGTTGTGAAAGTCATAAAGGTTGTTTGTTTGAAGTTAAAGCTATTAATTCCAGAATATCTTCTAAAATATTTTTATCGATACTCGACGTTTGTGAAATTCGTAATAAAAAAGTATTCGATTCTGTTATTAAAAATTCTATTTATAGTGTAGCTTCCATGGAACATTATTTGAATAATAATTCAGTGTACCATCCTTAGTCAGGTTGTGATTTGCTTTACCTCACTTGCGTTCGGTGAGATAGCTTCGCTAAGTACTATTTTGTAATTTTATGAGGTTCTTTTCAACAAATTGGAGTTTCAAACGACTTAATCAGTGCATGATATGTTTAAATCCTTCCATTTAAAAAAATTAACATTTATTGGTAACAAACTAAAAAATTGTACGTATATTTATTGTGTGAAGGGAGGATAAGACCCAACCTTCTGTCTCCTTGGGGGTAGGAGAATTATAAATATACCCCCTTTTCATTTAATATCCGTTGTGATTTGCTTTACCTCACTTGCGTTCGGTGAGATAGCTTCGCTAAGTACTATTTTGTAATTTTGAGAGGTTCTTTTTAGCTTTTATTACAATGAGAGAACCAGAAAATGAGTTGTGATTTGCTTTCAATTTTGTAATTTTGAGAGGTTCTTTTTAGCTTGCGAAAAAGCTGAAAATGAGCAACTTTGTTGTGATTTGCTTTCAATTTTGTAATTTTGAGAGGTTCTTTTTAGCTTATACCTTCGATTATCAATGCTAATATAAGTTGTGATTTGCTTTCAATTTTGT
>CALGPK010000026.1 GCA_937960415.1 uncultured Bacteroidales bacterium | reverse complement strand
GATTGTGTGGGCAATGCCACGCAAACCAGTTTAGTTGTACCTTTTGGCATTGGAGGTCCCATTCAACCCGGCGATATTGTTATCAACGAGGTGCTGTTTTACGAACCTACGGGTGGCACCGATTATGTTGAATTATACAACAAAACCTCAAAATTATTTAACCTTAAAGATTTAAAATTGGGTATTCTTGATTCTGTTCAACAAGTAAGTTCGTATAAGAGCCTGACCAACGAAGGGTTTTATTTATTCCCCAATGATTATGTGGTAGTAACTAAATCGTTGAGCAAAGTTAAAAATTTTTTCTATACTCCTTACCCAAAGAAAGTATTGGAGATGTCTGATTTTCCGTCATTAAAATCAACAGGCGATCGTCTGACCTTTGTAAACTCATCACTTCAGATTATTGACGACTTTGCTTTTTCAGAAGACATGCATTTTCAACTATTAAACTCCTTTAAAGGCGTTGCCCTTGAACGCATTCATCCTAATCTGCCTACACAAGACTACAAATCATGGCACTCGGCATCGCAAAACGTGGGTTTTGGTACACCTACCTATCAAAACTCTCAGTTTTCGGAATGGAAGGATGTTGAAGGAGAAATAACATTAGAACCCGAAATTTTTAGTCCCGATCTGGATGGGAAAGACGATGTTCTTAATATTCGCTATAAATTCCCTGAGCCCGGATATGTAGCTAATGTACAAATTTTCGATTCCAAAGGTCGCCTTATTCGAAAGCTTATACGAAATGAATTATGTGGTATAGAAGGTTATTTTGTATGGGATGGTTTAAGTGATGCTAAAACTAAGGCCGAAATTGGTATGTACGTGGTTTATGTAGAAGTTTTTCATCTAAATGGAACAACCAAATCGTACAAAAAAACCTGCGTTGTTGGAGGGTATTTAAGATAGTTGTTCATGATTAAGCCAGCTATTCGCAATTTTTCTCTAACCGATCTCGAACAATGGTTTATTCAAAAGCAACAGCCTCTATACAGGGCTAAGCAGCTTTATCAATGGTTATGGAAAAGAAATATACGCAGGATTGATGAAATAACAAATATTCCAAAATCACTTTTGCGAGCCATACAGTCTGAAACATGGTGGGATGTTATTGAGCTTTTTTCTTTTCAAAAAGCGTCGGATCTTACAATTAAGGCTTCATTCTTTTTATACGATGGTTTAATTGTGGAAGGAGTTATTATCCCATCTAACGATCGGACTACGGCTTGTATTTCTACACAAGTAGGTTGTCCCGTAAGGTGCAGGTTTTGTGCTACAGGCAATATGGGCTATGTTCGAAACCTCAATGTAGGTGAAATAGTAGATCAGGTAGTGTTACTCAACCGTTTATCAACGGATCAGTTAGGCACTAATCTTACCAATATTGTTATTATGGGGATGGGCGAACCGTTGTTAAATTATGAATATACGTTAAAAGCTCTGATGCATCTAACTTCGCCCGAAGCCATGAATTGGTCGAAAAATCGAATAACTCTATCTACGGTAGGAATACCTGACAGAATTATTCAGTTTGCACATGATAACCCTGGTGTCAAGTTAGCAGTATCGTTGCATGCTCCGTTTCAGGACAAAAGGGAACAGTTAATTCCGCTGGCAAAAAAATATACCTTGATCGATATTTTAGAGGCTTTAAAAAATTATGTAAAAATTACCAATCAAGTTGTTACATTCGAATATTTGATGCTTTATAATGTAAACGACAGCATCGACGATGCACGAGAGTTGGTAAGAATATGTAGTACTATAAACTCGAAGGTAAATTTAATCCCATATAACAACGTAGAAGGCTTAGCATTTGTACCATCTACCGAAGACAAAATACATACGTTTTACAAATTTTTAAAAAATCGACATATTAATGTAAGAATACGTAAAAGTCGCGGACAGGATATTGATGCAGCATGCGGACAACTTGCAAATAAATTGGTTAATAAGTAGGAAAATTGTAATTTTAGATATATCTTTGTAAAACTTAAAAATAAAAAGTCATGAGATCGTTAATGTTTTTGCTTTCTTTTTTTGTTTTGAGTTTGTTGTCTTTTGCTCAGTCGGTTGAAATGGACTGGGGATCAAGTTTTACCCTTGAAAAAAATATGTGGTATCATAAGTTTTTGGGATACGACAAAGATGGTTATTATTTGCTTAAATCAAACTCGGTAACGGATATATTAACCGACTATACTTATATTGATTATATTTCATCAACCACTCATACCGTAGAGGCAACCAATCAGGTTATTATGCCTAGCGTAAATGGTATTCAGACCCATTTTGCTGATATGTTTTATATCAATCAGAAATTAATATTACTAACTCAGGCAAACGTTAGTAGTCAAAAAATTCTTTACATTCAATACTTGAATAACGATGGTACATTAAAAAATAAACCCAAAGATATTGGAAGCATACCCCTTACAAATGCACCCAAAGATGGTTTTAAGATAAATCTTATCAACAACAAAATAGTGCTGCTTTATCATAATACTTTTGCTTTATACAACAATGAAGCCATAAATGTAAAGATTATCAACTCCGATTTAGCAGAAGAATTGAATGTTTCGTTAAATTTTCCTTTAGTAGGTCGTTCATTTGATATTATTCAATATTCAGTTGGCAAGAGTGGTTATTTGTACTTTTTAACCAGATGTCTCGAAGCTGGTAAAAAGAAACCCACTACATCTAATGCTCCGGTTATAGAAAAGTATGAGTATAAGCTATTGGCATATAACCCCAAACGCAAAGAATTTGTAACTTTTGATATTAAAGCCGATAAATATGTTCCTGCCAATGCTATTTTTGGACTCGACAATGAAGAAAATGTAGTTATTGCCGGTTTTATGACCAACAAAACTGTAAAATTTGCCAACGAATTTATAGGTGCTTATTACATGATTATTAATCCTCGAACTCAAAAAATATTAACCCTCGATCCAAAAAAAATTACACGAATGTTTACGAAAGAATTTATAGCCGAATGTGCTCAAGAACGTAACGGTACTGCACCAGAACAATACTATAATTATATATTGAAAGACCTTTTGTTTTTTGATAACGGTGGCTTTGCTGTAATTGCAGAGCAAGAATATGTTCGTGGCGATGATATTGTAGATCCTTCAACAAAGAAGGTTACTCATATAGATCATTACTATTTTAACGATTTAATTGTATTTGGAGTAAATAAAGATGGTGTTTTAGCGTGGAACTTTCGTATTCCAAAAAATCAGTATAGTCCCGATGATAAAGGTTTTTATCATTCATACAAAGCATTTTCCGATGCCAATAAGATTAAGATCGTATTTAACGACAACAAAGCTAATCTGAATAACAAGGTAGCTATTAAAACCAAACAGTTAAAAAACAATCCGGTACTTACTCCAAAGGGAGTTGCCACACTTGTTTCAATTTATCCCGATGGTAGTTGGGAAAAATACACTTTCTTTAAATCCCAAGACGAACGTTTTGTTATTATTCCTCGTTTGGTATCGAGTATAGGTAAAAGATATGTTACCTATGCTCAGGATGGTCGCAGCATAAAATTTGGTTCGTTTATGTTTGAATAGTTAGAACTCAATATACCATTTTATTCTGTCCCATTCTTCTTTCATCAGAATGCCATTGTTTAGCAAGTCATCTTTATTTAGAATACCTTGTTTTTTTCGAAGTTGTAATATTTGTTTTACTATTTCTTTATTCAGATACGGATGTTGTACAAGTGTAAAATAGTCGTCGGTATTGATGTTTAATTTTTTTACATCGAAAATATCAACATAGAGGTATGGACTAATTTTGTCGAATAGTTCTTCATTTAGTCCGAATATTTCTTTGAGTTGTTCTTTGGCAACGTATCCGCCTAGTCTTTGCCGATATTTTACGATTCTGCTGGCAAACGATGAGCCTATTCCCGGCAAAGATTTTAATTGATTGGTATCGGCCGAGTTAAGTTCAAGCATTTCTATTTTCTTCGGAATAGGTTTAGTATTTTGTTGAGGCATGTTTGTTTTATTTTTATTGTTATATGTAAGATAGGGTTCAATATTGTAAAATATGCTATCGTTCATGCCCCAGAGTTTCTTAACATCTTCGATAGAGCGAAACTTTCCTCCTTTTAAAATATAGTTTATCCATGTACGTGCAAGTTTCTCGCTAACGCCAATGCACAACAGGTGCTCGTATTTTGGATGGTTGATATTGACTATACAGGTGTCTTTTTGCCTTTGAATGATTTCTTTTACCGGATGTAGAATGTGTGTTGTGCTGTCTTTTACTTTGTAAAAGCTTTTTAACGATTGTTCGAATTGGTTTAATTCTATTCTGTAATTGCTTGAAAAAATGTCGTTGAAAAAAATGAATATGCTCCAACTAATAATATTTAAGATAATAAGAATTAAAATTCCATTACGTTCTTTACGTGTAAAGCGAAAATACGTCTTCAAGAATTCCATGGAGCGTTAAGATGCTTCCGAATGATTATCTTTTTCGTTAAATTGCTTTTTCGACCGCAGTACTTTGACAAAAAAATATATGGTTGTTGCTGCGATAATTCCTTCAGAAACAAGCATAAATATTAAGGCTTCGGTATTCATAGGGTTGTTTTTTGTTTTTTGTATGCTTTCCAAACAAGGAAGGCAATACCCAAAAATAAGCTCACAAGCAATAATCTGGAGGCAGTTATCCAGAATATTTTGTTAACGACAAAACCACTATACAATGCATCACCTGCTTTAATTGACATTTTAGGTTCAACAAGGGGTTTGTCGTTTTTGTCCAGCTTAAACTCATGGTATTCACCATCGGAATCGCAAACTTCTATTTTGTTAGGTTCTACTTTCGATACCGTACCATCAAACTCAATGTAATAAGTATGGTCAAAAAATTTTTTATTGTAAACGATTCCTTTATTAAGGATTTTACCCAGGATAGATTCTTCATGCAGTTCGTATTTTGAGGTAAACAACGTACTCCAGTCGTCTTTTTCCGGGCGAATCAATGCACCCAGAAAGACCATAATAAGAATAACTGGTGTAATATATTTCAGAATATACTTGTAAACAATGGGAACCTTAATTTCTGCGCTTTCAGTTATAATTTTCCACCCTTTATCAATACCAAAAACCCAACTAAACAATATAACCTCGAGCATGGCAAAAACGACCAGTGTAACCGTTCCTGCCCAGTAATCGTATTCGTCGAAAACGCCATATTCAAAAAAGAATATGGTGGGCAGTGCCAGTGTTAGTATTGCTATACCAAATGCGATGGCAGCTTTATTTCTCGACCACTTAAATTCGTCTTGCAAAAATGCCATAACGGGTTGCCCCATAGCAAGCGATGAAGTAATACCTGCAAAAAACAATAGACCAAAAAAAGCAAAGCCTGCTAAAGCCGATAAAAGGGGACCCCATTGTTCGAATAAAAATGGCATAGAGCGAAAGCCCAATCCCAGACCACCTAACTGCACCAATTCTACAACTTTATCAATGCCAAAATAGCCGATAGAAATAGGTATAATAATGGAACTTCCAATAATTACTTCTATAAATTCATTAGTCCATCCTGCTGCCATTCCGTTTAGTGCTATATCGTCTTTTTTGCTCAAATACGATGCATAGCATTGAATAGAACCCATCCCTACCGAAAGGGTAAAGAATATTTGTCCTGCTGCTGCAAGCCATACTTTGGGATTAGCAAGCGAGTCGAATTGCGGTGTCCAAAGGAAGTTTAATCCAACAAAACCGTCGTTGATAGCGCCTTGTTCGCCTGCTTTTAGAGTTAGGGCTTTAATAGCTAAGAATATCCCAAAAATAATGAGCAAAGGAACGCCTATTTTTGAGGCTTTTTCGATACCTCCACTCAATCCTTTGCTTAGTATCCAAACATTAAGTGTAAGGCAAATAAAGAAAAACACCAGCGATTCGTATGGTATGCCGGTTGTAGCAGACGAAACATCGAGATAATTTGAAAAGAACGACGCAACGTCGTGTTGACTCATGTTGTCAAAAGTACCAACAATGCTATGATACATGTACGATATAGTCCAGCTTTCGATATACGAATAATACGAAGCAATAGCAATATTGGTAAAAATTCCGAACACACCAATATATTTCCAAAGCCAGCGTTTATTCATTTGATGAAACATAAACGGTGTGCTGTGCTTGCCATATTGCCCGCCATACTTGCCAATAGACCATTCAACCCATAACAATGGAATACCTAACAGTAAAAACGAAACAAAATACGGGATAAGAAAAGCCCCACCACCATTTTGAACAGCTTGAACCGGAAACCGAAGAAAATTACCCAGCCCCACGGCATTGCCTGCCATAGCCAACACTAAGCCAACACGTGTTGCCCACTGCTCTTTCGACGACATATATGGCTAATTACGATTCAGACAATTTAAGTCTTCGAACGCTATTTTTAAACGCTCAATGATGTACTTTTCGCCTTCACGTAACCATGCACGTGGGTCGTAGTATTTTTTGTTGGGTTTGTCGTCGCCTTCGGGATTCCCTATCTGACCTTGTAAATAATCTTTTTTCTTTAGGTAGTATTGATGAACACCATTCCAGAATGCCCACTGAGTATCGGTATCGATGTTCATTTTAACAACACCGTACGATACAGCTTCGCGGATTTCTTCGCGAGAACTTCCTGAACCACCATGAAATACAAAACTTACCGGTTTTTTGCCAGTATGATATTTTTTCTCGATGTATTCTTGTGAATTCTTAAGAATGATAGGTTGAAGTTTAACATTACCTGGCTTGTAAACTCCATGAACATTGCCAAACGATGCCGCAATGGTAAACTGGTCGCTGATTTTCATAAGTTCTTCGTATGCATAAGCTACATCTTCGGGTTGTGTGTATAGGCGAGAGTTATCTACGCCAGTATTGTCAACTCCATCTTCTTCTCCGCCTGTAACACCAAGTTCTATTTCTAAAAACATACCAATCTTAGACATTCGATCTAAATAGCGTTTACAAATTTCGATGTTTTCGTGTAGAGGCTCTTCGCTTAAGTCGAGCATATGTGAGCTAAATAAAGGTTTTCCATATGTTTTGAAGTGTTTTTCGCCGGCTTCAATTAAAGCATCAACCCATGGTAAAAGTTTTTTGGCAGCATGGTCGGTATGTATAACTACTGGAATACCATATAATTCAGCTACCTGATGTATATGTATAGCACCCGAAATAGCACCGGCTACGGATGCTTCTTGATTTTCATTGGGCAAGCCTTTACCTGCATAGAATTGAGCACCGCCATTGGAGAACTGAATAATAACAGGCGAATTTACTACTTTAGCGGCTTCCATAACGGCATTGACCGAGTTGGTACCTACTACGTTTACAGCAGGTATAGCAAATTCTTCTTGTTTAGCTATACGAAATAATTCTTTTAATGCTTGCCCCCAAACAACCCCGGGTTTTACTATTTCCATTACTTTTTGCGACATAGTTGTAGGTTTTAGTTTAAACAAAAATAGAAAAAGTCTTTTTCTTTTACAAAAAAAATTAAAAAGGATATCCTATACCTATGTTAAATGAAAAGTCGTCATTTCGTAGTTTTCGTTGAATAAAAAGCCATTGATTACCGTATGATTCCGAAGGGTCTCGTCCTTTAAAAGCAAAATCGGTTCTGAACACAAAAAAACCGAAATTAAATCGTAAACCTAAACCATATCCTACTGCTATGTCGGTAATAAAACGATTCCAGTGAAAATATCCTAAATTATCGACACCTTTTTTGCGAATATTCCAGATGTTACCGGCATCGATAAACAGTGCCGGTTCAACAACCCAAAACAATTTAAATCGATACTCAAGATTGCCTTCAAGCTTAATGTCTCCGGTTTGGTTAAACACATTGCCTTGTGTAGTATCGGCAAGGCTACCCGGTCCGAGACTACGAACAGTCCATGCTCTAATGCTACTTGCTCCGCCAGAAAAGTATCGCTTATTGAATGGCAAAACTGTTGAATTTCCATAGGGATAACCAGCTCCACCAAAAAAGCGATATACCAGTTTCGAGTTTTTATTTACAAAGTGATAGTATCGATAATCTGCTTCGGCTCTGGCAAATTGGGAAAATGGAACTTGAAAAAGTTGATAAATTCCATTTTCGTTAGTATCGCCCCAATGTTTAAATATGGAGTACAATAAATTTCCAGAAGTTTCGAATTTACATCTTAAAAAAACAGAATTAATTTTTTTACGCCCTACTTTATTATTACTATATATCAATCCGTATGAGGTAATGGTCTCCATGTGGTTTTCGTAACTGCTTTCGAGAAATGTACCACGAATAATGCGTCTAAATCGCCACGAGATAAAAGGAATTCTAACAAAGTTGACTTCTATAGGGTTTACAAAGTGCTTTAAATTTTTGTTTACCATCCATTCATAGCCGAAAGTTAATGTTGTAACGTTGCGTGTATAATCCGGACGCTGCTGAAAGTTATATACAGCCTGAATCTGTGTTATGGGATTCTTATATTTTATAAACTTTTCCGAAACATAGGGAAAAACAAACGTTGGAAACCGCAGCCTAACATTAGCACCTGATTCAATCGTATTAAAAGGAAGGTATTCTTGAATTTGTTCGTTGTTTTGTTGTACAACAGCTGTTTGACGTTCAATGGAACCATTTATTCCAATAAATAGGTTTTGAGCACTACCAAATACGTTTCGATTGGTGTATAAAATGTTGCCAGCTATACCAAGGTTGCCCGAGGAGTTAGTGCCTTCGGCTTCTATCTGGTACGATTGACGTGGTAATGGGCTAAGTTGAATATAAGCATTGAGTTTTTCAGATGTTCCAGATTCGGCGAATTGAATATTTACCAGTTTAAAGTTTTGTAACGACATAAATTTATCGTATGTCACCTGGGCATCTTGTTGGCTGTATATGTTATCGGGCTGAATAAAGTTCATTCGATGAAGTAATGAATGTCGATACAAAGACCGTCCGGTTCCGATTAGATAAATATTTTTATACCGAATGGTATCCAGCAAAGCCAAATATTCTTGTTTATTTTGAATGGCTTGCTTAGCATTGTAGTTGTAGAAAACAAAAACGCTATCAATGCGGTATATTTTGTGAGGTTCTTCGATAATTATTCCGTTATTTTGTAGAATGTGTTGCTGAATAATTTTACCAGTGACCTGTACTTTAAAGTTTCCTAACAATGTGTCAATTTCGTACTGAATATAATCTTTGGTAAAGTAATAAAATCCTTTGTTTTTAAGGTATTCCGTGATGCGGATTCGCTCTTGTTGAAGTATATCTTCGTCAAGTATGGTATTTCGTTTTATTAATGATTGTCCAATAGCTTCTTTTAAATATTTACCAATAGTTGTATCGGGTACATTCCATATAATTTGATCAATATAGTATGGTTTACCACATTTTATGGTGTAGATAATTTCGGCTTTTTTATTTTTAAACTTTTTAATACTATCAGATATTTGAGCATAATAGTAGCCTTTGGTTTTCAGAAAAATACTGACTTGCTGTTTCGATCTTCTTATTAGGTAATCATTAACTAATACCGGAGGTTCTCCAACAATGGTTTCAATTTTTTTCTTCCAGGCACGTTCTTTACCAAGTTTAGATAAATTATATACGTACAAATGGAATGGTATAATCCATAATATTTTCTTGTTTGGTTTTGGTTGAATGTACGTTTCTAGTTCTGTTTTGGATATTTTTTTTTGATCTATAAGAATAGTATTTTTTTTTAGAAGGTATTCGTTTTCGGGAACAAAACGAGTTGCCTTACAACTGTAAAAAAGAATAATAATAAATAATAACTTTTTTAGGAGACGTTTGTATTCAGCAAAGATCATTCATTCAGAGGTAATCTCACTTATTGTTTAGGAAGCAAACGCATTAGTTCGTAACCTTTTTCGGTGTATGATTGACCGATGCTGGCAGTATCGTTTGATATATAAGTATTTTGAATAAGATTGTCAACTAAACGTTCGGCTACAATTTTCTTGTTTCTAAGTTCGCGTAATTCCCAAATCTGAGCATTTTCGCCATTGGCATATTTACGTTCATTAGTAACACGCGAAGAGGTATAGATGTTTGAAATAGTTTGACCATCTTCGTTGACCTTTCTTATAGTGTGAACCGTAAGAATATCAGTGTTGTACGATTCATAGATAAATGATATTCGTTCTTTGTCTTTATATTTATTAACTCCATTTTTTTCAACTCTTCCTAAAAAGTTCCAGGTACCGGTAGCACGATCGGTAAAGGTTTGTATTTTTTTATCGTAAGTTGTAACGTTTGTGTTTTCGTCAACTGTAATTTTTTCGATTACGAGTTCATAATTGAGTAAATATTTCATCTTACTGTTTTTATCAAAATTATATTCCGATTCTTTCAGAACACCGTAAATAGTTATAATAGTATCGTGAGGTGTGTCAATTGAGTCAACCGTAAGGGTTATTTTATCTCCTTCAATAACAAATTTTCGTTTTGCTTTGTAACTGTTCTGAAACTTTTGTAAGAGTTGGCTTTCGAAATAATCAATTTTCCAGTCTCCTGTAACACGAGCTTTTCTCGATAATAATGAAAAGAATGGATCGTCCTCGCCCCGCTTACAACCATTAAAAACTGTTACAATTGTCAAAGCAACTATAAGAATGGTTAAGCCTTTTTTATTTTTCATACATTAAATGTTTGATATACAATGTTTTAATATTATTTGTTGTTTTTATATTCGTTGGGTAAAATTATTTAATAATTTTATATTGACAAAATTTATATCCAAAAATTGTTTATTTTTCTAAAAAAAATGTTGATAAGTTGTTAATAATGTATGTATTTCTCTGTATGACAATAAATTAAAAAAGCTAGCAAAGCTAGCTTTTTTTAAATGATTAAAATATGTACTATTTACTTATTTTAAACAATGTTTTGATTTGTTTTTCATATTCTTCTTTAGGATGTGCCCCGATAAGCATTTGCGGTTGCCCGTTAACCGGAATAAATAAAACGGCAGGGATGCTTTGTATTCCGAAAACCTGAGCCAATTCTTGTTCTTTATCGGTGTTGACTTTATAAACATTAAGCTTACCTTTGTATTCTTTGCTTATGGCTTCGAGATGAGGAGCAATTATTTTGCAAGGACGACACCAGTCGGCGTAAAAGTCGATAATCGCTGGTAGTTTGCCTTTGTAGCTCCATGTTTGAGATTTTGAGTAGTCAAAAATTTTTTGCTTAAATGTATTTGTAGTTAAATGTTCTATATTGCTTACCGATGATGAGGAAGAATTGGAAGTGGTAGTTTGCGAAAAAATGGAAAATTGCAATCCAACCAAAAATATAATTAATAAAGTTTTCATAACTATTTAGTAATTATGATAGGAGGTTTAATACCTAATACTTCGTCGATGGCTTTTACAAAAGTTTCTTTAGGGAGTGCCCCCATAGCCATTTGTGGTTGTCCGTTTTTAGGTACAAACAATAGCGAAGGGATACTACGAATTCCAAAAACCATTGCAAGTTCTTGTTCTGCCTCGGTATCGACTTTATAAATATCGATTTTTCCATCGTATTCTTTTGCTAATTGTTCTAAAATGGGAGCTACCATGCGGCATGGTGCACACCAGTCGGCGTAAAAGTCGATGATACAAGGCTTGTCACCTTCGAATTTCCATTCTCTGTTTTGTTCGTAATTGAACACTTTTTCTTTAAATTCTTGTGTTGTTAAATGCTTTACCATAGTTTAATTTTTTTACAAAGTTAATAATATTTATTGAATGTACATATCAAAATATGTGCATATTTGTAATTATTAATTAAGATTTCATTTTTTTTAACATTCTGAGTAATTTTGTCATAAAAAAATGCTCCTTGCTCTAAAAGATAGAATATTTAAGGTAATTTGCGAAGTAGCCGAAATTCATGAGTTAGAAGTATATGTTGTTGGAGGATACGTTAGAGATATTTTTCTTGGCAAGAAATCGAAAGATATTGATATTCTGGTTGTAGGCGACGGAGTTTTCTTTGCCGAACAAGTTGCTAAAGTGCTTCAGACCAAAAACTTAGTTGTATTTAAAAATTTTGGTACTGCACAAATTAAATATAGAAATTACGAAATTGAATTTGTTGGAGCTCGAAAAGAAAGCTATCAGCGTCATAGTCGTAATCCAGTTGTAGCAGTGGGTACTTTCGAAGACGATATTAACCGAAGAGATTTTACGATAAATGCGATAGCTGTTTCGCTCAATAAATCATCTTTTGGTAAGGTTAAAGATCTTCATAGGGGCATAGAAGACATTGAAAAACATGTAATTCGAACTACTGGCAATGCGGATCTTATTTTTTCCGACGATCCGTTGCGTATGCTTCGTGCTATACGTTTTGCATGTCAGTTGAATTTTAGTATTGAAGCATCAACATTTGAAGGAATTAAGAAAAATGCTAGCCGCATAGAAATCATATCGAAAGAGCGAATTGTAGATGAGTTGAATAAAATACTCCTATCGGTTATACCATCGTATGGTTTTTTGCTCCTTGACCAATCTGGACTTCTGGAACGTATTTTACCTGAGCTTTCAAAGCTAAAAGGTGTAGAGAAAACCGATGGCAAAAGTCATAAAGATAATTTTTACCATACGTTGCAGGTAGTTGATCAGTTACGAACTAAAACCGATAAGTTGTGGTTGTTGTGGGCAGGTCTTTTGCACGATATTGGTAAATATTCGACGAAACGTTTTCAGCCCAATGTAGGTTGGACTTTTCATGGCCACGAAGTTGTTGGTGCTAATATGGTAGAACGTTTGTTTAAACGATTAAAAATGCCGGTACAGGAAAGTATGCCTTATGTAAAGAAATTAGTGTTGTTGCACTTACGCCCTATTTCGCTGGTTAAGGAAGAGGTTACCGATTCGGCAGTGCGGCGGCTTATTTTTGAAGCAGGTGATGATCTTGAAGATTTGCTAATGCTTGCCGAAGCCGATATAACTTCGAAAAACGAACAGAAAGTTCGGTTATATCTTAAAAACTTTAGCTTATTACGAGAAAATATACAAAAGATTGAAGAGAAGGACAGAATCCGTAATTTTCAACCTCCTGTATCGGGAGAGGAGATTATGAATTGGTTTGGATTGTCACCATGTAAAACAGTAGGAGACTTGAAAAGCAAAATTAAGGATGCTATTTTAGATGGAATTATACCAAACGAACGAAATGCCGCTATTCAATATTTGTTCACTATAGCTACCGAAATGGGACTAAAAGCCGATAAGGAAAAAATTAAGAATGCTCTGGAATAAAGTGCCTATTTTCCTCTTCCTTGCAGAATAATTTTTATAGTATAAATAAGTATTTTGAAATCGACGTATAACGACATGTTTTCGATATAAATCAAGTCGTATTTTAATCGTTCAATCATTTGATCGACATTTTCGGCATAGCCGTATTTAACTTGCCCCCATGATGTGATGCCGGGTCTAACTTTTTGTAAATGAAGGTAGTGCGGAGCTCGTTTCATAATTTGATCGATGTAGTACTGACGTTCTGGACGAGGACCTACAAGCGACATATCGCCTTTAAGCACATTGAAGAATTGTGGAGTTTCGTCGAGTCGTACTTTACGCATAAACCGTCCAAAGGGGGTAATACGTGGATCGTTTTTGCTCGATAAGGCAGGTCCAAATTTTTCGGCATCGACATACATGCTTCGGAATTTGTATATGTTGAAAGGCTTACCATATCGTCCAATGCGTTCGTGTGTGTAAATAATTGGACCTTTTGACGATAATTTAACTCCTATGGCAAGAAAGATATAAACCGGAATTAAAATAATGATGGCAATAATAGAAAAAACAATATCGATAATTCGTTTGAGGTTTGCTTCGAACGGCGACATAAGGTTTCGGGATATTTGAATGAGCGGAGCCGAATAGGGAGTGGATAGGCGTACGCTACCTGTCAAAATGTCATAAAGCGATGGAATAGCCTTAATAACAACGTTCTTATTTTCGATACGATTTAAGATGGCATTTATTTGGTCGTGTTCTTTTGATTCTATAGCCAAGATAATTTCTTCGATATGATATTTGTCGATAATCCATGGTAAGTCTTTTACTTCACCTAAGTGAGGTAGATATCGTTCGAGGCGAAATTTGCCCTTTTCTGTTACACTAACAAAGCCAACAAATAGATTTCCACTTCCTTTCGGGGCTTTTTGCATTTCCTGAAATAAGTCAAAAGCTTTTTTGTTGCTTCCTACCAATAGTGTATTAAAGCCAATTTTGCGTTGATGTATTTTTCTGATAGTAATGGTGGTGATTATAAGACGAGGTATGTAAGTAAGGATAAATTGCAATGTAAATAAAGTTAATACAGACCGATAATAGTCGTAATAGTTTATAACGTAATCGTCGATAAGTAAGGCAAAAAATAAAATTATTGTGCCAATAATAGTAATGTAAAATGTTTGCCAAAGTTCTTTTAATCGAGAACGTCTGAATACATCTGAATAATATCCTGTTAAGTAGTACAGTATGATCCAAAAAGTAGGAATGATAAATAATCCAGCAAAAAATTTAAAATCGTATTCTAAGTTAATGGTATAGCCAAAATATTCTGTTTCGATGATGAGTTTTCGATAAGTGAAAAAGATAAACCACGCTAAAGCCGAAAATAAAAAGTCTGATACAAGGTATTTTATGGTTTGCAGTTTTTTGTTCATCAGAAGTGTACTAGTTTTAGGTTATCTATTTCAATATCGCCCTGGGTGTATCCGTCTTGTAAAACACCACGGATGATAACGTTGTAGTTGATGGCATCCATATTTTGTGTGACGGTATAAGTTAAATCGATATAAATATGATTGAATTTATTGGGATGTGGGTTTAAAACAATGATATCGTTTGCTACAGATGATTGTAACTTATTAACCAGCAAGCCTATCGTAAATGGGTGATTGCATCGGTAGTCGAGCTCAAGAAATACTGCACTTCCATTGATGGGTAGGTTGTATGCTTCGGCCGATTTGTAATAGAATTTTTGATGTATGGCATCGATGCTAAATTTGCCATATTTATTATTGGTAGCAGTGTCGGTAGCCATATACAAAGTGGTATCCGAACCTATCATTCGGTCGAGACTGTATCCGTTGCCTTGAAAGTCTTCAATCCATGGAAATTTTGTTTCGGGTTTGTACGAAAAAGTTGGAGTAAGTGATAATATTTTACCTGGTGGCAGAATGGTGTCGATATTTAGCACATTGTAGAACGGGTAAGGTGCGCGGCTGGCAGCAATTCCGTTGACTTTAATGCCTGCTCTGATGCTAATGGTATGTTTACCTGTTTCTAACACAGGAAAGGTAACTGGCAATTCGTATATGCCTTGTAAATTTCCATCAATGTTAATCCAAACATCGCTTATTTTGTGAGTGTTGATTCCTTCAACAGATTCATTGGTTTGTAAATAGACCTGATAAATTTGCAAATAGGAGGGAATTTTTTCTTCTTTGTCCCATTTAGAGCACGAAAAGAGAAGCATAAGAATAAAACTAAGTGTAAAAAATTTCATACAGTGTTAAAACGATAAATGTGCAAAGATATTGTATTTTTTCTATTCGAATGAAAACTTTACTTTTTCAACAATTTCGAAGGCGACGTTGAGTGCATGATAAGCATGTTCGAGTGTAACTACGGGTTTAGTGTTATTTTCGATAGCATAGATAAAAGCCTTGAGTTCTTCCTGTATGGCATTGTTGTGGACGATAGGCGGATACTCGGAACGCAATTCGATGGATGACTCGTTTATGTTGGCAGAGTCGAAAAGTCGAGCAAAAATGATTTCTGACTTTTTATTAAGGAAATCGATGGTTATAGCATTTTCTTTTTGAAAAATTTTGATATTTCTGAGGTTGTCTTTCGATATACGGCTGGCGGTGAGATGAGCAATACATCCGTTTTCGAACTCGATGCGAGCATTGGCAACATCGGGCATGTTAGTTGCTATGGTAGCACCGCTGGCGCTTATTTTTTTGATATTAGATTGCACAATATGTAAAATGATGTCGAGGTCGTGTATCATAAGGTTTAGAACTACAGATACGTCGAGACTACGTTGAGTAAAAGGTTGTAATCGGTGTGCTTCGATGTAAACGGGTCTGTTGATATATGGTTCGACTGATAAAAATGCGGGATTGAAACGTTCTATGTGCCCAACTTGTACTTTTACGTCAGCTTCGTATGCAAGTTCGATAAGTTTTTCGGCACTTTCTAAGTCGTGAGTTACAGGTTTCTCAATAAAAACGTGCTTTTGGCGTTTAATAGCCTCAATGGCACAGTCGTAATGGCTTATGGTGGGAGTTACAATATCAACAATATCAACATCATTGAGTATTGCATCGTATGACGGATAAGATTTTATTTGATATTCTTTGCTAACCTGTTGTTGTACTAAGGGGTCGATATCGTAAAAACCAACAAGTTCAATGTTTTTTAAGGCTTGTAAAGCTTTAATATGATATTTTCCAAAATGTCCGGCACCAATTACGCCAATTCGTTGCGACATGAAGATATTTTTTACAAAAATAGGTGCTTGTTTAGAGCAAAACGTAAATAGAAGTAATGATTTTTCAACAACAGTTTTTTAATAAATCCAAATTATGCCTAAAAACAGTGCCTTACATTTTGAAATCATTAGTATTTTGTGTATGAATACTTATTTAGTGAGTTGCTATTTGGGGATTGCTTCGCTTCACTTCGTTCCGCTCGCAATGAATTGTTTACTCGCAAAGAGGTTGGAGGGAATGGTTTGCTGGTTATGATGTGGTATGAGTGTAAGAGGCTAATCCTAATATTGCATGAGATTCTAATGTCATCCAATTAAGATAATTTAGCTTTTTCGATTTGTTATTAATGCAGCAGAAAAGCAATTTTTCTAACTCGGTAAATTCATGGTTTTGCTCTATCTAAGAGAATCCAATGAAAAATATGACTTAATACAATTTACTTCGTTTAACTAAATAAGGAAGCAATACCTGACTGAATTCTTTATTAATGTCGGCTTCGATGTAATCTATCTGGTATTGTGAACATTTATTTTCGATATGTTTTTGAATTTCAGATGCTTTTTTTTTGTAATTTTCACGTATTTCGTTCGGGTTGATTTTGATTTCGTTACCGCTTTCTAAATCGACAAATTTGTATGGTCTGTTGTGATAATTGAAGTTTTGCTCAAGTTTGCTATCGAAAACATGAAACAATAATACTTCGTGCTTACGGAAACGCAGATGTTGCAGTGCTGCAAACAATTCTTCGTGCTGCTGATAAAACATATCGCTAAAAACTATTATTAAAGAGCGTTTATGTGCATTTTCGGCCAAAAAATGCAATGCATCGGCTATATTGCTGGTTTTATTTACAAAATTCTGGTTAATGGTTTCTTTAAGTTTGCCAAAAAGATATTGGGCATGTAGCAGCGATATTTTAGCATGTGTTAGTAAATCGACTTTTTCGTTAAAGAGCATAATTCCAACTGCATCGCGCTGGTTTCGGAGTAAATGAATGAGTGCTGCTGTACAGATAACAGAAAAAGCAAGTTTATTAATCTTTTCGTTGGTACTGTATGGAAACAGCATACTACCCGACGTGTCTATAGCGAGGTAACTGCGTAAATTGGTTTCTTCTTCGTATTTCTTTACGTAGAGGCGATCGGTTCGGGCATATAGCTTCCAATCTACATTGCGTGTGCTTTCACCTGTGTTGTACTGACGGTGTTCGGCAAATTCGACCGAAAAACCGTGATAGGGACTCTTGTGTAATCCAGTGATAAACCCTTCTACCACAAAACGTGCAACTATTTCGAGATGATCGAAATCGTGTATGTGTTCGAGTCGTTGTATGTAGTTTTGATTTAACATGTTTGTTTATTTAATTGTTGTTATTGATTCGTACAAAAATGTCCTCGGGTTTAATAGGTCTTAATTGTTGATACCATCGAAAATAGTCTAGTTTAAAGTCAACAGGATTGACGTCTTTTATGGGATAAAGCGTTGCTTTAGGATTTTTATGAAAAATAATTTTTTGTATTTCGTTATCTTTTAAAAAGATTGTAATATCGCTACTTTCGGCTTTATTGGCACCAATGATTTCATGTTTATCGCGAGGATAGTAAATGGTTTGTCCATTTCCTTTTACTTCGACTTTGTACAATTGGTTGTTGCGGAAATACCCCGTCATGTTTTTGCCTTTTATTTGGTTAAAGAAAGCGGAATCTTCTTTCGAAATGATGAATGCTAAATCGTGAAGTAGCATCCTATCGAGCGAATCGTTTCTGAAATATAGCTCAATTCGTTTAGCAGTTAATTGGTGTTGTTTGCTCCATAAAATGGGAACCTTAAATAGTTGCATCAGTGAATCGTTGACAGAGTATATAAGTGAGTCGCAACTACCTTGAAGGTCTTTTTTAAAGAACTTTACGCCGTAGTAAGCTTTTAAATACTTTGTACTGTCGTTTTGAGTTAGGTAATAAAGTGTATCGGCATGCAGGTAAAGTGTGTCGGTACTATCTTGTACCATAATAAACATTGCACTATCGGTAACAAAAGCTTTGTCGGGATTTTCGAAATATCGGCCATGATGCCCCTTAACAATAATTTTGTTACTACTATCAACCAGCCATACATTCTTTGTAGCTACGCCACGACCATTATTACGATCGTACATTAGACTATCGCCTTTGAGTAATTTTTGTTTACTCCACAGGTAAGCATTCTTGCTGAAACGGCTGAGGTCTCTTTTAGTATCGTACCAACCATTTTCGCAGTAAATGAGGTTGGTATCGTTGATGATTTTCGAAGGACCATAAAATGTGGCAATTTCGCTTTGAATGTTGTATCGTAACGAATCGCTATACATACGATAACGAGGATGTGTTAGGATAACATCTTTAACAGCAACAAAGTCGCGCAATGGAGCAAAGTAATATCCCCATTTACTAACTAAAACACTCTCGTTGCTTTTAATTTTACCGTAGTTAAAGTAATATGCTACATTAGTGTTTCGATTATAATCGAGCGAATCGCAAGTAAGCGTAGCTCTTTTGTGCTCCAAAACAACTTGCTGACGAACCTTAGCCAATTTAGTATTTCCGGAATAGCTTATATACCTTCCGTATAGATGAATGGTGTCGCTAAAGTTGATGTGAACGTTTCCATACATTTTTACATCGTTTTCTATATTGTTGTGAAAAGCACTGTCGCAGGTTAGTATAGCGTTATCGTGCTTTAACGTAACGTTGCCGATTAGTCGTTTTATGTTTTTTCCATATCGGGCTTCGTCGTAATCGATCATATCGGCATGTACTAGTTCAATTTTTTTGATGGTTTGAGCCGATAAATAGTAAGCGAGTATGGATGTAAAGATTAAGGCGTAATATCGCATAGTTATTGCTTTAACAATTCGTCGATTAGCATGTCGTTGTTTATTCCTTCTGCTTCGGCTTGGTAATTACGGATGATGCGATGTCTTAAAACGGGGTGCGCAACTGCTTTAATGTCGTCGATATCGGGGCTGTACTTGCCGTTGAGCAGAGCGTGGGCTTTGGCTCCTATGATAAGATATTGCGATGCACGAGGTCCGCTACCCCAAGTGATGTATTTGGCAGCCAGTGGATGAGTATTGGGACGATTGGGACGCGTGCAGGAAGCTAAATTGACGGCATATTTCAGTACATTAGGATTAACCGGTACTTTGTATATAAGTTGTTGGTAAAACAAAATATCATTTGCAGTAAGTATTTGTTGAATTTCAACTTGTTTGTTCGAAGTGGTTTCATCAACAATGGTTAGTTCTTCGTCGAAGCTGGGGTAGTCGAGCAGAATGTTAAACATAAAACGGTCGAGTTGTGCTTCGGGTAGTGGATAGGTTCCCTCTTGCTCAATAGGGTTTTGAGTTGCCAGTACAAAAAAAGGTTCTTCGAGTTTGAAATATTTGCCTGCTACGGTTACCGATTTTTCTTGCATGGCTTCGAGTAATGCAGATTGAGTTTTAGGTGGGGTGCGGTTGATTTCGTCGGCAAGTAAAAAGTTGCAAAAGATAGGTCCTTGTATGAAACGAAATTTACGCGATTCGTCGAGTATTTCGCTACCTACAATATCGGATGGCATAAGGTCGGGGGTAAACTGAATGCGATTGTATTTAAGCCCCAGTGCTTTGGCTATAGTGGTAATGAGCAACGTCTTGGCAAGTCCCGGAACTCCTATTAACAGGCAGTGTCCTTTGCTAAATAAAGCTGTAATAACTTCATCAATTACTTGATCTTGTCCAATAATAACTTTATGAATTTCTTTTTTTAGTTGTTCGTGGGCTATTTGAAGTTGCCTTGCTGCTTGAATATCGTCGATAACTATCTGATTCATAAGAAATTTATTTTAATAAACTAAATTCACATTGCTTAAAATCGTCGTCTATAGTAAAATAAGTTGTTTTCGATTTTTGTGCTACCCAGCGTTTAATAGCTTGTTGTTTCATGTGTTCCTGTGTTAGTTGTTGAAGGTAATGATAATCGTCTTTCAAATTGGCTTTATGCTCTGGATAACGAGCTTTTAAACGAACTATTTTATATCCCTTCTTACCTTTTTCGTCGATGAATTCAAACACCTTGCTAACTTGTCCGGGCTGAAGTTTCTCAAGTTGGCGTAAGGTAGCCGGATCGATCATTTCTTTTTCGATGCGTGTACTTTGAGTATATGGGTTTACAGCAAGTCCGTCGTTAAAGGCTGTGTTTTTATCCATACTAAATAACTTAGCTGCACGCGAAAAACTGATGGAATCGCTGATAATTTTCTGATAAATTTCTTCCAGGCGTTTTTGTGCTTTTATTTGTTCTTCGAAACTGCTTTTGATAGTGATGAGTATATGACGTGCATTGATTTGTTCTCCACGTCGTTCAATTAGTTGAATAATATGATATCCGAAATCGGTTTCGACGACGGGTGAAACTTCGCCTTCGTTGAGTCGGAATGCAGCAGCCGAAAATTCAGGTACCATATCGTTTCGACTGAAAAATCCTAACTCGCCACCTTTTAAAGCACTTCCTGGATCTTCGCTATAAAGAACTGCTAGCGTTGCAAAGTTTTCTCCTTTTAAAATTCGGTTGCGAATACTTTCAATTTTTTCGCGTGCTTCGAGCTTGTTTTGTTCGCTCATCGTAGGATAGATAACAATTTGTTGATATTCGAGTTGCTCTTCAATAATAGGAATACTGTCTTCGGGCAGACTTTTAAAATAATTGCGGACATCGCTGGGGGTAACTTTTATCTTGCCAATAATTTTGTCCTGCATACGTTCGGCAAGCATTTGCTTACGCAATGATTTTCGCAAATCGGCTTTGATATCTAACATGCTTTTATTAAAATATTCTTCGAGTTTTTTTTCGCTACCTATCTGATTAATAAAGTAACGTAGTCGTCTGTCCATTTCCGATTCTACTTCCTTGTCGCTAATGGTAATGCTGTCTATTTCGGCCTGGTGAATTAAAAAGTTTTGATAAATGAGTTCTTCCAATATTGAACATTTCAAGTCGATGTTTTCGTATTTTTCTTTATTAGGAGTTTGAATGTATTGATTTTCAATATCACTCAGTAGAATAGCATTATTTCCAACAACAGCCACCACTTTATCGATAATTTTTTTTTGTGCGTGAGTAAACGACAATAAACAACTTAGTACAATAATTAAACGAATCTGCTTCATGGGTAATAAAATTCAATTTTATTTTTATTTAAAAAGTCTTCGAACGATTTGTTTTCTAAGTCTTCAAGAAGTTTTAATTTTCGTTTCATGAGTACATTGGGAATTACCACCCGTTTTGCCCCCCATTCTTTGGGCATAATATCTCCGGCAAGTTTAAAATCTTTAATGTGTACAAGATATACAAAATTCGAATCGGCATGTTCTATACTTTGGTTGTTTTTTAAATAATCGGTTTGATTGTTTATTTTTAGCGAAATAAGGTCTAATATTTTATCAAACGAAATCCATTCATTTTTAAAATCATTGCATTGATAGGCGTATTTATTGCATATTAAATCCAACTGCTTTATATCTTTTATTTTTTCGCTTTTGTAAATGGCTTTAAGTCGTTGAAGCTGATTAAATGTTCGTGGTACTTGTATTAAAAAAGCTTTGACAATATTTTCGGTTAGAATGAGTTCTTGCTGATGTTGTTGGTAATATTCGTCAATTTCGTTTTCGCTAACAAACGTGTCGAGATTTTGTGCAATGTAAGCTTGCTGATATCGGTAAATGAGAAGTGAGTTTTTGTATTCTTCTACTTCTTTTGAAACTTCGAGCTGTTCGTCGGGTAGGTTTTTGTGGGCAAGTTCGAGGAGAATATTTCGCTTAGCCCACTTTTGAGCAAATGATTGAATGATTTTGAACGAATCTTCTCTATTTTTAGCATCCATTAATAAATCGGCTACATCTGACCAGTAAAGGTATTGATTAAATGCACGAGCAATAGGCTTTTCTTCGGGAGCAGGTGAGGGGTTAGTGCATCCGATTAGCAAAAGAAAAGCTATTGCAACACATATATGCATAAGGTGTTATTTAACTAATTTAAGTACATCGTAATTGACAGTTACTTTGTATTTATTGCGAAGCTCTTGTATCCATTCTTTTTCGAGGTACGATTGATAGTCGGCAGTAATAATACCTTTGGCTTCATTTAGTTGTTTAGGTTGTGGGGGCAATATTTTATTTAGGTAAAAGATTAATTTTTTCTCAGTATCGATGTTGAATTTCGTATTTTGCGATTTATCGGCATTAAAAGCAAGCTTATCAACTGCGGGTGAATCGCCTTTGCTGAACAATTTAATATCTTTTTTGGTCAGACAAATGGTTTTTTTATTGATATTGTTAAGAATATCTTCGATGCTCAATTGTTTCTTGTTGTTTGTTACAGCTTTTATGAATTGTTCTTTACATTTATCATTTTCATAAGAAATAAGATATATTTCGGCTCGTTCGCCCCACATGTAGTTATGTTTATTTTTTTCGTAGAATTCTTTTAATCCAGAAGTATCTTTAATGGCTTTAGACCATACCATTTTATCGGTTAGGTCGAACAATAGAATGCCATCGTGATATTCTTGTAATAAATGAGCAAAAGAGGGATATTTTTGTTCAAGACGAGCATCTTCGTAAGCAACAATTTGATGGTTTTCCCACTCTTTGTATAATTGACGTGCAAGCATTTTGGCTGTTTCGTTATTTATAGCATCTTTTTGTTTATTTTTGTAGTTAGCAAGAAAATCAACAAATTTTGCTTGTGTGTAAATAGAATCTTTTAGTGTAAAGATGGGTTTGTTGAGTTTAATATTAGCGGGCATATTAAAATTGCCAGTATAAAGCGTAGTATCAATGTACTTAATAATTTCGTCTAAGTGTTTTTGGTTAAACGTATAGCCGTATTCTTTTTTTAACTTTTCAATCAGTATCCCTTTACTTTGTTGAGCGCGTGGATCTTTGGCAATTTTATTGAGCAATTCATTCTTTTCGTTTTCAAAGGGTTGCAATGGTCGTACATCATGTTTTTTGATGATATGATAGCCAAAAGCTGTTCGGAAAGGTTTAGAATATTCGCCAATTTTGGTTTCGAAAGCTACACTTTCGAATTCGGGGACCATGCGTCCGGTTCCAAACCACGGTAGGTCGCCACCACGTTTGCCCGAGGCTTTATCGTCGGAATACTCAATGGCAAGTTTGGCAAAATCTTCACCTTGCTGAAGTTTTTGGTAAATATCGTTAATTTTACTTTCAGCTTTTAGCACATCTTCATCTTTAGCATCGCGTGGAACAAGTACCATGATGTGAGCAACTTTAACATCACCGGGATTTTCTTTACGATCGGTAACTTTAATGATATGATAACCATATTGACTACGTACCGGGTTCGACACTTCGCCAACTTTTAACTTATAGGCAGCATTTTCGTAAGGCAGAACGGTTGTAAATACGGTTAAATAGCCAATATCGCCACCATTAATTTTACTGGCATCGTCTTCAGAAAATTCTTTTGCAAGTTTAGCAAAGTCTTCGCCTTTGTCGATACGCTTTTTAATTTCAATGGCTTTGTTATATGCAGCCAGAGTGTCGGCCGGACTGGCATTCTCGCCTACTTTAATTAAGATGTGACTGGTGCGAATACGCCATTTTTTACGTTCATAGGCTTCTTTTAATAATTTTTCTTCGGTTTCTTTATCAACAAAATATGGTTCGCTAAGTTGTTTGCGATAGCTTTGAAGTTCTTGTTTAAAATTGGGCAAGGTATCAAAGCCTAAGTTTTTGGCTTCCATTACTTTGAGTTTAAAGTTTATGAACAATTCCAGATATTCATTGATGGCTTTTTCATCGTGTACCGAATCGCGGTTGTTTTTGTAGAATATGCGTTCAAACTCAGACTTTGTGATGGGTACGTTATTGATGGTCATCAGAATTGGATCTTGTTGTGAAAAAACATTAAACATAAACCACATTAATAACACTGAGATGCATGCTTTCTTCATAGTTTTTATATATTTTTGGTTTTATTATTCTCTACTATAATTTGGTGCTTCGCTGGTTATGGTAATATCATGCGGATGGCTTTCGACCACTCCGGCATGTGTAATGCGAACAAACTTAGCGTTGTGCAATTCATTGATTGTTTTTGCTCCGCAATATCCCATTCCGGCTCGTAAGCCTCCCACTAATTGATACAAAACTTCCGACAATGAACCTTTGTACGGTACTCTGCCTGTTATACCTTCGGGAACAAGTTTTTTAATATCTTCTTCCATATCCTGAAAATATCGGTCTTTTGAGCCGGCTTGCATCGCTTCGATGGATCCCATGCCCCGGTAAGTTTTAAATTTGCGTCCTTGATAGATAATGGTATCGCCGGGCGACTCTTCTGTACCTGCAAATAGGCTGCCAGCCATAATAGAGTGTGCTCCGGCTGCCAATGCTTTTACTATATCGCCCGAGTAGCGAATACCGCCATCGGCAATAACGGGGACTCCTGTCCCTTTAATGGCTTTAGCTACATCGTAAATGGCGCTAAGTTGTGGAACTCCAACACCGGCAATAACACGAGTAGTACAGATGGAGCCAGGACCAATGCCAACTTTTACAGCATCGGCACCTGCATGGAGTAAAGCAAGGGCTGCTTCGCTAGTGGCTATATTGCCAGCAATAAACTGCATGGAAGGGTATTTTTGCTTAGCTCGTTTCAAAAGTTCTATAACACCTTTTGAATGACCATGCGCTGTATCAATGGCAATGGCATCGACCTGAGCTTTGATTAGTTCATCAATCCTGTCCATTGCATCGGACGAAACACCTACTGCTGCGGCTACACGCAAGCGGCCTTTGCTGTCTTTGCAAGCATTGGGTCTGTCTTGGGCTTTAGTAATATCTTTGTAAGTTATAAGACCAATTAAGCGGTATTGATTATCTACAACGGGTAGTTTTTCGATTTTGTGTAGTTGAAGAATTTCTGCAGCGTTTTCTAAATCAACAGTTTGATTTGTTGTGATGAGGTTTTCTTTTGTCATTACTTCTTCTATACGGCGTTTGCGATTCTGTTCAAAACGCAAGTCACGGTTTGTAACAATGCCTACTAATGTTTTGTCGGGGTTAACAACCGGTATGCCGCCTATTTTATATTCTTTCATCAAATTGAGTGCATCTTCTACGGTGCTATTGGGCGAAATGGTGATAGGGTCGAGAATCATACCGTTTTCGGCACGTTTAACTTTCATTACTTCTTTTGCCTGACGCTCTATACTCATGTTTTTGTGAATTACTCCGATACCGCCTTCGCGAGCTATAGCAATGGCAAGACGTGCATCGGTAACGGTATCCATGGCTGCCGATACAATCGGGATGTTTATGGTAATTTCGCGTGTAAATAATGATGTTAATTGAACTTCACGAGGCAAAACTTCGCTATAAGCAGGAACCAATAATACATCGTCGAAGGTTAAACCTTCTTGAACAATTTTATCGCTAAAAAATGACATGTAATCAATGTTTTAATTGTTCTTAAAATGGTTCGCAAGTTACAAAAATTTTTGGCATGATAACCATAAAAAATTATTTCGCAGAGCGATTAACAACATTTAACCACTTATACCCACACCAGTTTTGATTCGTGAAGGGTGTCTTCTCCGTCCCATCGATATGCTGCCAGAAATCCACCTTTGGCTCCACCAAAGTCGAGGCAGCAACGCAACGGATGTGTCAGATAAGGATAACCTTGTAAATTGTAGTGTCCAAAAAAAATAACGTAATTGTCGATGTGAGTTTTTATTGAATTTATATCGACATGTTGAAGTTCTGGTAATGGAAAGGTTTCCGATTTGTGAATAAACATGTTTTGCAACGGAAGGTTTTTGTCATGGTCCCACCAACGATAGCGAAAAAAGATAGTATTGGCACCAGACGGAGGTTGATATTTGTGAATAATGCCTACGAGCAATCGATTTACAGCGTCTTTGAAATCATTCTGAGTAATAGCAATTTTTATGATATTTCCAACGGTATTGATGCCACGCAGTTTATGAATAATAGAATCGTCCCACATTGCATGTATGGCTTTAACATGCCCGAATTCGATAAAGACGGGTAGTTCGCATATCCAATCGAGATATTGATAAAATAATTCTCGTTTGTTAGTAAACTCCTGAAATAAAGTAAAATAATTTCGCTGAATGTAATACCAAAATGCTGGCTTGTTGTAGTATGTTTTTTGGTAAAGTAAGGCTAAAAAATATTCGTGATTTCCGGCGATAATGTAAACCTGATTATGTTGCAGCATAGAGTAAAGTGTTTCTAATACTTTATTATTTTCTAGTCCTACATTTATAAAATCGCCCAATATACAAAGTTTGCGATTATCGGGATGGATAAATGTTTTAAACTCGTTATTCCATTCGTATCCTAAAGCTTTTAGCAGTTGAGAAAATTTATAATAATTGCCATGTATGTCGCCTACAAAATCAATCATCCGATTTAGCTGTCTTAAAGTCTTTCAAAGTTAATTAAAGTTTTTGATTAATAAGAAGGGTACGTGCTTACAAAAGCCTGAAAACTTGTTGCAATAGTTAAATTATAATAAGGAAAAACGTTTTATAGTATGGTTATGAGAAAGTAAAAATTTTGTACAGATTTAATTTTTCGCTAACTTGCAGTGAAATTAGTAAAAATATAAGTGCTATGGAGAAATTAATAGTTTTTTTTGGTGGGGTTGTATTGTACAGCCTTTTGTTTTCGCAAGTTCAGCCCGACAAAGCGGTTTTTAAAGAAGCAAAGCCGGGTTTTTATCAGAATGTGATAATGAAAGATGTAGAACAAGTAAACGAACAGCTATCGCCACCTAAAGTTTACAAACGTTTTAAAGTCGATATGAAAGGGAAGGATCTTCCTAATAAAATCGATCTGTACAAAACTCAATGGCACAACCCACCTATTTCTCAGGGGAATGCTGGTACTTGCTGGGCATTTTCAACGGTTTCGTTTTACGAGTCGGAGGTGTATCGACTAACAAAACAAAAAGTAAAGCTTAGCGAATTATTCATTGTTTATTGGGAGTATGTCGAAAAGGTTCGTGAATTTGTTAATACTCATGGAAATTCGTTGGTAGGCGAAGGAAGTCAGGCAAATGCTGTTTCAAGGATAATGAAAAAATATGGCATAGTTCCAGCCGATCAGTATACCGGTTTAATTACAAGAGGTTTAGAGAAAATAAAACGAGTTTTTCATGATCATGAAAAAATGAAACAAGAAATTGATACATATTTGAAATGGGTAAAAGAAGCAAATGCATGGAATGAGGAAGCCGTTATTGCAACTGTTAAATCCATCATGAATTATTACATGGGTGAGCCTCCTACACAGGTTAAATGGGAAGGCAAAATTATAACACCACAGCAGTTTGTAAGTGATGTACTCAAAATTAAGCCCGATGATTATGTCGATATTTTGTCGTATATGCAAGAGCCTTTTTATCAAAAAGTAATTTACGATGTTCCAGACAATTGGTGGAAGAGCAAAGATTATTATAATGTGCCTCTCGACGAATTTATAAAAGCTTTACGCAGTGCAATCGAAAACGGTTATACTGTTTCCATAGGTGGCGATGTAAGCGAAGCAGGGTTCGACACCGAAACACAATGTGCCATTGTTCCTACATTCGATATTCCATCGGAATTTATTAACGATGAAGCTCGTCAGTTCCGTTTTTCAAACGAATCCACAACCGACGATCATGGTATGCATCTGGTAGGATATACCGATTTTAAAGGACAACGCTGGTATCTTTTAAAAGACTCGGGAGCTGGTTCACGCAACAACGATCCTAATGCCAAAGAATTTGGATATTACTTTTTTAGAGAAGATTTTGTAAAACTTAAAATGATGAATTTTACCGTACACAAAGATGCTGTTAAGGACCTACTTTCTAAATTTAAATAAACTGAATATGAAAAAAGCCCTTGTTGTTTTGTTTATTTATAGTTTTTTTCCTTCAGTATTTATAGGACAGGTGTCGTATGATACTCTAATAACGGTAGCAAGGAATTTTATTCAGCAACGATGGAATGCTTTATATCCTTCCCAACCGGTCGATTTTATAATTGCCGATATATATTCATCAGGCTACGATAGCATTCCTAATTACTACGTAATAAATTTGCGTCCGCAGGGTTTTATTATTTTAGCAAATACTTATGCTTCGGTGCCTGTATTAGCTTACAGCTTCACTTCTACATATGATAAAAATCGCTATAATCCTGCTTTTGACTGGTGGATGAAACATCGGTCGCGTGAAATTCAGTTATTAAAACAACAAAAGCATGAACCACATAGATGCTGGAAGCAATACATGAAGTCCGATGCAAATAAAGTTATAAAGTCTGTTGCACCATTGATTATCACTCAGTGGGATCAAGGAAAATATTACAACTCCATGTGTCCAGCCGATCCTAACGGACCCGACGGACATTGTGTTACTGGTTGTGTAGCCACTGCCGTGTCTCAGCTAATGTACTATCATCGTTGGCCAACATCGGGTACGAATTGCCATAGCTATGTTCATCCTCAGTATGGAACTATAGCAGCATGTTTCGATACTTGCTTTTACGATTATTACGAGATGACACCCGTACTTACTAATTACAATCATTCAGCAGCATTATTGCTTTATACTACTGGTATTTCTTTCGATATGCTTTATGGTCCTTATGGGTCAGGTGTATGGAATCATTCGGTGGCTAATTCTATGAAAGCCTATTTTAAATTTTGTCCAGAAACACGATACATTTTTCGCGATAGCACTACGCTCAATTGGGACAGTTTAGTACGAACCAACCTTGATACTCGAAAACCATTGTACTATGCCGGTTGGGAAGACAATACCTATACCATGGGGCATGCTTTTGTTTGTGATGGTTATCAGGATAGTGGATATTACCATTTTAATTGGGGGTGGGGTGGCTATGCCGATGGGTATTACTATTCAGATCAACTAAATCCGGCAGGTTCTAATTTTAATATCTCTCAAGAACTTATCGTTGATATTTATCCCGATACACTTACACATATATATCCATCTTATTGCAACAACGATACAATAATTTACAACAGCGGAACGATACATACCAATAACGGTGGAACAAAAAAATATCTTGCAAACTCCGACTGCTCATGGTTAATAGAACCTATGTGCGGAACTACTATTCAAGCTCAATTCTATTCGTTTAGTCTGGAGCAAGGCGATACGGTTTTTGTATATGATGGTGAAAATGTGTCGGCACCATTGCTCGGAGTATATACAAAAATCAATCCACCTATTTTGGCAAATCAATCAGGAACAACGGTACTTAAAACATCCGGTAATAAAATGTTTGTACGTTTTACTAGCGATACAGTTATGGAAGATTATGGATTTCACTTGTTCTTTAAAACGCAATACTGCTCGGTAGATACACTTACCAGCCCTAATGGTACGATATCGGATGGAAGTGGAAATTGCGACTATCAAAATTTTACCAACTGTCGATGGATTATTATGCCTCCAAACGCTCAATCGTTGAAACTTACCTTTACTTCTTTCGATTTAGCTTCAAATAATACCGGTGATTTTATTTCGATTTACAAAAACAGCATTAGTACATCAAACCTTATTGCACAATTTAATGGGTTAAACGTTCCTACTGCTCCTATTTATGTTCCTTCGGGAATAGCTGTTGTTCGCTTTATTTCCAATAGTTCGGTAACATCAGCCGGGTGGGACTTGCAATACGAAGATGCAACACAAATTTCGCAGCCTAACTATGCATCCGATTATGTAAAGGTATATCCCAATCCCATTAATATGCAAACTATTGTTGAGTTGAGCGAGAATGTAAATAAAGTTGATTTGTACGATATTACAGGTCGTATTTTAGTTTCAAAAGTAGTAAATAATGTGAATGTGCTTCGTTTTTGTGAAATTACACCGTCGTTGCAAAAAGGGGTGTATATTCTAAAAGTAAACAATCTATCTGCTCCGATTCTTAATCTTACCGATTTCTAGCTGTTAAAATTTGTTAAGTTTATTTATTGTAAGTATGAATTAAAGAAAAATGCCGTAATTTAGTACCGAAATTGTATAACCAAAAAATTACGAGTTATGTCAGTATTAGTAGGAAAAAAAGCTCCCATTTTTAAGGCAAAAGCTGTAGTAAATGGACACGAAATTGTTAATGACTTTAGCTTAGAACAGTATTTAAACAAAAAGTATGTAGTTTTCTTCTTTTATCCAGCCGATTTTACTTTTGTTTGTCCTACTGAAATCATTGCTTTTCAGGACAAGTTGAAAGAATTTGAAGCTCGAAATGTAGCTGTAGTTGGCTGCTCTACCGATACCGAGTTTTCGCATTGGAAGTGG
>CALGPK010000025.1 GCA_937960415.1 uncultured Bacteroidales bacterium | reverse complement strand
TTAATGAAAACCGAAATGGGCATGGGTGTCGATTTTATGATGGGAACCCATAAATGGCATGGTAGCCCACCCAACGACGAACAAGCTCAACGAGCATTAGAGCAACTTCCCGAAACTATTGGCGACTACTAATGAAACCATTATTTATACACATTCTGCTTACGTTTATTTGGTGTGGCTTGTCGATGTCGCAAAACAATCAGCCAACCTTAACTCGCATTTTGTTTGTATTCGATGCCTCGCAAAGCATGTGGGCAAAATGGGAATCGGATAGCCGCATCAATATAGCCAAACGATTGATGAGCCAAATGCTCGATAGTTTAAAAGGCTTAGATAATGTTGAGCTGGCTTTGCGAGTCTATGGACATCAAAAACCCGTTCCCCCACAAGATTGCAGCGACACACGACTTGAAGTACCATTTAAAAAAAATAATATCGACGAAATTAAAGCTGTTATTCAAAAATTAGAACCCAAAGGTACAACACCCATTGCTCGATCACTCGAAGCAGCAGCACTCGACTTCCCCAAAAGCACTCCCAGCCGCAACATTGTAATATTAATAACCGATGGTATCGAAGCCTGTGACGGCGATCCCTGCGCCGTTTCTATCGAATTACAAAAACAAAAAATATTCCTGAAACCCTTCGTTATAGGCGTAGGTTTAGATGCCGACTACAAAAAAACATTTGAGTGTGTTGGTCAGTATTACGATGCTGCTAGCGAAACTCAATTCCGCAATGCTTTGGGTATCGTTATATCACAAGCCTTAAATAACACAACATTACAGGTTAATTTGCTCGATATTAACGAAAACCCTACAGAAACCGATGTTAGCATGACTTTTTACGACAAAACGAGCGGAAAAATTGTATACAATTTTGTTCATACACTTAACAACAAAGGAAATCCCGACACTCTTGTTATCGATCCTCTTATTCAATATCGCGTAACAGTACACACTATACCACCAGTTTTCATCGACAGTGTTAAGCTCACACCCGGCAAACATACCATTGTTGGAACAAATGCAGCACAGGGTAATCTGATTGTAAAAGCGAACACCATTTATTTTAAAGACGTAAAATGCCTTATCCGACAGCGAAACAATCCTCAAATATTGCATGTACAAGGTATCAACGAAACATCTAAATTACTTATTGGGAATTATGACTTAGAAATACTCACCTTGCCCCGACTATATATCACCGACGTTAACATACGTCCCAATCATACCACAACTTTACAAATACCCAATCCAGGAATGGTTACATTGATGTTTAATGCACCGGGCTATGGCGCCATCTTTCAAGAAAAAGACAACAAACTTGAATGGGTAATAAATCTCGATACCGAAAACATGCGACAAACTTATACTTTACTGCCCGGAAACTACAGAGTTGTTTGGCGAAGTAAAAATGTAAAAAAAACAGTACAATCGATCGAAAAAAAGTTTACCATTAAAAGCGATACGTCTATACCGATAACCGTTAGATAATTATGAGAAAGTACATAGCAACCGAAAAGAAAGACACCCGCAGTGGTTTTGGAGCAGCGTTAACCGAATTAGGAAAACAAAACAAATCGATTGTTGCACTTTGTGCTGACCTTACCGGCTCATTAAAAATGGACGGATTTGCGAAAAATTTTCCCGAACGATTTATACAGGTTGGTATTGCCGAAGCAAACATGGTAGGCATTGCTGCCGGATTGGCTAATGCAGGATTTATACCTTTTGCCGGATCATTTGCAAACTTTTTAACCGGTAGAGTTTACGACCAAATACGTCAAGTGGTTGCATATTCCAACAAAAACGTGAAGCTAGCAGCTTCGCATGCCGGTATCACCCTCGGCGAAGACGGTGCTACACATCAAATTATGGAAGACATTGGACTTATGCGCATGATGCCCAACATGACCGTTATCAATCCTTGCGACTATAATCAAACCTACCTTGCAACCTTTGCTGCAGCAAAGTGGCACGGACCTGTATATTTGCGATTTGGACGCCCATCTGTTCCCAATTTTACTTCGCTCGAAACCCCTTTTATCATTGGAAAAGGCATTGTATTCGAAGAAGGTATAGATGTAACCATTATTGCTACCGGACACATGCTTTGGAAAGCCCTCGAAGCATGGGATATTTTGCAAGAACAAAATATTTCGGCCGAAATAATAAATATTCACACCATTAAACCTTTAGACGAAAACATCATCTTATCATCGGTAAAAAAAACCGGTTGTGTGGTAACTGCCGAAGAACATTTAAAAAATGGCGGCTTGGGTGATGCCATTGCTCAACTATTATCCGAAAAAATACCCGCACCCATCGAGTTTGTTGCTATGAACGACTGCTTTGGCGAAAGCGGTACTCCCGACCAACTCATGGAAAAATATGGCTTAACCACCCAAGCTATTGTAAATGCTGCACATCGGAGTATAGCACGCAAAAACGTTTAAACACATGAGCCAATACCGCAGCGATGAAGATATATTGCACGATATACAAAACAATCATTTACCACACAAAGCATTTAAAGAATTAATCGAAAAATATCAGGTTCAGCTTTACTATCATATTCGAAAAATATTACTTAATCACGACGATACCGACGACGCTTTACAAAACACTTTTATTAAAGCCTGGCAAGCTATTTACGATTTTAAACAACAATCAAAAGTATATACCTGGCTATATCGCATTGCTACCAACGAAGCCCTTGCCCTACTCCGCAAACGCTCTCGCTTTTCCTTTTTCTCGAAAGATACATACGCCGAAGAATGGGTAGCACGTCTCGAAAGCGATCCTTATTTCGATGGCGACGAAGCCGATTTGATGCTCCAAAAAGCCATCCTATCGTTGCCCGAAAAACAGCGTATTGTTTTTAACATGCGTTATTACGACGAGATTCCATACGAAACCATGTCCGAAATACTCGACACATCGGTTGGAGCTCTTAAAGCATCGTATCACCATGCAGTTAAAAAAATTGAAAAAATTTTGCAACAGCCATTAAACCTTAACTTACATAATTCATCAAATGAATATGAGTCAGAATATTAAACAAAAAAATAAACAATTTACGGTACCCAATGGGTATTTTGAACATTTACCCGACAAAATTTTGTCTAGAATAAATGAAATTCCTGCTTCTTCTGAAACCAAACCTTTCCTTTTCGTACTTAAAAAACAATTAGCTTTTGCTGCAGCATTTATACTATTTTTTGTTTTTTCGTACAGTGTTTTTCGTTTTATAAACAACACTGTATCAGACAATACTCAAACCAAATCCTCTATCGACAATACATACGAAGACCTTATTTTAGCCAGAGTGGACGAAATAAATATAATTGATTTTCTTACCAATACCTCCGATGCAACGTTTAATAATCCAAATGAAATAGAAAATTATCTTATCGACGAAAATATCAACGAACATATTATTCAAGAAAATTTAAACGAATAATGCTATGAAAACAATAAACATTTTTTTGCTTTTATTGCTAATAGTAAATGTAAGTATTTCGCAACCACATCAACAACAATGTAAACATCGCGAACAAATAAAAGCACAAAAAATAGCTTTTCTTACCAACAAACTCGACTTATCGGTACAGGAAGCACAGGCTTTTTGGCCTTTGTACAACGATTTTGAAAAAAAGAAAGACGAACTTTTAGAAGCACAAAAAAAATTATATGAACAGTTCGAAAAAGAAAACCTAAGCGATAAAGAATTGCTCGAACTGTCTGATAAATTTATTGAACTTGAAGTAGTAAGAGCAAAGCTAATTGCCGAATATCACGATAAATTCAAAAAGGTTCTTCCCATCCGCAAAGTTGTCGTTTTATACAATTCCGACCGAATGTTTAAAAAAGAGCTACTACGTCAACTAAAAAATTGCCCCAACCAACCCTAAACTTTAAATAATAACCAATCTCTGACTATTTTACTTCGAAAACTTCTCCACTATTAAGCAAATCGTTTACATTACGTATTTTGCTTGTTTTTTTAGCTTCATCTATTTGCATTTCTACCAAATCGTCGTATGTAGGATACATGGCCGAACGAATAACTCCCATTGCAACGGGGAAATGAGGCGGAGACATTTTTGCTAACATTAGATGAATACCGGGGTCTTGTTGATACTGGTCGTGAACTAAAATATCATCTTCGGTAATACCATTTTCGCCAATCGTAACAACTTCCAGTCGGGTTCCTTTTAAGCGAATCCCTTTATTCTTCTTCGAACCAAAAATCATTGGCTCGCCATTTTTAAGTATTAGTTGATAATCGTCTTTTGTCTCTTTTGAAGTAATATGTGCATGTACTTTATCGTTGAAAATAACGCAATTTTGAAGAATTTCAATAACCGAAGTTCCATCGTGTTTGGCTGCTTCGAACATTACTTCTGTCATCAACTTTACATTATTGTCGGGGACACGTGCAAAAAAAGTTCCTTGTGCACCTAAAACAAGCTCGCCAGTATTAAAAGGATGTTCGATTGTTCCGTATGGCGATGTTTTGGTTACAGCTCCCATAGGAGTAGTTGGCGAGTATTGTCCTTTAGTCAAACCATAAATCATATTGTTAAACAACAGAATGTTGACATCCACATTTCGACGGATGATATGAATAAAGTGATTTCCTCCAATTGCCATCGAATCGCCATCACCAGTTGCTATCCACACGCTAAGCTTTGGATTAGCTACTTTAACTCCGGTAGCAATTGCATTGGCACGTCCATGAATACCATGAAATCCGTAAGTATTTACATAATATGGAAATCGCGAAGAGCAACCAATACCTGATACTATAACAAAGTTTTCTTTTTTATATCCAATTTTTGGAAAAACATTTTCTACTGCTGTAAGTATAGCATGAGCACCACAACCCGGACACCACTTAACAGGTAAACCACTTACAAAATCTTCTTTAGTAAGCTCAACGTTGGAGCGTTCGATACTATTTATAATTGGCGACATAGGCTAATCCTCCAATACTTTATAATATTTTTCTTTTAATTCGTCCATAAAGAAAGGCAACGACTGTATTTTGTTTGCCTGATAATACTTAAATTGTGGCAATACGGCACGTAAATAAACTACAAACTGTCCGTTGTTTAATTCGCATACAATTATTTTCTTGAATCGTGAAAAAACTTGTTCGGTATTTTTAGGCAACGGCATAATATATTTAAAGTGAGCATGACTAACCTTTTTGCCTTCTTTCTGCATTTCGATAACCGATTCGCGAATAACACCCTTTGTGCCTCCCCAGCTCACTACCAACAAATCTCCTTCGGGTTCGCCAAATACTTCTTGCTCGGGAATATAGTTCGCTACACGTTGCACTTTTTCGGCTCTAAGTTTTACCATTAATTCGTGATTCTCGGGGTCGGTAGTTACCACTCCCGTAATATTTTCTTTCTCTAATCCGCCTATACGATGCCTCAATCCTTCTGTCCCGGGTATAGCCCAATAACGTGCCAATGTTTCGGGATTGCGTGCATAGGGTTTATAATCTGTATTAGGTTTAGCCAATGGTGGTTTTATTTCGGGTAATGTATTTACATCTGGTATTTTAAACAATTCCGAACCATTTCCTAAAGAACCATCGGTAAGCAATATACATGGTGTCATGTGTTCGAGACTCAATTTTGCTGCCATAAATGCCGAATAAAAGCAGTCGGCCGGTGAGTCGGCAGCCATCACTAACATGGGTGCTTCACCATTTCTGCCCCATAGCGCCTGTAAAAGATCTGCTTGTTCAGACTTTGTTGGCAATCCCGTAGAAGGACCTCCACGCTGCACATTCACAATTACCAGCGGCAACTCTGTCATTACAGCTAAACCCATAGCTTCACTCTTGAGCGACAAGCCCGGACCGGATGTAGTTGTAACAGCCATAGCCCCTGCAAAGCTTGCACCTATGGCAGAACAAATACCTGCAATTTCGTCTTCAGCTTGCATTACACGTGCTCCTAACGATTTGTGCTTTGCAAGCTCCACCAAAATTTCTGTTGCTGGAGTTATTGGGTACGAACCCAAAAATAAATTAAGATGAGCGCGTTCGGCTGCTGCCAATAAACCCCATGCTGTTGCTATGTTTCCATTAATATTTTTATATTTCCCTTTTTCGAGCTTGGCTGGTGGTACAAAAAATGAAAATTTTTGATTTACGGGTAATTGATCGTAATAATTATATCCTTCGAGTAAAATTTTTTTATTTAGATTGGCTATATCGGGCTTTGAAGCAAATTTTTCCGACAGATAGTTCTCTACGTAAGAAGTTTTTTTATTAAAAAGCCTTAGTGTTAAACCTAACACCAACATATTTCGGCTACGAAGGACGGTTTTATTATCAAAATTTAATGATGATGTTTTTTCTTTAATAATTGTTGTAACAGGTACCTGTATAAGTTTTCTATCTTTAAGGCTATGGTCGGTCAACGGATTAGAGGTATATCCACATTTTTCAAGAGTTTGTTCGGTGAATTCGTCGCTATCGACAATAATAACGGTATCTTTTTTTGCCCATTTTAAATTAGCTTTGAGCGATGCAGGATTTAAACAAACCAACACATCGAGCTTTTCGCCAAAACTGAGTATTTTTTTGCTGCCAAAATATACTTGAAAGCCCGAAACACCTGCAATAGTATTGGCTGGCGGTCTGATTTCGGCGGGATAATCGGGAAATGTTGTTAAATCGTTGCCATCGTATGCACAACTATCGGCAAATAATGTTCCTATAAGCTGCATACCATCGCCCGAATCGCCTACAAATTTAACTACGGCACTTTCTAATTCTACCATATTTTTGGGTTTATTCATTGTTTTTAAGTATTTGAAATTTAGACATTTATGCGATTATTAATATCGTTTTAATATTAAGGTAAAGGTAGGGTAATATTTTGTTTTTTCAACTGCTAAAAGTCAATTTTTTTAAAAAAGCGTATTTTTTACTATCTTTGCCATTCAATTTAAAATATGGTTCATAAAATTAAAACAAAAAACCAATTGCTAATTCAAGTAATTATCGAAGCTGCCGATGAAAAAAAAGCTCATAACATTGTAAACATCGACCTGTCGAAAATAGAAAGTCGTATTTGCGATAGCTTTATTATTTGTAGTGCTCCAACGTCTATTCAGGTCGAGACAATTGCCAATCACATTGAGCAAAAAGTAAAACAAATCACCGGTGAAAAGCCTTATTCAATTGAAGGTCTTCCAAATGCTTATTGGGTAATTCTGGATTATATACATGTGGTAGTGCATGTTATGCAGCAACAAGCACGCGAGTATTACGAACTCGAAAAATTATGGTCAGATGCCGTTATTACCAGGCCTAAAGTAATTTAATTGTATGGAAGAAAAAAGCGGAAATAAAATACCAAAACCAAAATTTAACATATATTGGATTTATTTTATCATTTTTATTGGATTTATTTTTCTACAGTTTTACGATTTTGGTCCCAAGCCCGAGGAAATTGATTTATACCGACTAAAAACAATGGTCTCTGAAAAAGAGGTAGAAAAAATTGTTATTGTAAACAAAGAAATTGCCGAGGTTTATTTAAAAAAAGATATTTTAACACTCGACAAATACAAATATCTTGAAGAAAAAGGATTAAAATACAACATTCCACAATTTTATCTTACTATTTTATCGATGGAGGTCTTTCAAAAAAACTTAGATGAAATTCAAACCAACTTTCCACCAAATGAGCGAGTAACTATCAAAACCGAAGTTCGTAAAGATGTTTGGAGCGATATTCTTTCGTGGCTGCTTCCATTTATTATTCTTATAGCTATATGGATATTTATTTTCCGTAAAATGGCTGGTGGTGCTTCTGGTGGTAATCAAATCTTCAATATAGGCAAATCGAAAGCCAAGCTTTTCGACAAAGAATCGCACATAAAAGTGAATTTTAACGATGTAGCTGGTTTAGATGAAGCCAAGGTAGAATTACAGGAAATTGTCGAATTTCTTAAGAATCCCAAAAAATACACCGAACTTGGTGGTAAGATACCCAAAGGAGCTTTGCTTATTGGTCCTCCTGGAACTGGTAAAACTTTACTGGCAAAAGCTGTTGCTGGTGAAGCCAATGTGCCGTTTTTTTCCATAAGTGGATCAGATTTTGTCGAAATGTTTGTGGGCGTAGGTGCTTCGCGTGTTCGCGATTTGTTTAGGCAAGCAAAAGAAAAAGCTCCGTGCATTGTGTTTATCGACGAAATTGATGCCGTAGGACGGGCACGTGGTCGAAACCCTAATTTTGGTGCCAACGACGAACGCGAAAACACACTAAATCAGCTACTTACCGAAATGGACGGATTTGATAGTAACTCGGGTGTTATTATTTTGGCTGCCACAAATCGTGCCGATATGCTCGATAAAGCTCTGGTTCGTGCTGGCCGTTTCGACCGTCAAATACATGTAGAACTTCCCGAACTTAAAGAGCGTGAAGAAATTTTTAAAGTACATCTTCGTCCTCTAAAATACGACCCCACACTCGACATTTCATTTTTAGCAAAACAAACTCCCGGTTTTAGTGGTGCCGACATTGCCAATATTTGCAACGAAGCCGCCTTGATTGCTGCCCGAAAAGGCAAAAAAATGGTAGAAAAACAGGACTTTCTCGATGCCATTGACCGAATTGTTGGCGGGCTCGAACGCAAAAATAAAATGATAACCCCCGAAGAAAAACGAATTATTGCTTATCACGAAGCCGGACACGCTACTGTGAGTTGGTTTTGCGAACATGCCAATCCGTTGATTAAAGTTACCATTATACCTCGCGGCAAAAGTTTGGGAGCAGCATGGTATCTGCCAGAAGAGCGACAAATATCGACCAAAGAACAAATACTCGACGAAGTTTGTTCTATTTTGGGCGGACGAGCTGCCGAAGAAATCATTTTTAATAAAATATCAACAGGTGCATTAAATGACCTTGAGCGCGTCTCAAAGCAAGTTTATGCTATGGTTGCCTTTTTGGGCATGAGCGACAAATTTGGCAATGTTAGCTTCTTCGATAGTACCGGACAGTCCGATTTTATGTTCTCTAAACCATATAGCGAAAAGACAGCCGAACTCATCGATAGCGAAGTGAAATCTATCATCGACGAACAATATCTTCGTGCCAAAAAAATACTCATGCACCATATAGATGGATTGAAACAACTGGCTGAGCTATTGCTCGAACGAGAAGTAATTTTTACCGAAGACGTCGAATCGATATTTGGTAAACGTCCGTTTAACCTATCAAATGAAAATACAAATAAAGAAGATAACGAAAAAACATCAATAAATACAAATTATGAACAAACATAGCGAACAATGGGCACTTTTATATGAATGCCATGAAGAAATTAAACTCGAAAAAATTAAAAACGAACTTGATAGCTCATCTATCCCTTATACAGTAATCAACAAAAAAGATAGCACGTTTTTAATTGGCGAATACGAAATTTATGTACCTGTAGAAGTCATTGCCGAAGCTAAACAAGTATTAAAAGGTATAGACATTGAACTGGAATAATTTATTGCAACGATCTCTTAGTGGTGCATTTTTTTTAGTATTTACCATTGGAATGCTATATATTGGAAGCATTACGTATTATTTATTTATCTCGCTCGTTATTTGCCTTGCACAATACGAGTTTTATTTAATGGCTCGTAAACTGCAAATTCATATTCCTTATTTTTATGTATTATTAATTAGTTTAACCATTTTTACATTATACTTTCTTGTTTCGCTCGAGGTAATTACTCCTATATGGTTAAGCATTATAGTTATTCCGCTTCTTTTCTTTCTCTTTATAGGCGAATTATATCGCTTTCACAAAAAACCCATTCATAACATTGCGTTTAGCTTACTTGCTATTGTTTACATAACCATACCGCTAACCCTAACCAATCATTTTGTTTTTATTGAGCGTGAGGACCTTCTATCGGAAAACTTTTTAGATATTCAAAGCTACGAAGGCTTTTTTAGTGATGTATTGTTTTTCAATCCCGATCGCAAGATAATATACTCCCCTTTTATTATACTTGGTTTTTTAAGTATTATTTGGATTTACGACACTTTTGCATACCTTTTTGGAGTATCGTTTGGCAAACATCGCCTATTTGAACGTATTTCACCAAAAAAATCGTGGGAAGGACTTATCGGTGGTGCAATAGTTACTATGGGACTTACGATTATTTTTCCGTTAATTTTTCATATTCTGACATGGCAAAATTGGTTTATTTTGTCAATCATTGTCATCTTTTCTGCTACTATGGGCGACCTTGTTGAATCGTTGTTTAAGCGAACATTCGACCTCAAAGACTCGGGCAATTTAATTCCCGGACATGGTGGTATTTTAGACCGATTCGATAGTGTGTTGATGGCTACTCCTGCTGCTTTTATATATTTGCAAATGTTGCTTCAATAATCTATTTTTGTATAAAAAAACGAATGACCGAACATACCAAACGTCTTATTTGGCTTAAAGTTCATCGCGAAGGCTTGAAGATTATTGGTTTATCCGGCCTTTTTTTACTTATTTTAAATTTTCTCATTCGCTATTTTGCACCCAACTGGCATTGGATAAACGGTATTATTTTATTGCTTTCGATACTGCTTTGGGCTGTCATCATATATTTTTTTCGTGTTCCCAAACGCCAAAGCTTTGGCGAGCATGGTCAAATTTTGGCACCTGCCGACGGAAAAGTAGTTGTTATTGAACGAACATTCGAAAAAGAATATTTTAACGATGAGCGAATACAAATTTCTATTTTTATGTCGCCGCTGAATGTACACATAAACTGGATACCGATTAGCGGTACTATTTCGTACACTCGTTATCATCCGGGCACTTATGTGGTAGCATGGAAGCCAAAAGCCTCGGAAGAAAATGAGCGTTTTACCACAGTAGTTAAAACATTTAACGACGAAGAAATATTGATACGCCAAATAGCAGGTAAAATTGCACGTCGCATTGTTACATACGCACTGCCCGAAATGTTTTTGCAACAAGGACAACAACTTGGTTTTATAAAATTTGGCTCTCGTGTTGATATTTTTTTACCACTTCATGCCAGAGTACTGGTCAACCTAAATGACAAAGTAAAAGGAAATAAGACCGTTATTGCAGAATTGTAAATATTATTCACAATCATTTCTCTTATCATATACAAACTCTACTAAAACACTTCATACAACCACGTTCGTCAAAAATTTTTTTAATACTAAAACTATCTAAAATAATCATGTATCTTTGCCTGGTTAAATTCTAATCTATGGATAGAAACACCATTATCGGTATTTTTCTCATTTTCTTAATCTTTATTGTTTTCGGGATTATTAATCAACCGTCGCAGGAAGAATTAGCTAAAGCCCGAAAAAAAAGAGACTCCCTCGAAAAGCTGATGCACGATTCGTTAGTCAGGGAAACACAAAAACGTACCGTCTTAACCCCTGCTTCTACTCTTGCTCAGAAAGACACTACAACAGTCTTTGAACCCGACTCCATTGTGCTAAAAAATCTGGAAGAAAAATACGGAGTACTTGGCAAGCATTTTATTGGCGATACCTGCTTTATTGTCATGGAAAATCAGAAACTCCGCATAACTTTCATCAATAAAGGTGCACGTCCTTACAAAGTTGAACTAAAAGAATATCGGACATTCGATTCGCTACCTATAGTTCTATGGCAAGGCGATTCGTCTATCTTCAGCTTAAACTTTTTTGCACAAAACCGCAGTATTCGAACACAAGATATCTTTTTCGAACCCTTAACAAAAGACAGCATCTTAGATGCTTCTTCCGATTCGCAACATGTAGTTTTTCAACTTAAAGTTGCTGATAATCGATATCTTGAATTTGCATATTCGCTCGAACCCAATTCATATAAGCTAAATTTCAGCATACAATCGAAAAATTTTCATGAAATAACCAGCGATCGTATAGATTATATGCTACTTGAATGGAAACTGTTTGTTTCGCAACTTGAAAAAAACAAAGACTTTGAGCAATCAAACACAACCATTTACTATAAATACGATGCCGAAGAAATGGATTACCTTTCAGAAACCTCCGATGATAAAGAAGATTTAAAGACTAAGGTACAATGGATTGCTTTTAAACAGCAGTTTTTTAGCTCTGTATTGTTTGCCAAAGATCCATTTTTAAATGCCACTGTAGAATCTAAAAAATATACGGGCAGCAATCCTAGAATTATCAAAGAACTTTACAGCGAAATGGCACTTGCTTATGCACCTCAGGAAACAGAAAAAAAATCCTTTGTTTTTTATTTTGGTCCAAATCACTTTCATACTTTAAAAAACCAGGATATAGCCGAATTGCAAAAAATAATACCGTTAGGTTGGGGCATTTTTGGTTGGATTAACCGATTTTTAGTTATTCCGGTCTTCAACTTTTTAGATAACTACATTAGTAGCTACGGTATTATTATCCTTATTCTCACCATTCTGATTAAAATTATTTTATTTCCACTTACTTATAAATCGTATATGGCTACAGCCAAAATGCGTGTATTAAAACCACAAGTCGATGAAATAAATCAGAAAATACCCAAAGACAAGCCTCTGGAGCGACAACAAGCAATAATGAATCTTTACAAAAAAGCAGGTGTAAATCCTATGGGGGGTTGCTTGCCTATGTTACTTCAACTACCTATTTTATTTGCCATGTTTAAGTTTTTCCCCTCATCGTTTGAACTCCGTCAGCAACCCTTTTTATGGGCTAATGACCTTTCTACCTACGATTCGGTACTAAATCTTGGCTTTACCATTCCATTCTACGGCGATCATGTAAGCTTGTTTTGTTTGCTAATGACCGTAAGTACTATTATTTACACATATCAGCAAAATAAACTCAATCCACAAAACACTACCATGCCCAGTATGAAAATCATTTCGTACATGATGCCCGTAATGTTTTTATTTATTTTCAACAATTTTTCGGCAGGATTGAGCTACTATTACTTTTTAGCAAATATTATTACATTTGGTCAGATGTATATTATTCGCCGTTTTGTTAATGAAGAAAAGCTTTTGGCCGAAATAAACGAAAACAAAAAGAAACCCATTAAGAAGAGTCGCTTACAAGAACGACTTGAAGAACTTGCTCGTCAACGCTCGCAAAATAATAAAAAGAAAAAATAATCATGAGCTTCTTAGAGGCTTTTTCGGAAAGCATAATTTTATTTTTAAAATCCATTCCTTTCACATTCCGACATTTTAAATGGTTTTTGCTTATTCCTTTTGCCTTTTTCGTATTATTGCTTTATCTGATGTTTCTTTTAGAAAGTTCCATATATTATTATTTTTCCAACTTATTGTTTGCATCTCTTGACTTGCAGAATACCAGTCATTGGTTTTTTAAAACTATTACTTTTTTATTGCAAGGTATTTTGTTTTTGCTCTTTAAAGTACTATTCTTTTTTATTTTTTATTTTTTTAGTGCAACCATAGTACTTATTCTCTTATCTCCGGCGCTTTCGTATGTGTCGGAAAAAACCGAAAAAATTATTACTGGAAAATCTTATCCGTTCAATGCCAAAGTGTGGATTCGGCAAATTGTAAGAAGCCTAAAACTATCATTAAGAAATATGTTTCTGCAAACTTTTTGGGTTATTAGCATCATTATTATTAGCTTTATTCCAATTATTGGCTGGATTATCTCACCATTTTCTATTTTACTTATCATTATTATCAATGCTTATTTTTTTGGTTTTTCGTTTCTCGATTATTCATTCGAACGAAAAGAATTAACTATTCATCAAAGTATTATGATTGTTAGAAAAAATAAAGGGCTGACAATTGGTTTCGGATTGATCTATTACCTCGTTTTTTTAATCCCTTTTATAGGTAGTTTTCTGGCTCCGTTTATGACATTTTTTCTTGTAGTTGCAGCAACCATGTCGGTCGAAAAAATGAAGTTACATGATTAAAATCGCTGCCGTTTCTTATATTAATACCTTGCCTTTTATCTATGGCATAAAAAACTCTGGATTCCTCAACAAAAAAGAATATCAAATTCAAACATTTTATCCATCGCTTTGCACAGAAGCTTTTTACCATCGACACGCCGATATTGTTTTATTACCCATCGGAAGTTTTCAACAATTTCCTGACGATATCATCATTACATCCTATTGTATTTCATCGCATCAACATGTTAAGTCAGTTCTGATGGTAGGTAATGAACCTATAGAAAAAATTAAAAAAATATGGCTCGATTATCAGTCCACTACGTCAGTTAAGTTATTACAAATACTCTTAAAACATCACTGGAATAAAAACGTTGAACTGTTGGCCGCTAAAGCAGGGTATGAGCAACAAATATCGGGAGAAACCGGAGGGCTTATTATTGGAGACCGGGCTATGGAATTATCGCATCATTTTGCGTACACTTATGATTTATCTTACGAATGGTGGAAACTTACCAAATTACCTTTTGTTTTTGCATGCTGGGCTAAAACAACTCCCATTTCCGAAGATTTTTTATCTCGTTTCGAAAAATCGCTCCAATGGGGAATTGAACATAAAGAACTTTCATTATCCCTGTATAAGGAAACTCTTAAAGAACACTATCTTCGATATTTAAACGAAAATATCATTTATACATTTGATGAATACTGTAAATCTGGTTTAATCAAATTTTTTGAATTACTTCAATTTTAGTTTTTTTATGCAATATAACATTCTCTATTGCAAAGTAATAATTCCTACTAATTATTTTTTCCACTTTTTTTGAAATTCACAAGATAAGTCATTATTTTTGGAGCCAAATTGATACTGCATGATAATTAACATTAACCAACGACTTTTGCTTTTAATATTGTTCGTATGGAGTTTTTTATTAATTACAAATGCTTTTGCTACAGAAGAAACGATACATCACCCTGTTGCAGAAAAAAAATTTAATGCGGGCGAATTTATTATCGACCATATTCTCGATGATCATTCCTGGCACATTGCTACCGTTGGACATACACATATCAGCATTCCACTTCCCATTATTGTTTATAGTTACAAACAACAGCAATGGCATGTTTTCATGTCGAGCAAATTCCATCATGGGCACAGTTCTTACAAAGGTTTAGCATTGGCTACCGAAGGCGATATGAAAGGAAAAATTGTAGAAGTTGATGAACAAGGCAACATCGACCAATCAGCTCCTTTGCCATTAGATTTGTCTATTACGAAAAACGTATTGGAGATTTTTATAATAATAATTTTGCTGTTATGGGTATTTCTATCGGCTGCCTCTTACTATCGCAACAATCCCAATGCTCCGCCACGAAAAATTGCTTCATGGATAGAACCGCTAATATTATTTATCCGCGACGATATAGCCGTACCATCCATCGGACATAAAGCCAATAAATTTTTGCCCTATTTGCTTACTGTTTTCTTTTTTATCTTTTTTGCCAATTTGCTGGGTTTAATTCCTATCTTTCCTGGCGGAGCAAATGTTACGGGCAACATTGCCGTTACCATGGTATTGGCCTTGTTTACATTTATCATCACAACATTCAGTGGCAATAAAACGTACTGGATGCATATTATAAATGCCCCTGGTGTACCATGGTGGCTCAAGATACCCATTCCGCTTATGCCCATTATCGAACTCATTGGCGTATTTACCAAACCTTTTGTATTGATGGTGCGACTTTTTGCTAATATTGCAGCAGGACACATTATTGCTCTTGGTTTTTTTAGCCTTATTTTTATTTTTGGCTCTATGCATTGGGCTGGGGGTTTTGGTATTTCTATATTATCGGTTACCTTTGCCATATTTATGACCTTACTCGAATTATTGGTTGCATTTATTCAGGCTTATGTTTTTACACTGCTCTCGGCAATTTATTTTGGTATGGCAACCGAAGAACATCATCATGAAGAATCTCACTAAAACCATTATATTATGATTACATTAACTGTTATTTTACAGGCAGTAGCAAACGTTGCACTGGCAAAAATGGGTGCAGGCATTGGTGCAGGCATTGCAGTAATTGGCGCTGGTCTTGGAATAGGCAATATTGGTGGAAACGCCATGCAGGCAATTGCACGTCAACCCGAAGCAGCCGGCGACATCCGTTCGAACATGATTGTAGCTGCAGCACTTATCGAAGGAGTTGCATTCTTTGCAATCGTTGTATGTTTGCTTATCCTGTTTATTTAAGAAAAACGAGGCAGAGACAAGCGCTTGGCTTGTGTATGCCTCTTGTTTTGAAAATTGCTATGTTTTACATAAAAACGATATAAATATGCCACTAGTAACACCCGGAATAGGTTTAGTTTTCTGGATGCTGGTTTCCTTTACTATCGTATTTCTGATTCTAAGAAAATTTGCATGGAAACCAATTTTAAACATTCTAAAACAACGCGAAGAACGTATCGAAAAAGCCTTAAAAGCAGCCCAGGATGCTCGCATCGAAATGCAAAAACTGCAAGCCAACAACGAACAAATTGTTGCCGAAGCGCGTAAACAAGCCGATAATATTATTAAAGAGGCACGCGAAATAAAAGAAAAAATTATTGCTGAAGCCAAACAACAGGCATCCATCGAAGCCGAAAAAGTTTTTGCGGCAAGCAAACTTGCTATCGAAAATCAAAAAATACAGGCAATGAACGAAATACGAAATCAAATAGCCGAATTATCGGTACTCATTGCCGAAAAAATTGTCCGCAAAGAACTTCAAAATAACGAGCAACAAAAAGCTTATATTAAAACCTTATTGGACGAATTAACATTAAACTAAGTGTATGAATTATAGCAAAGTAAATGTACGTTACGCCAAAGCAATCTTTCTTGCAGCACTCGAACAGCAAAGCCTTGAGCAAGTTTTTTCCGACTTCACCCTTATTCTATCCATTACTAAAGACAATCAAGAATTTCGATTCTTTTTGAATGCACCCATTTATAATCCTCATGAAAAAAAACAATTTATCTCACAATTTTTTAAACCATACATCAGCAAGTTAACATTCGATTTTTTAAATCTTTTGACCGAAAAACGACGCGAAAACCGTCTTTTTGATATTATACGCAACTTTTTTACATTGTACAAGCAACATCATAATATAGTCGATGCTTCCTTAGTTACAGCAGTAATACTCGACGATAATCTAATTCATGAATTTAAACAAAAACTCGAACCTGTTTTAAAAAAACAAGTTAACATTAAAAACGAAGAAAATCCTGATATTATAGGTGGCTTTATTCTAAGGGTAGAAGATATGGAATTCGATGGTAGCATTAAAAATCAATTAAATAAAATACAAATCAATTTGGAAAAAACATCTATGGTGTAATAAAACAAATTTAACTATGGCCGATTTAAAACCTGGTGAAATATCACAACTATTAAAAACCCAGCTGCAGGGTTTAAAAACCGAAATAGATTACAACGAAATAGGCTATGTTATTGAAGATGGCGATGGCATCGTGCGTGCCTATGGTTTAAACAACGTTAGGGCAAATGAGATGGTTGAGTTTGAGAATGGTGTAAAAGGTATTGCCCTCAACCTTGAAGAGGATAATGTAGGGATTGTGTTATTAGGACCATCGGAAGGAATTCACGAAGGCAACAAGGTACGCCGTCTCAACACCATCGCATCAATTAAGGTTGGCATGGGCTTGCTGGGGCGAGTAATAAATACAATAGGCGAACCTCTTGATGGAAAGGGTCCCATTTCTGGCGAATTGTACGAAATGCCATTTGAGCGTAAAGCTCCCGGTGTTATTTTTCGTCAGCCTGTTAAAGAGCCTCTGCAAACCGGTATAAAAGCTATCGATGCCATGATACCTATCGGACGTGGGCAGCGCGAGCTTATTATCGGCGATCGTCAAACGGGAAAAACAGCCATAGCCATCGATACTATTATCAATCAACGTAAAAATTTTGAAGAAGGCAACCCTGTTTACTGTATTTATGTAGCTGTTGGTCAAAAAGGTTCGACCGTAGCCAGTATTGCTAAAACTCTTGAAAAATATGGTGCAATGGATTACACCGTTATTGTAGAAGCTACGGCCAGCGACCCAGCAGCTATGCAATTCTATGCTCCCTATGCAGGTTGTGCTATTGGCGAATTTTTCCGTGATACTGGACGCCATGCACTTATCATATATGACGATTTATCTAAACAAGCTGTTTCGTATCGCGAAGTGTCCCTGTTGCTCCGTCGTCCTCCCGGACGTGAGGCTTACCCCGGCGATATTTTCTATTTGCATTCCCGATTACTCGAACGCGCAGCCAAAATCATCGAGTCGGACGAAGTAGCCCGTAAAATGAATGATATACCCGAATCTATTCGCCATATGATAAAGGGTGGTGGTTCGCTAACTGCTTTGCCTATTATTGAAACACAAGCCGGCGATGTTTCGGCATATATCCCTACCAACGTTATCTCCATCACCGACGGACAGATATACCTCGAGTCGAACTTGTTTAATGCCGGTGTACGCCCTGCTATTAACGTAGGTATTTCCGTTTCGCGTGTAGGTGGAAATGCTCAAATTAAAGCCATGAAAAAAGTAGCCGGTACACTCAAAATAGACCAGGCTCAATATCGCGAATTGGAAGCATTTGCCAAATTTGGCTCCGACCTTGACGCTGCCACCAAAGCCATTCTCGACAAAGGTGCCAAAAATGTTGAATTACTCAAGCAAAAACAATATTCACCCGTTCCGGTAGAAGAGCAAATTGCTGTTATTTATTGCGGCACAAAAGGATTGTTGCGCGATGTTCCTATCAAGAAAGTAAAAGAGTTTGAAGTAGATTTTATTGAATACCTCAAAGCTAAACATCCCGAAGTACTCGAAACTCTTAAAAAAGGTCACATCGACGACCAGATTATGAACATACTCGATAGTTGTGCCAAAGAGGTTGCTGCTAAATTTAAAATAAATTAAGCTTTATGCCCAGCCTGAAAGATATACGATTGCGTATCCAGTCAGTTATTTCGACAAGGCAAATAACCAGCGCCATGAAAATGGTTTCGGCAGCCAAGCTACGCAAAACACAAGATGCTATTATTAAACTTCGACCTTATGTAAACAAGATGCAGGAAATAATGTCGGAAGTTACATCAACTTTGCACGAAGATATCGAAGTTTCTTATATCAAACCGCGTCCACTATCGAAGGTGCTTATTGTATTGGTTACTTCGAATCGTGGTTTGTGTGGTGCGTTTAATTCAAATCTTGTACGCCAATTGCAACACTACATTCACGAACATTATCAAAATCTTTACGAACAAGGTAATGTACATCTTTATTGCATTGGTAAAAAGGGCTACGATTATTTAAAAAATAAATCGTACCATATCATAAAAAATAACACCGAATATATCGAAAACGTCACCTATGAAAAAGCAAGCGAACTTGCCAACGAGTTGATGCAGATGTTTGATGCTGGTTTATATAGCCACATTGAGTTTTATTATAATCGCTTTAAAAATGCGGCTGTGCAAATCATAACCAACGAGCAGTTTTTGCCCATTCCTTCACCAGCAGAAAACAAGAAGTCGTCGGAAGAGGGCTTTATTAAGAATTATATTTTCGAACCAAGCGAAGTTGAAATACTGACCAACATGTTGCCTATTAGCTTACGTTCGCAGGTGTTTAAAATCTTGCTCGATAGCGTTACTGCCGAACACGGTGCACGCATGACGGCTATGCACAAAGCCACCGACAACGCCACCGAAATGCTGTACGAACTGCGATTGAATTACAATAAAGCACGACAGGCTGCTATTACGAAAGAAATTCTCGAAATTGTAAGCGGAGCTAATGCTCTAAAAGGCTAATCGTAAAAATTCCAGAATATTCCAAACTTCAACATGCGTGGAGGTAAGGGATACTTGTTTATTAAAAAGAAATTTGCTTTGTTCCATTGATGATTGAGATGGTCTATTTTAACGAAAAATCTTGCACGCTTTAGGCTTGCATTTAGAAAAACACTGCAAACCGGATAGAAGCCTGCTTCGGCACTATTATTTGATTGATAAAATGTGTTTAATACCGGCGAATATGAAAGTACCGAATATGTAGAATGATACCACACATCGGCACCCAATTGAATGGTTAGTATTTTTTTAAAGAATTTCTGCTGAATGTACAACGAATGGTACGCCGAAAGCCAGGGTAAATGTATATTAGAATTATTGTGCCATTGAGCAAGAATTTTATGATAAGTAAAAACATTCCTTATCTGAAATAATTTAGATAATTCACTGCCTGCAATATTTGCGGAACTGACAACCACAGGCTGAATGGTCGTGTCAAAGCAAACAAAATTGTTTATCCGTCGAACAAAAAGTTTTAGTGTGTTGTTACGATGAGTTACATAAGTTTCGGCTGTATATTGAGTGGTATATGAAATGTTTTTATTCCATCGAAAATGATTAGTATAAAACTGCTGCAAGAATATATCGGTTTCCTTTTTTTCTATCATTACAGAAGTTATCCACGAATTCCATTGTTTAAACATTTGAACTTTCCTTAGGCTCATTATTTGCCCTTTAAAAGCCTTGTTCAGATAACCATAAAATCCATACGAAGCATCGAACAATAATGTTTGTTTGTCGAATTGCTTTGTAAAATTGATATCTGCCGACCATCCACTTTGTAACGACAAATGCTGATATGTATATGTCTTTTGTTGCAAATTGTTAATTAAGAATTGAAAACCTGTTCCATTGATGACGCTGTTTGCAAATAATAGCCCGACAGAATAACGTTGTTGTTCGTAAAATAATGAATCGTAAGTTTTCAGACTATCGTAGTATATATTTCGATAAAATGAAATATTGGGCATAACATCGGTATAAATTTTTTTAGCACGGTCGAAAGATACCTTTTGAATCCACCAGAATCTGTATTGATGACTTGTACTATCTGCTTTAGAAAATGTAAAGAGTTGCTGTATGCTGGCATGTTGAATAGTATAACGGTTGCCTGCCTGGGTAAGAAATACCTGAGCATTTTCATAAGGAAACAACGAATCGGTTAGAAATGACGGATTTGAAACACCACCGTTTTCTTTTGTTTTAATACGCGAATAATAATAGTTTGCCCATAGTTGATATTGATTGCCTTGATAGTTAGTGCTGGCATAAAGGTAATGAAATCGGTTTTCCTGATGCGGAATTTTACCAATGCGTTTGTTCGACTCGCCATTAAATAAAATATTCCATTTTTTATTGATATTCTGACTATGTAATACACTTACAATTTCTTCGTTAAACGTGCGATTGGTGTTAGCTATCAACCGCAATTGCGTATAAGGATAACGCGTGTGTATGTAGCGTTGTTGTATTTTTGAATAGTAGAACGAAAAAGACGATAACCAAAAAGGTTGTGCAAGCAAATAGCCATTCCTAAAATCGTAAAAAGGGCTTATGCCATTACCTGTACTTATGCCAAAAGTTTTTACGTTTGCCTCGTACTGATGTATATGAAAAAAGAGCGTATCGTTGATAGTATCGACAATTAAATCGTTGTGTTTTTTTAAAAAAACCGTTTTCGGAGACAAAGTATCTTGAGCTAAAAAAAGAGAATAAGAACAAATAAAAAATAAAAAAAATACTATCTTCATGCAGCGAAGATAGTAAGAAAATTACAAAAGTAATCTAAAGAATCCAATTAACTTATTACCAACCCGGACCTAAATCGCCAATAATAATTCGAATGAAATCTATCAACACCCAAATTCCCAAAGCTGCTAATATTAGATAACCAATAATAAAAAGAAAAGTAAGCCATCCCACCAAAAACATCACCAACTGTATGATACCTTTTTGTTTATTCCCCAGATAAAAACTATGAATTCCTAACATTCCCAAAAAGAAACATAACAAAAGTGCTACAATCTGACTCTTACCACCTTTTGCTAGCGGGTTAGCCTGATAGACTTCCCATGCTTTTTTGTTTTCGCTAATAATTGATGATATGCGTTGTTTGTACGATGTATAAATAGATGGTTGCCATGTCGAAACTTTTTTATCAGAATGGTTTAAAGCAAATACAGGTTCTAAACTTGTCTTTGAAACACCTAATTCCTGAGAATTAGTTTGTATGGCTACATTATTTTCGACCGTAGAGCTAAATGTAGAAACATCTATTTTGTTTTCTGCAATGGATTGTTTTTGAATAGTAGTTAATTCTTGTTGTTTCTTTGATGTTCGATAACTATTCGTTTCTACATAAAATCCCGGGCGATACAATCGCTTTTCGAAAGTACAAGAAGAAACTATTGCCACAAGCAATACGCTGATAATTAAAATGTTAATTTTTTTCATAAAGCATCAAGATTTTGTTGTTACAAATGTAAATAAGTTTTTAAAAAAAATCATAATTTTGTTTAAAAAAAAAATGGAAAAATTTGTTGCTTTTAATCCTACGAAGTTATTTTTTGGTCGTGATTGTGTTTCTGCTTCGATGTCAAAAAGTATTGCAGCATTGGGCAAAAAAGCGTTGATTGTCACGGGCAAAGGTTCTGCAAAGAAAACCGGTGCATGGAATGATGTCATTAATCAGCTAAAACAGGCTAATATAGATTATGTAGAATATGCGGGTATTAAATCTAACCCGGTGGTTACCGATGTGCAAAAAGCTATCGAACTAGGACGCAGCCATAAAGTAGACTTTGTAATAGGCATAGGCGGGGGTAGTGTAATCGATTCGTCCAAAATTATTGCCTTATGTATCCCCAAAAACCACCAACCATGGAGAGTAATGAAAGGACAAGAAAAACCTATAAAAGCATTGCCCATAGTAGCAGTTCTTACATTAGCAGCCACCGGTACCGAAATGAACCCGTTTGCCGTATTACAAAACGACGATACAAACGAAAAGCTTGGATATGGTTCGCCACTGATATATCCTTCTTTATCGTTTTGCGACCCTAAATATACACTATCGGTATCGAAAGAATATACCGCTTGGGGACTTACCGATATCGTTGCTCATTGCCTCGAAGCCTATTTTGGCAACGGCAATGCACATCTGTCCGATAAAATAGTGGTTAGTATCTTAAAAGAAATTATCGAAGTGGGCAATAATTTGTTGGTCGATTTGAACAATTACGAACTTCGCGAACGTATGATGTGGGCATCTACCTGTGCTCTAAATGGAATAACCCTACACGGACGCAAATCGGGTGATTGGGGTGTACACGATGTAGCCCACCATCTGTCGGCATTATACGATATACCTCATGGTGCCAGTCTTTCGGTTGTTTATATAGCGTGGCTAAAACTCTTTAAAAGAGAGCTAAGCCATCGCATAACCTGGCTGGGCAACGAAGTGTTCAATGTTAAAAACCCTAATGCTACCATAAAACGATTTGAGCTTCTTTTTATGTTCTGGAACTGTCCTATAAATTTGCCGATGCTGCATTTGTCCGAAAAGCAAATTAACGCCTTTAAAAACCTTTTGCTCGAGCACAAACCTACCGGAATGATACATCCATTATCCGAAAAACAACTGATAAAGCTGGTAGATTTGATGATGTAATACCCGCTTTTTAATTTACTACAATCCTCATACCCCGTGCATGTGCATTAAACTCTGGTGCATACATGCATTGAATAGTAGAAATTCCTGTTGAAAACGTCCCTTTTTGCGAAACTCTTAACGGATATTCGATTACGTATTTGCCACGATTCATTCGGTCGATAAAAATATTGAGCGATGCATCTTTTATTTCGCTATAATATCCCAGTCCATCGCGATATACATAACCCGATAATGCCTGTACCGGCTCAAACGACGACGGTCGCATGTCTTTTATGTGCACAAACTCAAGGGTGCGATCGCATTCAATAACAAGTTTTACTACAACAATATCGCCTGTTTTGAGTACAACTTTTCCAGAGAGAGGCTCTAGTTTTTTGCCCGAAGGAGTCATTTTTTCGAGGTAATATTCACGCTTTAGCGACATGTATTTGCTATCGTAGGTACTTATTTTGTCGATATTTTCGAAATATTGCCAATGTAGGGCTCCCCACGAAAGGTCGTTTCCTTTGTTTTCGATTTGTATTTTGCTGTACTTTGGTTGTATTTCTTTTTCTTTCAATGTAGTTTTAATGTATCCTGTTGCTTTTTCTATATTTGCTTGTTTGTCAATGGGTAAGGGTTTGTCGCCCCAAACGATATTAGCATCAAATGAAGTGCTTAGCTTCGATTCTCCAAAAAACAACAGTGCATAAACTGCATCTGCTGTAGCCATCGTTGTTTTCCAGTTTTGGGTTTGTTTTTGTAAAAGTAGCCAGAGTTTGAGCTCATTAACAGTTTGAGCGTCGTCCGATACTTCGTGAAAAGCTTCTATCAAAAGCGATTGGGCTTCGATGGGTGCCTCTGTCCACGATAGCCCACGACTAATACTTTTCCAATACATACCTTGTTCATCGCTTACCACGCAACGCTCCTTGAGCGAACGAACAATATCTTTTGCAGTTTGAGAGTCATTGTTGCGATGAAGCACTAAAGCTAACATGCCCTGAACATATTCGCCATAACTAAGCCAGTGTTTTTTTGCCTGCTGGTAGAAAAAACGATAAGCTTCGCTCTGTAAAAAGCTCTTGTTCTTATTAAGATAAAAACTACGTGCATATAAATATTGAATAGTAAAAACATCCGGGACATACTTATCCAATGCTTCTTTTTTTGTATATTGTAATACTTCCTTGTAATCCTTAACTAACTGCTGATCGATATACTGAATAGCCTTATCCATAGCAGTAGTAAGTTTGGTGTTGATATGGTATGCTTTTTCGAGGCGTCCGTTACGCGAAACAATGTATTGAGTTATGTAACGATTTTCGGGCATGCCAGCAAACCATCCCCATGCTCCGTTTGAGTATTGATTTTTGATAAGCTTATCGGCAGCTTCGTTGAGTTCTTTTTGTATGCGTTTTTCGTCAAAATAGAGTGCTACGTTTTTACGTTGTTCGCCTTCGTTAAGACTTTCTTCAATCCATGGTGTTTCGGCAAGGCTCGCTTGTTTTAACTCTTCATTTTTGGAAAGCGGCGATAATAGCGGTTTGTTTGTACTATCATTGGTCCATTGCTGAAAAATTTGTTTAAAATTGGGAATGCTTAGCACAATGTATTGTGATAACACATTGGAATAATAACGATTAAAGAGTTGTTCGTTACATTCGAACGGAAATGAACGCAAGTATGGAATAGCTTTAATGGCATACCAAATTGGATTGGCAGTGTATTCGAGTGTTAATGTATGATGAGTCAATGTATTGCTACCTAAGGCATCGTCTATACGTTTAAAATTAAGCTGCTTGCTTTGTTTTCCCCTAATATAAAAGGGCATCGATTCGGTAACTAACATTCGATTGGGCAATACTGGCAATACCACCTCTTCACCATCACTAAAGTTTTTGCTTTGAGCTACACAGGTAACTTTGGCCATCGAAAGATTGAATGGTACGTAATACATAAATGAAACCGCTTCACTTTGATTGCTTTTTAGTGTAATTGATGTACTTTGACTAAACGAAAATGCTTTCGACTGTTGCAATGCGTCTTCTATTTTCAAGCTAACTGTAACTTTTTGTTCGTTATTGGAAATGTTATCTACTTTAATGTAAAGCATTATACTATCGCCTTCACGGAAGAAACGTGGTAATTGAGGGGTTACCATCAGTTCTTTTTGAGTAATACATTCTGTTTGTAAAAAACCGTATTTCAAGTCTTTTGAATGAGCAAATGCCATAAATTTCCATGTGGTTAGAGCCTCGGGCGATGTAAATGTAAATTCCACTTCGCCACGTTCATTTGTTTTTAACTCTGGAAAGAAAAAGGCAGTTTCGTTCAAGTTACTTCGTATGGATAATTTAACTTCTACATCAGAAGTACTTCCCGGAGTGCTTTCCTGCTTTTTTAATCCCATGGTTTCGCTTGCTGTGATTTCTTGCTTTGAAACGGATGGAGGTTCTGCGTCCATTGTTTCATAAGCAAGTTGTTGTGCTATTTTTTCTTGAGCAGCTTTCTTGCCATATCCGTTTCGATATCTATACGCTCCGTAATATCGAAAACCGAACAAATTTAATTTTGGATATGTAAGCGATGGAAGACTGGGTGAAGACTCGTAATAAGTATAACAATTGCTGTATTTAACATCAAACATTTCTTGATTTGAATATCTATTGTTGTAGAAATATGGATAGGGAGCAAACGACCATTGATGATTTACAAAAGCATCGAGAGATTTGTCGTACATCGAAGCCAGCAATTCAGATGCTACTCGTTCTCCATTTTTTCCTATTATTCTAAGTTTCCATGTCTCTTGTTGTCCGGGATAAATTTTCGAACGAAAGGTTTCGGTTTTTATGTTTAATTCTTTATTATCGTATGGCACATGTAGGGTTATTTCTTTACGATAAATGCGACTTTGTTTCACCATCAAAAAACTAAGAATAATATTACCACGATGGTGCTCTTGGATGGGTATTTCGATAATATTTATTTGTTGCCCAATCAAATTTATCCATTGATATTGTTCAGGATTATTGAAAAATGCTATGTTCATAAGTACTTTTGCATCGTTATAAGCGCTACCAACTGCTATTTTAGCGTATTCGCCGGGTTTGTAAGTCATTTTTTCTGGCATAATCATTAGTGCTTCATTAACAGGAATAAGGGTATTATTATCGAACGAATAGAGGATAACTGCCTGACGATGTATTACTTCTTTGCCTTTTCTGTCGGCAGATTTAATTTCTATTAAATATGAACCTGATGGCAAAAGATGTGCATTGGGAATGATTATTGCTGTATCTTTTTGAGTATCGAAATTGGCAGAAAACACCGTGTTAACTGGCTTTAAGTCTTCAAAACCGATTGCTCTTTTGTAAACATTACCGGGATACAACTGTTTCCATTCCTGTTCGGTGTAGAGATATGTATCAGGGTCGCTCCACAAGCGGCTTCTTTGGGGTGTGCGGTTTTCTTCGAGGCGATAAATCCGATAAGTACCGGTAACATTTATTTTTTTCCCATTTGCATTTTGAGCTAATAGAGCAATACTTTTCAAATCGTTAGCTGTACAGAATGATGGTAATGAGAGGCTGAAAAATAAACCTATGGTTCCTGCCGAAATATAGCATTCGGTCGATTGCGTTTCCTGGTTGATGTCGGTTGCATCTATTTCTATTTTGTATTGATAAAATGTCGATTCGTTGAGAGGATATTTTAAGTCGGGGATAGCTTTAAAGCGAATAACTGCTATGCCCTGCTCGTCGGTATTAACAGAGCCGCTACTAATAACAACCGATGGAATGCGTTGATAATAATACTCATATCCACGCCATCTAGGAATGCGAGTTATCTTATATTTTACAGGAATTTGCTGTAAGGGATTGCCTGTATAACTTTTTACCATTGCTTTAACAATAACGGTATCATTCAAGTAATATTCTTTATCAATAGCTTCGGCTTCTACAAAAAACCTGGGTCGCTTGTATTCCTCTACTCTAAAATGGCACGATCCGTATGGTGTAGTTAGTGTATACACGCCGTTTAACAATCCTTCAGGTATCTTAAACGAACCGTTAAATGTTCCAAAGTCGTTGCTCGTTTTCATCTGCTCTTCAACAGGCTGATAATTGGCATCACGCAGTAAGACGCTAACCTGAAACGATGGTACAATATTTCGTTGTTGATCCTGCTGTTCAATAATAATTCCTTTGTAATAAACAATTTGCCCGGGACGATAAATAGCACGATCGGTAAATAGGCTTATTGAGTAGTTTTTGCTTGAAGAACTTTTGTAATAAGGGCTTGTATAAAAATATTGTTCCGAGAAATATGTCTCTTGCGATGTATTAATTTCAATATATACATTGCCATAACTTTTTTTACGAAGTGGATTATCGGGCAAAAGTATAGTTGCCATGCCGTTAGAGTTGGTTTGGTACGATTGTCCTTTTGTAAAATTATGTTTTCGCTGTCCGTATTCGAGCCAGTATTCGGTAATGCTGGCATTGCTTATTGGCGAACCATCTTTACGGTTAGTAACTAAAATAGTATGCGATCCATCTTCGTTGCGAAAAGAAACTACGGCAATATTGGTTGAATAGAGTCTTTGAATACAGCGAATAGCTTTTGTGTTCATAAAATCGGCATCACTTGAAACAAAAATCACATAAAAACCAAGCGGTAATCCCTGATAGATTTCTTCTACGCTATGTGGCTGATAATCAATGTTTTTTGGTAGTTTTATAATCCTTTCCTGAACCAAAGTAGATGCCAGATAAATTTTTTTTAACAGTTCGTTGTCGTAATAATCCAACAAAAGGTTATCGTATGTTTTTCTGTCGATTGCCCTAATTTGAGTATAAATTGTTTCGAGATTTCTATAGTTGTATTTAACGGCAAATGGTTCGTTGGGAATAGTAGCATCTTCGATTTCGAAACTCAAAGAAGGCTTTTGTCTGGAAATAATAAAATTTTTTAAGTGAGGTGTATGGAATGCAGATGGATATTTTTGAATAGCTTGCTGTGCTAATTCCATTGCTTTAATCATATAGTATCGATATGGATGAGTTGTCGAATCTTCGAAACGATAAGTATCAGCCATAGCAGACATGAGTGTAACAATCTGGTAAGCAATAGCATTGGAGAAAGGATGTTCTGAATATTTAACATATAATCGGTTAAGCGATTTTAAGTAAAAATCGCTTTTGTTTTCTAATACAGTGTTTCGATATACGAATTCTAAACGAGATAATTCTGCATCAATAAAAGCATCGGGTTGATCGTCATTCAAGTGAAAAGCAAGAATATCTTGTAAAATACGTATTCCGTAATATTGAAGTGAAAGACTGTCGTTTGTACTCGGATTAAGCTTCAAAAAAGTAGCTACATCGGCAAAATAAAGACTATCGTTGAGCTCAAAAGTGTCGGCTGGTTTAGTTAGACTTATTTCTTTGCTGGAGAAGAATTCTACGGCTCTAAAAGCCAAAAAGTCGTATAACGTAGGTCGCAGGTTTTCGACATAGTTGTTTTCTACTAAAATTTCGTTGAATTGTTTTAGGGGTATTTTTTGCAGTTGTTCTCTGGATTCCAGCGCCTTTAAATGATGTTTAATAATAACGCTGGCAAGGTGTTCTAAGCTCCACGAACGAATATCTTCGCCCTCGTCGGGAGAATAAGTTCGCAAATGAAAATGGTATCGATTGGCTAAATAGTATTGCCAAAAAAATTCAGCACTTAATGTATGGTATAACGACGAATACGGAAAAGGAACGTTGTATGCTTCAAGACTAATTTCGGTAAGCAGTTTTTCGTATGCGTCTTCTTCAATTATATTCCGAAATTTAAACAGATAAATATAAGATTTTACAACTTGTGCAGGCAAATTATCCTGACGTGCTGCCTGATGTATTTTTTGTACTACTTCGAGTGCCGACTTTGTCAGTCCTTTTCGCTCAAGACTATCTACTTTTTGCCACATTTTTTTATACAAAAATGGCTTCGGTTGAGCAAGAAATGTTGTAAAAAGAAATAATGCACCCATTATCGTTAAGACAGACGGTTTCATAATTAAATTAAATATTTTAGCCTTGCAATTTAACATAAATTATGCCATAATGCAAAAATAAAATAAAGAATTCCGGATTATGCATGTATCAGAAATTTTCAAATGGTGCGAGATATAGCTCTTATTCGTTTAACTTTTCTATATACAACAAAGCAATCGCTGCAATGTGTGTTATGAAGAGTGATTTAGTGATACTTTAATACAATATTTAGTGTAAAATGTACATTCAACGAAAAAACATAACAGCTATGATTTTAAATACTATGAAAATCTATTTTTAATTTTTATATTTGCAGGCAATTCATGCGATTATTATCTTCATTTAACCGAAAAATATGAAAATACTAATATTATGTACGGGAAACAGTTGTCGTAGTCAGATGGCAGAAGGTTATTTGAAATATTATTGTCCCGATTGGGAGATATATTCTGCAGGGACACAACCTGCCGAAAAAGTAAATCCTTATGCTATTCAGGTAATGTTAGAAGATGGAATAGACATAAGTTCGAACAAACCAAAATCGGTAAATGAATATTTAGACAAAGAATTTGACTATGTTATAACAGTTTGTGATGGTGCTCGTGAAACTTGTCCAATGTTTATTGGCAAAGTAAAGAATCGCTTACATATCGGTTTTGAAGATCCGGCAGAAGCCCAAGGAAGCTCCGAAGTGATACTGAATGTATTTAGAAAAGTAAGAGACCAAATAAAAAAAGAATTTTATACATTTTATATAAACAACCGTAAAACAGACCATTGATGGCAAACCATGTTGTTAAAAATTGGGGAATTACTCGCTCTGAACTATGTAATCTTTTGCCACACATTGCAGTTGAAACCACTACACCAAACACTATTATGGTCGATGTAAAACAATGGGAAAAAAAATTCGAAGTTTCGTATGTAACTTACATTATTTATAGCCCAATCGAACATAAGCATAGTGAACTGTCACAAGGCATTCCGTTTATGATATCCCATTATAGTGCTTTAAGAAGCTCCAAAAGTTCGAATTCTATTTTAAATATCCGATGGAATAATCTTGCTCAACATGATGGTATTATTTAAAAAGAATAAGCAAAAATATAAGAAAACAACTTGATAAATAATGTATATGCCTAATTAATAGTTAAATAAATAGGATTAAAGATTTAATAATTTAAATTTTAAGAATTATGAGCAAACAAATGTCGTTCTTCGATCGTTTTTTAAGTTTATGGGTTGCAATCTGTATTATTGTAGGGATAATCATCGGTAAATTATTTCCGATTGTTCCCGAAATTTTGGGGAAGTTTGAATATGCTAATGTTTCTATCCCTATTGCAGTACTTATTTGGATTATGATTTTTCCAATGATGCTTAAAATAGACTTCGGAAGCATTGTAAATGCAATAAAGATGCCTAAAGGACTTACAGTTACCCTTACCGTCAATTGGTTAATAAAACCGTTTACTATGTTTGCTATTTCAGGGTTGTTTTTTCATGTAATATTTAAATCATTTATTCCTGCCGATATGGCTAAAGAATATTTAGCCGGTGCAGTATTATTAGGTGCAGCCCCCTGTACAGCTATGGTTTTTGTTTGGAGTTATCTGACAAACGGAAATCCAGCTTATACATTAGTTCAGGTAGCTATTAACGATCTTGTTATTTTAGTTGCATTTATACCCATTGTGAGCTTTTTGCTTGGAGTTAGTGGAATAGAAATTCCATGGAATACATTGTTGCTGTCTGTTGTACTCTTTGTAGTAATACCCTTAGTTTCGGCTGTTATAACTCGTAAAATGGTAATTAAACAAAAAGGGATAGATTATTTTAACAATGTATTTTTAAAGAAATTCACAAGCACTACTATTACCGGATTATTACTAACGCTAATTATAATTTTCTCTTTTCAGGGCGATGTAATTCTCAATAAACCTTTTAATATTTTTTTAATTGCTATTCCATTAATTATACAAACGTTTTTTATCTTTTTTATAGCTTATGGATGGGCATATAAATGGAAATTACCGCACAACATTGCTGCACCGGCAGCTATGATTGGAGCAAGCAATTTTTTTGAACTTTCTGTAGCAGTTGCTATTGTCCTTTTTGGTTTAAATTCTGGTGCCACTTTAGCAACTGTTGTAGGAGTTCTTGTCGAAGTTCCTGTTATGCTTACATTGGTTAAAATTGCTAATAAAACAAGAAATAAATTTGAATCTTAATCCAAACTTCGTCTCAATATATGTTGAACTTAATGATATACTATTACATTTAAAACCATATAGTTACTACTATATTCAATAGTCTATTAGAAAAAAATTTATTTAAAAACATTAAATTTTCAGTTGTTTAGTTGTTTGTTAAAATAGATCGATTGTCAATCTGTTAACGTGTTTCGTAGTTTTGTATGTTCATATTTTTTAACATAATAGGTAACGTTTGAGTGTTGCATCCATAAGGGATTGCGGGCTACAAAACCAAGGAAGTACACCAAAGTTTTAACGAGGCAGAATGCATGAATTATAAAACCCTTATTGTTACTATACTTTGTTAGCAATTGGGTATTTTTGTTTGTAAACGGTTAAGATATGTTTCAATTTTTGATTTTCTCATTTTAAATTTTTAAAAAGTGGCTTGATGTGTATAAATAATTTGTTACAATTTTGTTTATTAAAAGTCTTATTTTTTCAGCATGTTTGTAAGAGTAAAAACATCTTGAAATACAATCACATAAAACATCGTGTAGTGCCTACATAATCTTGTATGTACTTGTATATCAGCAAGTTAAGTATAAAATGTGACGAAGTCGGGAAATTTTCAATTTATGTAGATTTTTTTTTCTAATAATATTTTTTTCAAAGTTTCTGTTTTAGAAGAAATATCATAGGTAATACTATGTACTGATATTGTTGCGCCCGAAATAGCATCAATATTTTTTCCAATAATTAGTTCATAAGTCCCATCATAACCAACAAATTGTTTTAACCAACTTTTTACTACAATTTCTTGTCCGTGAGATGCTTCATAATTATATATGTTTACTGCAACGACCTTTGCTAATGTGTCGAATAGAATGAAATAATCAAAAAATTCGTAACTATCTTGTGATTTAAAATTCTCATGAGCTGCACAAACACCTGCCCTGCATGTTTTGACTCTGCCAATATATACATATCCGATTGGTTTTGTATTATTTATTTGAAAATATTTTTGACTTAAAGTGTCTATAACAACACTTGAATTATTGTTTAACTCAATAAGAATAGGATTATCACAACGAAAAATACTTTTTATTTCTTTAAATAACTGTTTTGGTGCAAATTTTATGTTATTTTGAGATACGCTGTTTATCACTGATATTAAAAACACTATTAATAAAACTACATTTCTCATTTTCAAAATTTAAAACATTATACCAAAACCTGTGTTAAATATCTTACTATACTTTCTGTCTGCTTTTGATTTATGGAATTGAATATCTGCTTTGAGTACAGCACCTTTAATTATAGTATATGTTAAACCTGTGGTAATAATCGTGTTATTATATTTATCGTTTTTAACAATATTTTTATCAACAGTATGATGAGTATTGTAAACTTCATATCTTACAAAAGGCGTTAATTCAGTTTTTATGTTTTTTACCGTTTGAAACACATTATAACCTATTTCAGCATAGTAGCCAATCATAGAACTTCCCAGATCGTTGTTTGTGCCATTTTTAGAAGTAAAGACATTATATTTTTCAGTATTGCCTAATAACGTATAATACAGTTGACCTGTTAATTTTATTCCATTGATGTTGCACCTAATATCTGTCCCTATCATTGAAATATTTACAACTGACGAATCTGCTTTTTGAATCAAAACGGTGCTGTCGCGATGTAAATTATTATATAAACGACTTTGCGATTTTCCAAAATAACCCGAAACACCTATGTTCAAATTTTTTACACCATAAAATTCTAATTTACCTGCACAATTGGGTGAAGACAAATATGCTTTTGAACCTTTTTGTCTGCCATCTCTTAATGATTTACTTCCTGAAAATACACCCCCATTGGCATCATATCCGTTAAATCCATTTACAACATATAGTTGATATTTCATTTTTGTTCGCATAATATTTCCCAAAAAACCAAAGCCAATTTCTCTCCATGTGGTAGGAGCAATTTTATTGTCAATTATTGGACGTTCTACACCATTAAACATTGTAGGCTCGTGATATTCGTTTATAATACCCATTGGAATCAACAAAAGTCCAGCACGAAAATTTATATATTTATTTATTTTGTGTTGAAGGAACATTTGCTCTACCCAAAGTTCTTTGGCATATTCAAATTCTATTTCTGAAACAAATTGGGTCTTGTTTGAAAAATTGTAGCCTAAAAACATGACCATTCTATGCACATCAAGGATGCCCAAATCTTTTAAATGCTTATTAATGGGCTGGTTATAATGCACTTCGCCATATCCGCCAATACCAAGACCAGGCTTATCATTGAGCATTTTTTCAACACTATTAGTGTAGATATTCTTTATGCTATCAATATCTTGTGCAAATATGGTTAAGGCACTTAAAAGCGAAACGAATAATACAATTTTCTTCATAGCTCTTAAAATTAATTTTTAATATGATGCAAAATTACGTGCAACTAATAAAGAATGTAATCCTTAAAAATGGTGAATTTTGAATTAAAGACTCATTAAAATTGGGATGGATAGTTATTACGGTATTTATTAAACCATTATCGTCTATGACTGTTTTCTTCATAATATCATTTCTTTTGTTTTTTTACCTAAATGCCTTCTCATCTAATCCAGCAAATACTTTTTTTAATAGTTGATGTTGTTTGTATTCTTTTTGTGAATATCATTCCTATTTTGTTTTTTTTCTTATCTCAATGTTTATGTATTTGATAATTTTTTCTAAAAATATTTTTTTAAATTTTTAAAATAATATATTACAAAATTTAGTTCTTATTTTTTAATATACTCTTAACTTATAAAAGTCTCGTTCTATAAAACTGTCCGTTTTTGCTTTTCGTTGTTTTTTAGATTAGTTTTGCATTATGAAAGTAACCTATTTTATAGCACGGCGAATATTATTTAGTCAGTCAAAATCGCATCGGATATCGAAGCCCATTACCATAATCAATATCCTTGGCATTGCCGTTAGTTTTGTAGTCATGTATGTTTCTGTTGCTGTTGTTGTTGGTTTCAAGCAAGAAATAAAATATAAAGTTTCTGGGTTTGCCTCGCATGTTGTAGTAAGCAATTACGATGCTAACTACTCGTTCGAAACAAATCCTATTTACATTAACAAAAACGACATCGATGCTATACGAAAGATTGGTTGTGTAAAGAATTTGCAATTATACGCTACAAAGCCCGGTATTATGAAGGCAGGTAACACCTTGCATGGTTGTGTTCTTAAAGGTGTATATAAAGATTACGACTGGTCGTTTTTAAGCAACCACATTGTCGAAGGACGTCAACCCTTAATTGTCGATAGTGTCAAATCAAACGAAATATTCATATCCCGAAAGATTAGCAACATATTGCAAGTTAAGATAGGCTCTCCCGTATATGTTTATTTTATTCAGGAACCTCCACGTATGCGTAAGTTTGTTGTTTGTGGTATTTACGAAAGCATGATGGAGGAGTTTGACAATATGTTTGTTTTTGTCGATTTACGTCATGTTCAGAAGTTAAACAATTGGCAACCTAACCAAATCAGTGGTTATGAAATAAACCTCAAAAACTTTGATTCTATTCAGTCTGCTAAACAAAGAATTTATTCGATGGTAGCAGCCAAATTTCATGCAGATGGCACAAAATTGAAAGTATCTACTATTCAGGAACGTTTTCCATATATTTTTGATTGGATTGGACTGTTTAACACCAATTTGTGGGTTATTTTGATACTAATGATGCTGGTATCGGGTCTTAATATTATTTCGGGCTTGTTGGTATTGGTACTGGAACGTGTAAATATGATCGGTTTGCTTAAGACCATGGGTTTTTACGATTCTAATATTCGAAAAATATTTATTTATCTTAGTGCTATTTACATTCTATTTGGTTTGCTAACTGGCAATTTATTGGCTTTTGCAGCCTATTATGCACAAAAAAATTACCACATTATAAGCTTAAATAAAGCCTCTTACTATATTGATTATGTGCCTGTACAAATTGAATGGTGGCACGTGGTTTTGCTCAATGTAGCGATTATTGTTGTTACACTTGTTATTTTGCTTATTCCATCGTCTATCATCAGCAAAATAGAGCCAATAAAAGCAATTAAATTTGATTAATTATGAATAATGTAAGAATTCAGAAAGCCGAACGATTGATTCAAAAAGAGCTGAGTGTTATATTTCAGCAAAACGAATCTTCTTTTTTACCGGGGACACTTATCAATGTTACGGTTGTTCGTTTAAGTGCCGATTTGTCGTTTGCCAGAGTTTATCTTAGCATTTATAACCCAAAAATAAAGCCAGAGGAGATATTTCAGATAATCAACGACAATAAAAAGCAAATAAGACATGCCTTGGCACAACGAATCAGAAATAAAGTTAAATCTATTCCCGAGCTAGCTTTTTTCATCGACGATTCGTACGAATATAGTAAACGCATCGAAGAATTGCTTAAAAAATAAGTATGAAATTACACTGGTTTATAGCAAAGCGTTACCTTACTTCGCCCAAAACCACTCATATCATTAATATTATTTCTTCTATAACTGTAGTGAGTTTTGCCATTGGCACTATGGCATTAGTCATTATTATTTCGGTGTTCAATGGATTGGAATCACTCATTATTAAACGTTTCAATTCGTTTGACCCTGATTTAAAAGTAATACCAGTGCTTTCTAAAACATTTATCCCAGACAATACCTTTATGCTCACTCTTAACAGCATTCATGATATAGATAGTTATGCTTTTACCATCGAAGACAAGGCATTGGTAAAATATCATGACGTGTATCATCCATTTACCATAAAAGGTGTCGATTTGAGTTATGCCGACATGAGTGGCCTGGATACGATGATAACCGAAGGACGATTTAGCCTTATGTACCAGGGTCAACCGGTGGCAGTAGTAGGTATGAGTGTTGTTGCTCATCTCTCTGTTGGGCTAAATTTTGTAGCTCCGTTAAAAATTTATGCCCCCAATCGACTGGCAAGCATACACACATCGCCCGAACAGGCTTTTATCATGAAGCCTATTTATCCGATTGGTATTTACATGGTCGATCCTGAAATGGACAATTACATCATTGTGCCTATACAATTTGCCAGAGAACTTTTTCAGTACCAAAAAGAAGTATCTTCGCTCGAAATTAAGCTCAAACATTCTGCTTCGTCCGAAAAAGTCGAAAAGCTTTTACAGAATTCACTGGGCGAAAAATTCGATGTTCGCAACCGTTTCGAGCAGCATCAATTCATTTATCAAATCATGAAATCTGAAAAAGTTATTGTGTTTGCAATACTGCTATTTATTTTGCTCATTGCTTCGTTTAATATTACGGCATCGCTTACCATGCTTATTCTAGAGAAAAAGGAAGATATAGAAACGCTTCGCAGTATAGGTTTTTCGATGAAAGACATTCAAAAAGTCTTTTTGTACGAAGGGTGGCTTATTTCTATAATTGGTGCATTGTTGGGTATTACATTAGGATTGTTGTTCTGTTTTTTGCAACAGCATTTCGGTATTATTCCTATGGATGCAAACAATCCCGATGCCTTTATTGTAAAAGCTTATCCGGTTGAAGTTCGTATTTTGGATTTGCTTGTTATTTTTACCTCAGTACTTGCTATTGGTTATCTCTCTTCGCGTTTCCCGGTGCGTTTTATCACAAGGCGATATTTACCCAATAAGTATAACGAATTGTAATGAAAAAACCCGACATCATTAGCATTTTAGGACCAACAGCTTGTGGCAAGACCAGGCTGGCAGTAAGAGTTGCTTATGAATTAAATGCCGAAATTATTAGTGCCGATAGTCGTCAGGTTTACATCGGTATGGATATTGGTACAGGAAAAGATCTTAACGACTATGAAATAAACGATTCCCGAATTCCATATCATTTAATTGATATTGTAAAAGCTGGCGAAAAGTATAATGTATTTGAATTTAAACGCGATTTTTACAGAGCATATAGCGATATTATTTCGAGAGACAAAATCCCTATATTATGTGGTGGTTCGGGAATGTATATCGAATCTATACTCAGAAATTATGAATTAATAGAAGTTCCGGAGAATAAAGAGTTACGCAAAAAACTCGCCGATTATTCATTAAATCAATTAGCAGAAATACTCAAACAATACAAGCATTTGCACAACAAAACCGATGTGGATAATAAAAAACGAGCTATTAGAGCCATCGAAATAGCCGAGTATTACAAGCAGCACGAAATAACCTCGATGAATCATCCTTCATTGCATAGTTTAACTTTTGGTATAGATGTGCCAAGGGAAATTAGACGTGCACGCATAACCGAACGTCTTAAAAAACGAATTAAAGAAGGAATGATAGAAGAAGTGCAACATTTATTGAATACTGGCATAACACCCGATGAACTAACATATTACGGGCTCGAATACAAATACATTACTGAGTATTTACTAGGAAAATATAACTACCTTGACTTTTTTTGTAAACTTGAAACGGCTATACATCAGTTTGCTAAACGTCAAATGACTTACTTTAGAGGAATGGAACGAAGAGGAGTGCCTATTATTTGGCTCGATGGCACTAAAAGTATCGAAGAAAATGCAATGTTTATTGTATCGGAGTTTCGTAAATTGTCTTAACCTTAACTTTTACTATAAAATTCATGCAAAATGTTACACTATTGTTCCAAATGTTTTCCCGACTTCGTCACTTTTTATGCTTAATTTACTGATATACAAATACATACAAAATCACGTAGGCACTACACGATATGGTATGTAATTATATTTCAATAGGTTATTTTATTAAAAAGGGATTTCATTTAATTCTAAACTGCATTTGCTTAATACATCTTTTTTAGATCGATGTCGGGCAAAAGGCGAACCATACGCTACTTGACTTTATTCCTAATTAGCACATTCTCAACTATTTGAACGGCTTTTTTGGGCGAATTCGGCGATGTTTTTACTCTTACAAACATAAAGCTAAGATAATTCAATTTATCTTAATTAAAACAGAAGTATTCCAAAAAGTTATTAACAGATATTGTTAATT
>CALGPK010000024.1 GCA_937960415.1 uncultured Bacteroidales bacterium | reverse complement strand
TATTGAGGATTTCCTGCACCATATTGTACCCATTGAAACATTTGCAAATTAGCTTCAGTGTGTCCGTTTAATTCGGGATTATTGGTCCCTCCCCAATAATAAAAATTATTGATGGTTAAATTGCTCATGGTAGTTCCCGGTTCAATTCTGTACCAACGAAAAATACTGTAATTAGAAGTAAACGAACCACTACCTTGTAGTGGATTACACCCCCTTATAATTCGAGTATTATTACCGAGTGCTGTGGCAGGAGTAAAATCCAATCCTAAACCAGCCACATTACCAGAAGGATTATTACGTATAGCTCGAATAATACCTGTTCCGGCTCCTTCGGTTTTGGCTACATCGGTTGCTCGAATACGTGAGCTAATGTTTTCGCCGGAAATCATGCCTGTAGTTCCTAAATCAACCAAGTTGTTTCTTAAATTAAGGTGTCCTAATTGTATAAAAATTATACCAGAAACATTGATATTTTGTTGTAAATACAAATCGATATTACCGGGTGATGAAACATCTTGTTTGTCAATATATAGATTATAAAATGTAGTAGTTGTTGTTCCACCAATATACTGATCGACAAAATTGCCCGTAAACTTAACATTGCTATTGGTGGCACAGGTCATTGTGGCATTGTTTATTAAGTTGGCATTTCCTGATAAAATTAAATTTGAATTGGCAGACAAATAAAAATTAGTGGCATTGTTGATAAGACCTTGAGAAAATGTCAAAGAATTTAAAAATGAAATTAATAGTATTACAATAAATCTTTTCATTATTTCTTAATTTTTTTTACCTCTAATACATCGGGTACAATTATTTTATCTGATTTTGTTTTTTCTTTAACAATTTCAACTTTAGGAGGATTGGGTGCTTGTGGAAACCGAACACCTTCATGTTTAGAAATCAGTTCACCGGTTACCGGATTTATATAGTCTGCTCTGTTGGCGATAACGAACCAAGAAAATTTTGTATTAGATGTTCCTCCATTTAATTCTACAACTTCAAAACCATCTTTAGATTTATTGGTTACATAAACCCCGTTACAGTTGCCTTCTAATTGGATAAAAACACGTAATGGGTGTTGATCATTAACTACAATATTTCTCGAAAATATTGGGTCTAAATTTATATAAGCTTTACCATTAACAAGCTGACCCACACCAAAATCATGAAAAACAATCTCAGGAGCTTCGGGTGCAAATAAAATTTTTCTATCATTCGTATCGTTGGTTAGTCCCCACACATCGGTGGAAGCAGTTCCCCCAAAACCACCGACATTAATAATTTTGTAATTTGTACCTCCAGATCTATAGGCAACATAAACTCCAGCACCTGATGTACTAGAAGCCAAAAAATATGCGGCACCTGCATTATTAGCTAAAGCACCATCTTTATATGCAAATAACCCTATGGTACTCCCACCTATTGATGCACCGGTTCCATTTGTTAAATAGGTTGGGGTTATATTATTTCCAGCAGCAATTAGGCCAGTACCTGTAGTGTTATTGTTTATAGCAAATACACCAAATCCTTGATTTTGACGTGTTATTCCTACTAACCCATTCCCATTATTTGTCCCTGCTGTAGCATTATTTACAAAATATCCTGCATCGCCTGCAGGATTGTTGGTTATTGCATAAACAGCTGTTGCATTTTCATCTGTTGCCGTATTGTTTAAATATGCAAAAAGGGCACTTCCGGAACGATTAGTGGTATAGGCAAATACACCGGTTGCATTTATGTCTGGAGTAGTACTAGAGTTTATTCCTACAACACCAGTACCTGAAGAATTAGCCGTTTGTCCTTGAACTCCTCTTGCTAAAGTATTAGCAGTTGTGGACGAATTGTTTCCTATAACACCTATGCTAGTATTGTTATTGGTTTCGCCCCAAACCCCGTATGACGGTATGCCTGTTGCTTCGCCATATATAGCACCTGCGTTATTCTGAGCTGTATAGGCATTTATTGCCCATGGATATGTGGCACTAGCTTGAACAGCAAATAAATCGTTGCCGTCAACAACAGAATTTCTACCAAAAACGTATTGATTTCCTGTGTTAAAATAAGTCAATCCACCTCCTCTAATATGAATAGCGTTTGTACCATACGAAGTACCGTAAAGTCTAATACTTCCATATCCAGGTGCTCCTCCTGCAGAGCCGATAAAAACAGTAGGATTACCGGAGCCATATCCTCCCACTTGTAAGGCATCTTCTGCAGCTGTTCCATAACCAATTCTTACAGGTCCAGAACTAAAAATTCTCATACGTTCAATATTATTTGTTCTAAATACAAAATCTTGTGCATCGGTAGTTCCTATAAAGTTTGTGGTAGGGCTAGTACCGGAATTGCCTGTAAGTCTCCATGCTAAAGAATTTAAAGAAGCAAATGTACCGTTGCCTAATAAGATATCCTCTGTACTTCCTGTAAAATTAGTTATGTTAAGATCGCCGGTATTGGTTGTTCTAAGAATAGCCCCTGATGAACCCGATGCATAATTTTGAAATCGTACAGTACCAGTAGTATGAAGTTGAGCTGCTGGTGCATTAGTTCCAATACCCACATTCCCCGTATTCGTAATTCGCATGCGTTCGGTTGCATTGGTACCAAATATAAGGGCATTATTTTGGCGGTTTAGGATAGAATAATCGTTATTAGATACTGAAAAAGTTAGCCCGCTATTAGCTGTAGAGCTTCTGCTAAGTTGCAGTAAGTTCCCATCTGCTGTCCAATAAATGTGTAATGGACTTTGTGGGGTAGTAAAGGTGGCATCGTTGCTAATACCTATGTTTTGGCTATATGTTAACTTTGTTAATAACACCATAGCCACTAGAATAAAATTCTTTTTCATAAGCTTTTTTATTTATTTAACGTAAAATTGCTTAATAAGGTTGCCTATTAAATACTTGTTTTGACAAAGGTAAAAAAAATACTGATAAATGTCAATATTAAGTTTGTAAATAACTGCTAAATACGTGCGTCGTTGCATACTTATTTCAGAGAATCGAAATTTTTTTTGATGAATCTGATAATTAATTTATTATCGTGTTTTTTTATAGTTGATGTCCAGTAATGCCTCGAAAAGCGACGGAAAACAAAAGGTGGAAATTACCACGCCTCAATGTTGTTAAGGATAGCAATGATGGGTATGAGTGTGAGATGTTTTGTGCGAAAACGTTTATTGCCTCATTTTGGATTTAATTAGTTGAGTTGAATAAAATTTTTCAACATTTTTGATAAATATTCTTTTTTTACACAAAAATATACGTTACCTTTACGCAATATGAGTTCCATATCTTTAAACGAAAAATGTTTTTTCAGTGGAGGGATTCAAAACATTAGTCCCAAAGATGCATATCATTTATTAAAAAATGGAGAAGCTCTTTTGCTTGATGTTCGAGAATATTATTTAACAGGCTATAAAAAATTTGATGTTGGCGAAACGATTTTCTGTCCATTAAGCGAGCTCGACCATCGATACAAAGAACTTCCTGTTCATAAACCAATTATTGTTGCCGATTCTGTAGGTTTGCATAGCAAAGAGGCGGTATTATATCTATTATCGCAGGGTTTACAGAATATCATCAATTTAGCAGGCGGCATGGTCGAATGGGAGCGCGATGGCTTGCCAATAGTTGTCGATACTAGCGAACAATTAAGTGGTTCGTGTATGTGTCAATTGCGACCACGTAATAAGCCAAACAAATCGTAAATATTTTTACCTTTATTTATTAAAAACCATTAAAAATAGTGAAATTTTGAATTCGTTGAGTTTTATGAAATTTGACTCTACAACAGATAGGCGAAGCGGGTATTCCATACTTATCGTAAGTCTTTTTTGCAAGAATAGCCTCAGATTTTCGTTTTTTTAAAAAAAACATTATTTTTGTGATGAATATAATTCTGGTAGTTAAGTGAAACGATTTTTATTGTTAATCTTTATACTGAGTTTAAGCCATAATTTTGTTGCCCAAAAATTTGGTTTAGGTGGGTCGGTAATGTACAATTTTCAAACCGAGAGTTTTGGTTTAGGTATTCGAGCCGAATTTCCGAAAAACCGCTTAAGTATTGTTCCGCAGGTATCGTATTATCCTTCGTTTAATAAAATTCACGAATACTACCTGGGTGTAGGTTTTAATTACCATCTTTTCAACTTGCGAAATTGGACTTTTTATGTCTTGTTGCATCCGGGTTACAATGCCTGGTTGAATTACGAAAACTCTGCGATGTCGAAAGCCAAACGCTCCAATCTTGACCTCGAAGGCGGTATTGGCGTAAAAACCGGACGATGCTTAAAACCCTTTTTAGAATATCGATACAACATTCACTGGAAAGAAACTCATTTGCAATTTGGTTTTGTTTATTTCATAGGTTGTAAAAAAGGCAAAGGAAGTGGCATACCGGGGACAGGTGGAAGTGGCAAAAATAAACGCAAAAAGGGAACATGTAATGCATACGATTAAACTTTTCGAGATATGAAAACATCAGCTTTTTGGTTTTTGATAACTATATTAGTTATTAGCAACATACAGTGTTCACGCGAACGAATAGAACCAAAAGAACAAATCAACGAATATGATCCAATACAATCGTATTTCAATACTAAGAAACAACCCGAACAGGAGTTTATTATCGACACCAATGGTACATGCCCTGTGGTAGGAATGCAAGGAACAAGATTTTGCCCAATAAAAACTCACCTGATGTTTTCCAATGGCGATAGTGTTTATTTCCCTTTTACTGTTAAGTTAGTTGAATTGTACACTCCCAAAGATATGATCTACTATCAATTGCAAAATGTAAGTAACAATAATTTATTGACCACTGCAGGAATAGTTAGAATTAGAGCTTTTAAAAATGGTCAGGAGCTTATGCTTCGTCCCGGAAAAACATGGCCCATAGAAATGCCAGCACAGGTAAAATTACCCGGCATGCAAATTTACTACGGCATCAATCAGTCGGGTAATATCTCATGGACGAATAATCCAGCAGGAGTTTTTGATACCTCAGCTTATGGTTATTCGGGACAAATAGCCCAATTGGGCTGGGTAAGCAACAGTAAACCAGCTTTGTTGTCACCTACCAATGTTACTTATAGCTTTAGTTCTACTACCGATAACCTTCAAAATGTAGCTACTTTTATTTATTTTCCGGGTATTAAAAGCTTAATCAACGTAAGCAATCAAACATCTAATATTGTTCCTGCTGGACAGATGGCAAAGGTAATTTTAATGGGCATTCGTCAAAGTCAGCTTTATCATTATTACTGGCAAGGTACTGTAACAAATGGTTTGAATTTTTCAGTAACCATGTCGGCTATCTCGGATGCGAATCTAACAGCTATACTTGATACGCTCTAGTGTTGCAGCATCTTATAAACGTAAAACAATACAATAATTGCTGCATTGAATACGAACAAATAAAGTAATATACGTGAGCCATATTTAAATTTGAAAAAAAGGTGTAATATCAGATAAACAAACATAATGATTAACGGGATAAGTGCCGGATAGGTGAGGATACTTTCTAAAATATTTCCCTTAAGCAAAAGAATAAAAGCACGTTGCATTCCACATCCCGGGCATTCGACGCCTAAATATTTTTTGTACACACAATCTGCCTGATGATCCTCGAGCCAATGTATCATATCCCAGTACCACCGCATTATTCTTCAAAGTTTTTGTAATCTTTAGGTATTTGAAACAATGATTTATCAAGTACTTTGCGATGAATATCGATCACTCTTAATGTCATTTTTTGTTCTCTAAGTGTTGTGCGTTCTTCGCTTAACATGGGAAAATATCCTTTGGTTTCGGGTATGAGTAAGAAATACTGTGCGTGTTTTTCGGAACGGTTAAATAATTTTAAAAAATCGACAAAAAAATCAAAATTATCAAATGCTACCCAATACGAAACTTCGGTGTTTTCGCTTTTATTGCGTACTCGCCACTGATAACATTTGTATCCAAATAGTTTTTTGTAATTGTTGGTTTTGATGATTTTAAAGTTTTCGTTCACATCTTTTCGTTCTTTATAAGGTTTGTTTTCGATATACATGTACATTTTTCGAAGCGGATTTACCACAGCAATGGTTTTTTTATTCAAGTCGAACAACATGTAATTATTTGGTGTTTTACAATCTCTGCATCGGTTGTACTCATCCATTCGTACCATTCTGTCTTTTATGTAGTAGGTGTAGTACAAAGTGTCGGAAATCATTTCCATCGAGAAAAAAATAATCCCTTCAAAAGGCTTCGAATTTAAAGGGTTATAGGTCTCTTGATCGTTTTGAGCATTAGTATTAAGCACTAAAAAACAGCACGTAAACAAGGTAAAATAGTTCATCTATAAATGGAATTTTTATAATGGTTTAACGTTTTTATAACTTTAAAAGTTTCATTTATTTTGCATAGAAAATGAAAAAAAATCATCATATTATTTTAGGACAAGAAGGCGAAGAAGTTGCAGCACAATTTTTAGTTAACAAAGGCTATGCTGTTTTGTATAGGCAATGGAAGTTTAAGCACAAAGAGATAGATATTATAGCGAAGCAAAATGATACGATTGTTATAGTGGAAGTTAAAACACGCACACAATGTTATTCAGCCCCCGGTGAAGTGGTAGATTTAAAAAAACAACAATTTTTAATAGAAGCTGCTGAATATTTTATGGAACAATATCCGGAAACGTTGGAGGTTCGGTTTGATGTAATTTCTATTATCAAACGAAACAATAGATTTGAAATATTACATATCGAAAACGCTTTTATACCACAGTTATGAGAGTTGTTGTTCAGCGAGTAACCAATGCTTCGGTAGAGGTGCAAAGTAAATGTAAAGCTAAAATAGGCAATGGGTTACTTGTTTTGGTAGGCATCGAAGAATCCGATACACTCGACGATGCCGTCTGGCTTGCAAGAAAGATAGTAAATCTGCGTATTTTTAATGATAGCGAAGGAATTATGAATTTGTCTGTCAAAGATATAGACGGTGAAGTGCTCGTAGTTAGCCAGTTTACTTTACACGCATTAACCAAAAAGGGAAACAGACCCTCGTATATTCGAGCAGCAAAACCTGAATTGGCAATACCATTGTACGAAGCATTTCAAAATGAAATAGCAAAAGAGCTGGGAAAGCAAATACAATCGGGTGTTTTTGGGGCTCACATGCAAGTTATGCTTATTAACGATGGTCCTGTAACAATCATTATTGATACCAAAGCGAAAGAATAATTTTTTGTATGTATACATTTGAATAAAAAACGTACTTTTGTAATTACACAAAATATTAACACATGAAAAAAATAATATTAAGCATTGCTTTATTGTTTAGCATTTACAGTTATGCCGACGAAGGAATGTGGATATTGTCGTTACTCAACAAAAAATACGACGACTTAAAAAAACAAGGATTTAAACTAACTACCAAAGACATTTACGACATTAATCAGGCATCGCTCAAAGATGCCATTGTGGGTTTATCTCATTCCGAGAATCCGCTTGGCTTTTTTTGCTCGGGTAG
>CALGPK010000023.1 GCA_937960415.1 uncultured Bacteroidales bacterium | reverse complement strand
ATTGATAATTAACCATTAAGTTCTTCCACAATCTCATCAATAGCTTTTCTAAGTTCATTCTGACGTGCCACTATTTCTCTAATTTCAGCGTTGAGTTTGTGTATATCTATTTCTTCGCGGGTATCCTTTTGGGCAACATATGTAGATACTGCAATGTTGTACTCGTTTTTGGCAATATCCTGATTGTTTACCAGTTTTGCAAAATGATCTATATCCACGCGTTTAATGTAAGCATCTAATATTTTCTGTCTGTTTTCTTCGTTGAGTTTGTTTTTATTGCCACTTCTTACAAACTCATTGGAAGCATCGATAAAGAGAATGCTATTGTCTTTTTTGTTTTTCTTAATCACCAAAATACAAGTGGCAATGGTGGTCCCAAAAAACAGGTCGGGTGGGAGTTGAATTACTGTATCAATATAATTGTTATCAATTAAATATTTACGGATTTTTTGCTCGGCTCCACCACGATAAAGCACGCCGGGGAAAGATACAATAGCCGCAGTGCCAATAGGCGAAAGCCACGAAAGCATGTGCATCACAAAAGCAAGGTCGGCTTTGCTTTTTGGTGCCAGCACACCCGCAGGGGCAAAACGGGGATCGTTAATCAGTAAAGGATTACCATCGCCATCCCATTTTGTGGAGTATGGCGGATTGGAAACAATGGCATCAAAAGGTTCATCGTCCCAGTGTTTGGGGTCGGTGAGAGTGTCGCCGTGAGCTATGTCAAATTTGTTGTAATTGATGTCGTGCAAAAACATATTGATACGACAAAGGTTATAGGTGGTAAGGTTAATCTCCTGCCCAAAAAAACCTAATTTAACATTCTCTTTGCCTAATATTTTGGCAAATTTCAGAAGTAGCGAACCCGAACCACAACAAGGGTCATACACTTTGTTTACTTCTTCTTTATTGATTGTGGTAATATGAGCCAATAATTCGCTTACTTCCTGAGGAGTAAAAAACTCACCTCCCGATTTACCTGCATTAGATGCATACATGGTCATCAAAAACTCATAAGCATCGCCAAAAGCATCGATATTGTTCTCGTGATAATTGCCATTTCCAAGTTTTAAATTACCTATTGCATCTAAGAGTTTTACAAGTTTTTGGTTTCTTTTTTCTACCGTGTTGCCAAGTTTATTAGAGTTGAGATCAATATCATCAAACAAACCTTTGATATCGTTTTCACTGTCAAAACCTTTTGCTGAATTTTCTATATTTTGGAAAATATGGGAAAGAGTTTCGTTGAGGTTGTTATCTTCTTTTGCTCTTTTGCGTACATTCGCAAAAAGCTCACCTGGAAGGATAAAAAAACCTTTTTCTCTTACTGTCTCAGTGCGTCCAGCCTCAGCCTCATTATCAGTCAGTTTTGCATAGTCAAAGTTTTCATTTCCGGAAATTTTTCTTTCCTGTTCGTTGATATAATTGGTTATATTTTCACTAATAAAGCGATAAAAAAGAAATCCCAAAACATACTGCTTAAAATCCCAGCCGTCAACACTGCCACGAAGATCGTTGGCAATCTGCCAGATGGTTTTAAAAAGTTCGTTGCGTTCTTGTTCTTTTGTTGTATTATTATTTACCATTGCGACTATTTATTATTTATTTTCGTTTTGATAAATATAATAAATTGATTTGATTTTCATCAAATTTACTATACCACCTTTACCTTCAATCTTGGCTACGATGAATACATATTGTAATGCTTGATAAAACTTCTTTTCGTTAGACATGTGATTACCTCAGTATTTATTTCATAATAAATCTTTTTGTTTTTAAATCAACAAAAAATAAGAATACAAAAATAATAAAAAATTTTATTTAACTTTGGTTAGATGAAATTAGATGAAAATTGAGTAGTAATAATATTTCCTATTTTCTTCTATAAATTTAAAGGAAGACAATAATATTATTCTAATTTGGGTTCACCCTTAGGTATAAGGAGGGTTTTGGAATTGTATATAAAGGTTTGCGGTTTTGCTAAGGTGCCAATTTTCACCATCCCGCACCTGCTGGATTGATGGGGAGAACGAAACCTCGACTAATCAGAAATGTGACGGCAGAGCACTGAACCGCCACTTTAGGGGAGATGCTGGATACCGTTATTCTTTTATAATTTTACCTCTATAAACAACTTTATCATTATTGTCTGTAAGAGTTATAAAGTAGATTCCTTTTGGCAGGTTCGATACATCAAATGAATTTACATTCTTTGTTTTTGAGATGATTTGCCCTATTGGAGTGCTTATAATTACATTAGCATAATCAGAAAAATAAATAACATCCCGGACAGGATTGGGAAAAATATTCATGAGATTTTTTGAAAATCTATCCACTACTCCAGTTCCAGTGCTTGTAATCTTCATTACCGTAGCTTTACCTGAGTATGCTCCATCACTATAAGCCACATATGGCTCATCGTTACTGTTGATGGCAATAGATGTCCAATTTATGTTTTCTTCCGAGAATCCGGGTTGTCCAACAGGTTCCCAGCTACTACCGTTAAATTTCAATACCGTAGCTTTATCTGAGTATGCTCCATCACTATAAGCCACATATGGCTCATCGTTACTGTTGATGGCTAGAGAGATATAATTTGCATATCCCTCCGAGAAAGCATTTTCACCAACGGTTATCCAATTACTTCCGTCAAATTTATCTAAATAACCTTTATTTGAATGCCAACTACTCCTTAAAGTCCGATATGGCACATCGTTGTTGTCGAAAGCGAGAGATAAATTATCTATAATATTTTCAAAAAATCCTACACAGGTATTAATTCCAACGTATTCCCAAGAGCTTCCGTTAAATTTCTTAATAATAGCACATAAATAATCCCCATCTTGATAAATCACATATGGTTCATTATTGCTGTTGATGGCAATGTTTGTCAACTCTGCACTTCTTTCCGAGAAACCTGGTTGTCCAACAGGTTCCCAGCTGCTACCGTTAAATTTCATCACCGTAGCTTTACCAGAGTTTGCTCCATCCCTATAAATAACATATGGCACATTGTTGATGTTTATAGCAAGAGATATGTACGTTACTGTTCCTGCCGAGAACCCCTGTTGTCCAACAGGTTCCCAGCTGCTACCGTTAAATTTCATCACCGTAGCTTTACTAGAGTTTGCTCCATCCTTAAAAGCCACATATGGCACATCGTTGCTGTTGATCGCAAAGGATAAAGATTCTACAGATTCAGGCGAAAAACCAGGTTGTCCAACAGGTTCCCAGCTGTTTCCATTAAATTTCATTACCGTAGCTTTACCTGAGTTTGCGTCATCCCTAAAAGCCACATATGGCTCATCGTTACTGTTGATGGCTATAGTTAGTCTACTTACCCCTGCACCCGAAAAACCGGGTTGACCAACAGGTTGCCATTGAGCAAAACTATTTGTTGCAATGCTTAGTGCTAAAAAAAAGCCCACTAGTAATTTTGTAAATGTTTTTTTCATTTTTGATCTATTTTAATTGTTATTAAAAGTTTCATAAACTAAAAATTTTTGATTTACTGATAATTGTGCATAAAGGTTGACCACTTGGTAGCGTTTTTAGAACCATTACTCGACAAAACTAAAACATTTATTTATAATAGTCAAGTGTTTTTGAAAAAAAACTAAAAAATTTTACCAATTGTTACACTGAACCTGTTGAAGTGCGGCTGTTATGTATTTTTGCAATGCGAAGTATGTTATTAAAGTGATATTTTGTATGGAAATTTGTAGTGCCCTTGATGCTCTTAAATGCCCATAAGATGATTTATTAAGTAGAACGTTTATGTTGCTGCACCTTTTATTAAGTTTTCATGCACGTACAAATTTCATGACAAAGCATGTGAAAAGTATTGATGCTCGAAAAAGCTTCTGAAGTAAACATTTTTAGGATATGCTAAAAAAATAAACTCAGCTAATATGAAACACTAATACTTGTGAATACGAGCAATGAAATATAACGGCAGTTTGTTTAAAAACCATCTTATTTTAAATAATATTTTTAAATATAACGCTTTTATGTGAGGTGTAAAAACGTAAATATGAGACCTTTGCAAAAATAACAGCAATTTTTGTTGATAATTTATTTTTCAGTTTTTGCTGAATTTTCGACGTTAAAATTCAAAAAAAAGCAAAATTTTTCAGTTTTTTTCAAAAAAATTGCCAATTTTTACCCTAAAAGAACCTTATTATGCCCTATTTTTAGGCATTTATTGACAAATGGACACACTACACCCATCGAACTCTTAGACTACGCTTCAAATTATAGGCAATGGCTTGCAAAACATGTTGAGCATGGGTTTTTATTAAACCTTTGTATCGAGCCATTTGACCGCCAAACCAACGTTTTATACTACCAAAGGTTCGCTCTACTACATAGCGATATTTGCTTATAAGTTTGTTTCGCTGAATTTGCCAATAGGTTAATGGAGTATTTCTATATGCTTTGTCCATTATCCGATTTTTTATGTTCTTTTTTTTCAATAACTCATCATTTGCTGGTATTTCAAAACCCTTGTCTGCTAAAAGTTCTTCTTTTCTGTTTTGAGGCAAGAACGATAAAAGTACAGCCAGTGTTTTGCTGTCGTTTACATTGGCTGAAGTTGTACTTACTGCATCTATCATCCCTTTTTCATCTACGGCTTTAGTTTGCTTAAAGCCATATAAGGGTTTATTTTGTTTTTTTACCCAACGTGCTTCATTATCTACACCGGGTTCTTCTTTTTTTATACATTTTTGTTCTGCTTCTTCTTTTCTTATCTCATCACCGGAGCGTTCATCTTCTTTTCCGTCTTCGGCTATTTCAAACATAGGTTTCCTCTTGGGAGCTAAAGGACTTACCGTTATGCTTGCATCCACTATCGTTTTCCCTTTTTTTAGTTTTGCACCTTGCTCCTCTAATTGTTTGTTTATCTTACGTAATAAGCGGTCATAAGCTCTTTTTTCGGATAGTTCAGAACGAAAACGGCTTAACGTACTATGGTCGGGAACTGAATCTTCTAAACTTAAACCTAAAAATAACATCGCACTTACACTATCTTTTACAAATTCTTCGCATTCTATATCGCTTAAATCATACCATATCTCTATGAGCAACATTTTAAATAACAGAGTACCCGGATAAGATGGACGACCATCTATACTTTTACCTTTCTTGTATATTTTATCTATTTCACGTTCGAGCTGTTTCCAGTCGATGATTTCGTTTATCATTTTAAAAAAAACGGAACGACGAGTCTTACGTTCCATATTTCGACAAGCTCAATACATCGTCCATATTATCAAAAAAGCCCATATCTATTCGATTTTTGATTTTCATACTACTAAAATAAAATACTAACTATTAATGGTTTTTACAAAATAAATAACAATAAGTTATTAACAATCATGCTGTTAATAAATATTTGCCTTGCAAAGGTCTCAATTATGAGTGCTAATAATAGGGCTCATCCGGTTATGATTGTTTTTATTTTATTTTGTAGTGGCTTATTAGTTTTTCATAGTTTATTGATCATGGTCATATTTAGTAAATAAAAGTTTATCTTAGTAAATATATTTGTATATATATTTTTTTATGAAGTCAAATATATCTTCAAGAGGAAAATGTTTTGTGCTTAATCTTGTTTTAATATAAAAATATTATCATAGAATAGGTTAGAAAATATCTTTGGTGTTTTGTTCGATATTTTCCATGTTTTGTTATGGTATAAATTATTTTTTGTAATTTTCGTAGGTTTCCAAGAGTCATTTGAATAATTTAACTTGCCATTCTAATGTTTTAATCTCTTCGTCTAATTGTTTATTTTTTTCGTCTAATTTTGCGATCTCTTCATCTAATGCTAAATTATTTAAATATGTTTTGTATGCATAGTATCGTAGAGTTTTTTCTTTGTATTTTTCATCAGTTTTGGTGAGTTCTGAGCTTTTTTTGGAAAATCTATAATCGCTTCCTGGCATTCTTGCGAGGATTTCAAATTGTGATAAGGCGAGGATTTTTTTCTGTTCTTGGCTGAGTTCGGTGTCTTGTAGGATAGCATACACTACTGCTTTACACTTGATTTGTTCGTTCTGATCTTTGGTTTCCATATGTGTTCTGAGCTGACTGAAATATGCAGTATCTTGTGCATCTACATACTCTCTAATCTGATCGTAAGGATCTTTGATGGTGTCGTTTGGCATCATCTCAAACTTTGCTACTTTGTTGTCAGCTTTGTTAGATTCTTGGATCGTGATTTCTTTCGCTGGAAATTTTTTCAAGACTTCTTGGATTTCGTCTTTGACAGCTTCGTTGGCTTTGCTGACTCCCGGCTTCAATAAAATCAGCAGGGCGGTGCCCGTAATCGTTATGGATTTGATGAACTTAGACGCTCAGTTCTTGGCTGAGGTTTTGCCCAAATTGGAAATAAAATATGTAGTTTTACGAATTAAATAAATTTTTCAAAGTATCATAAAACCAATTTTTTATAAAGCTATTTTATTTCGCCATCATTTTTTTAAGTTAAAAGAAGGACATCTGCTTGGCAATCGTTATGTATCGTGCCTGTTCATAAACAGTAGCCTTGTTGCTTTGCCTGTGTATCCCTACAACAGCGTAATACCACACACTTTCCGTTTTTGCACCCGATTTGCCCTGCCATTCTTTGTACCACCAACGAGCCATGAAGCCGAACAAAACCTATCGCCCGCAGCAGCTTAAAAGTATAATAGCTATTTCAAATAACTTAGATTACAATGCAAAAATAATAAAAAAATAAATACGAAATATTTATCGAAGAAATAATTATTATTTTTTTTTATCCTCTAAATATCTTCTTTTATTAGCACTTAAGGGGCGTTGTTCTTTAGACGCCTTTATAGTCAGAATTTTTTCTCTCTCGGCTTTTCGTTTTTTTGCTTCTACCTGTGCTTTCTTACGAGCAAGATCGCGTGCTTTTTTAATTCGCTTTGCTTCTTCTATTTTTTGGATACGGCGTTTTTCTTTTTCAGCAAGTTTTTGTTGGAGTTGCATTTGTTTCTTGGCTTTTTCTTCTTCTATTCTCTTTTGAACACGTTCGATGTAATTACTTTCGTTTATATATTTATCTAAGTTAATATTTGATATTATTTGGAGAGCTAATTTCATAGCTTTCTTTCTTGCATAACGATAACTTTTACTGGTAGCTTCTGCTAAAACAGTTCCATTAGTAAAAGACACTATAGCTTTATGCCGTATATCTGGAGTAATCTGCATTTCGGTTTTAATAGTTTTGCCTAATGATTTTTTTGCCAATTCTTTTGTTTGGTGAATAAGATCTTTGTTTCTGGTAACATGGTTTAATATATGTTTATTTTGCTCGCATAAAATATATTGAAAAATAAACTTTCTGCGTATATCCACATCAAGTCTGGAAATACAGCCAAAAATTGCATAAACAAAAATATGTTTATGAGCATTTACATCAAAATTTTCAGCAACTCTCACCCATTTTTTCAATGTCCATTCATCAAATAGACAGTTTAAGTATTGTTTGCGGAAAAGATTCCCCAATACATGTTGTAATTGTGTGCCATTTCCGTTAAAATATTTAGCAAGAATTTCAGCTACCTGACCTTTAAATACAAACATTCCTTCGAACACAAGTCTGCCGTTAGCTTTATTTTCGTCTTTACTTTCGTAAAAGCTATAATGCGTTAAGGCTTGTTTTAGCTCATTTTTGCTAATTCTAATTTTCCTGCTAAAAAGTTCTAAACTATCCATAAAATAATTTTTGAGCGGATGACGGGAATCGAACCCGCACCTGCGTACTGGAAGTACGCCGAATCAAGCTCTGAAGGCTTGCGTGCTGCCTTTACACTACATCCGCAAGGCATGGGTGTCCGAAAATGAACAGTAACTGGTGGGTTGGAAGCCACTCATCAGACCCCTGAGCCCTGTGTGCTACCGTTATACTACACCCATTTTTTGCACGGGCGACAGGAATCGAACCTGCTCTGGAGGGTTGGAAGCCTCGCATCGGGCCCCGAAAGCCCGTGTGCTACCATTACACTACACCCGTGTTTTTTTCATTATAAAAATAGAACATTCCTTTTGTATAATAAAAGCTAACGGTTTGCGGCTTGGCGTAGTGGCGGATTTTAAAGAACCGAATTGTCATCTATGCACTAATGTTTATTAATAGAACAACACTTCAACTTACCAAGTCACCCGCCATTACGCCAAACCGCTGTTGGGAGCTGTGCTTCTTTTCTGTCAAAAATTTATAGTCTGGTTTTGAAATAAATAAATCACCTTCAACACTGTCTAATTTTTGAATAATAGCTTTTATTGCTTCGTCCGATTGGTCAATACCTATCCATTGTCTGCCATTTATCTG
>CALGPK010000022.1 GCA_937960415.1 uncultured Bacteroidales bacterium | reverse complement strand
AGGACATATTAACAAATTTAAGATTATCTTTGTATTAGCAACGAAATTCATAAGTAACTAAAAAATTGTTATATGAACATCACATTATTAGGTATTTTTAGCGGTAATGAAGTAATTTTTGTTTTACTAATAGTACTCATTCTTTTTGGCGGAAAAAAGATTCCGGAACTTATGCGTGGTTTAGGAAAGGGCATCAACGAATTTAAAAAAGGTAAAGAAGGCATAGAAGACGAAATAAAAAAAGATTTAGATTTAAAGAATTAAGCCAATTTACTTTATGTTTCATTTTATCAAGTATCTATTATTCCAAAAGAATAATAAGGATGCTGATTTTTATTCGCATTTGTCAGATTTACGTAAACGAATAATTATTTCGCTTATTTTTTTGATAGCTTTTAGTATTTTAATTTTTTTTTACATTCCTCTTTTTTTCGATGAGGTACTAATGAGTTTAATCAATGAGAATTTCATTACCTTTCGTGCATTTCGTTATTTATCTCACAAGTTACCATTTATGGATTTTGAAATAAATGAAGGATCTAATTTTACTCTTATTAATACTGATGTAGGAGGTCAGTTTCGTTATCATCTTATTTTGTCTTTTGTAATAGGTTTTATATGTGCTTTTCCTTTTATTCTTCATCAATTCTGGTTATTTATAAAACCATCATTATATCCCGATGAACTTAAAATAGCCAGAAAATTTATTTATGTTATGTTAGTCTTGTTTTTGTTGGGTTCTGCTTTTGGATATTTTATCATTTGTCCTTTAACTATTAAATTTCTTTTGTCTTACGAATTAAGCCCATATATAAAGAATATGATTACCGTAAGTTCATTGGTTTCAATGGTTTCAATTCTTACGTTGTCGATGGGCTTGGTTTTTGAAATACCAGTTTTAATTTTTTTTCTTACAAAAATAAGAATACTTAATTCCGGTTTTTTAAGGCAATATCGAAAATTGGCTATTGTTATAATTTTTATAATAGCAGGATTTATTACACCATCGACCGATGTTTTTAGTCAATTATTAGTTGGTATTCCTATACTTTTGCTGTATGAATTAAGTATTTTAATTTCCATGCAAGTTGAGAAGAGAAATAAATCCTAGTAAATATATTTTGTAAGTAAAACCTTTAAAACCCTAATAATTCATGGGATGCTCTCAGATATGGCAAATCAACATTAATAAATAATCATTTTATGGTGCAGCCTCAGCAAACTGGAAAAAGTTGATTTTTTTAATGCAATAATTCAGTTAAATTGTTTGCAATTTTCAATCATTTTTATTAAATAGTTGGGAAAGAATAAAACGCCTGTGTTTTGTAAAAAGTATTGCCAAAGAACGTTTATTTTTTGTATTTGTAATGAAAACTGTAATTAGATTCTTTACCCCAGCGAATATAAGACCACATTTGTTCATGAATATAATAAAGCCCAAACTTAGAAACAGCTTCGATACTAGCAATAGAGATAGAATATGTCCATTGCTTGGTTATTAGATAAGAAATAATTAAAGTTCCTAATGTCGCAAATAAACGCCAACAAATTGTTTTAATTAAATTTTTTAAAAAAGAATTTGATTCAAGAGTTTTGCCTAAATTTATCTGATTCCAAAATCGTTCATGAATAAAATACATTCCCATTTTGGTAAAAAATTCAAAAATTGAAATGGTGGTTGCATAATATGAACTATTTGTAACGAAAAGAGCTATTAAATAAGTTCCTGTTACAGCTAATATTCGCCATGTAAAGGATTTAACTATGGTACGATATAATTTATCTTTCATGATGACCTTGCAAAAATATATAACTCTATTTAGTCTACAAAATATGTAGAAAAATTTTTAGCATGATTCCCTCTTACAACAATGAAGAGAAACATGTTTACCAACAACCTAAATCCTTTTTTCTGTATTGACTTCGATTATAGTTTTCTGAACAAAAATTTTATTAACGTTTCTATGGAACAAGTTGGCCTAAAACATAAGCAAAATAAACTCACATTATTTATTCAGAGCTCACAAATGTAACGAATTAGTAGTTTCTCCTGTTTAGAAAACTCATTTTTCTGTTGTAGTATGAGCAAACCGGAAAAGTTGTTATTGCTTAATCGCATCGCATTGGAAATTTTTCTAATGCAGTAATTGGGATAAATAATAGCACATCAACAAATTAGTTTTTTATTATACCTAAATGGTAATAAAATTAAGTATTAACGATTTGTGTTCTTTCTGATAATTGCCTTATTCAAAAGACTTTTGATTCATGATTCGCAGATATTCGTCTGTATTTCGTATTCGAAACAAAGTACCTCTTGTGTGTAAGCGAAAATCTAAAATATGTACCAGTACCAAACGAGTAACAACGTCTTTTACAATTTTATGCGGTAAAAAAGATAAGCGTTCGATATAATCAAACGACAGTTCTTCGTTTTTCTTAAACAAAGCTAAAATTTTTTGTTCGTTAGCTTTTATATGAATGTTTTTAAATTTTTTTTGTTGAATGACTTTAATTAGATGTATCCATATAGGTTCGGCAACCAGGTTTTGATCGTTTACACGAACGTATACCGTCCACTTGCCTTTTTCGTTTTGTACATAATGAGGTTTAGTTTTCGACTCTGCAACAATAGCTTCAAGAATATTTTTACCACCTACCTGCCACCATTTAATCGTGTAAGGAATTTTTGGTTTTGCATAATATTCGGCAGCGGCCTGCAACATATACATTTCTTCTTCGGTACGTATGCCACAAATTGACCCATTATCTTTGACTCCGATAAGCAATGTACCGCCGTGTGCATTGGCAAAAGCAGCCATAGCACGGGCTATTTTACGTGCGTCGTCTATCTCTTGCTTAAAATCGAGATGCTGATGTTCGCCTCTACTAATAAGCGATGAAATGTACTTATGTTCGTCGTTAATTTTAATTTGCTTGCTCATAGATAAAAATCATACAAAGTTACATGCTTTATCCTATTTTATGCAATAGAGAATGTTTCAATGGAATTGACGATAAAAAAAATATCATGCTATTACTGTACATTTTCAGATGTAATTAAATATTAAACTTTTGTATCTTTGAGAAAAAAATGGCATGAGTTCGTGGGATATTGAATATAATATTTTATTTGCTTTTCTTACTGCTTTTTTTACTTCGTTGTTTTCTATTCCACCTATTATTAACATTGCAAAACTAAAAAAACTTTACGACGAGCCCAATCCAAGAAAATTGCATCATTGCAGGACTCCTACCTTAGGTGGTATTGCCATATTGTTTGGCTTTATTTTCAGTATGTCTTTCTGGACCAATTTTGCATACTGCTGGCATTTGCAATACGTAGTTACGGCATGCATTGTTATAGCTGTCATTGGCATCAAAGACGATATTGTTTCGTTGTCGCCCATCAAAAAATTTATCGGACAATTAGTAGCGGCAACAATTATAGTAGTTTGGAGCGATTTACGCATTGTTTCGTGGTTTGGTATTTTTGGGATTCAGGACTTACCTTTTTTAATAAGTGTTACTTTTTCCATTTTTACGATACTTGTTATTATCAACGCATTTAATTTTATCGATGGTATTGATGGACTTGCTGCCAGCCTTGGCATTATTTCTTCTATTGCTTATGGCATATACTTTTATTTTTTCGACCCGAATTTTCAGCATGCTATATTAGCTTTTTCGCTAACAGGTGCACTTATTGGTTTTCTTTATTACAATCGTACTCCTGCTAAAATATTTATGGGTGATACCGGCTCGATGCTCATCGGGATCATTATGGCTATGCTTGCCATAGAATTTATCAATTTAAACTATAACTCCGGCATAAGGGTTATCAGACACACCTCAGCTCCCACATTGGCAATGTCTATTATTTTTTTACCATTATTCGATGTTGTTCGGGTTATTATCATTCGGCTTGTTAGAGGTCGCTCGCCGTTTAAACCGGATAAAAACCATTTGCACCACCTCTTATTGAACATGGGATTTTCGCACATGAAAGCAACCCTCGTGCTAACTTTATTTCAAATTTTACTTATTACCATTGCATTTCTTTTACATTTTAAAGGTAACTACTGGATAGGTTTTATACTATTGATTATCACCCTTTTATTTACGTGGTATCTTTTTACTCAAAGCAAAAAAGCACTTAAACAAAAAAATGAAGGATGAAAATTTGTTTAATTGGACTTATCTCATTTTATGGCATTTCAGTGTTTTCGCAAGAAATTCCCATTGCGTACCTAATTGAAGAGAAATCGATTTCGTTGGCCAGTATTCAAAAAAAAGATCCTTATTTTCATGTAGGTTTTTTCCCATATTTGTTTTTGAATAAAACGTACGATTCCATTGTACATCAACATTTTTTCGTACGCGAAAAAGATAGAAATAAGTCAGCAAATTTTTACTATAAAAGTGTTTACTATGTAAAAGACAGCGATTTTGTATTGCACATCAATCCTATTATGAATTATACGTATGCCAACGATAGTACATTGCATCCGATGGAAAACACACGTGGAGTTATTATTTCTGGTCAGTTGTCGAATAAATTTCGCTTTGTAACGGGTGCTACCGAAACGCAAGCTTTTTATCGTAAGCATGTAAATTATTATCGTAAAAAAAATTTGGTTGTACCCGGTGGGGGACGTGCTCGTCCGTTTAAGCAAACGGGTTATGATTTTTCAAACTCATTTGGTTATTTGATATATTCGTTTAGCCCACAATGGCACGTTATGTTTGGACATACGCGTCAGTTTGTTGGATATGGTTACCGGTCAGTACTATTAAGCGATGCACCATTTGAATATCCTGTTATTAGAATCGATTATACTCGTAAGCGGTGGCAATATATATGCCAATATGCTACTTATCAGAGTGCGACAGAATTTGACGATCGTACCAAAGTCTTTTCGCGAAAATATAGCAGTTTACACTATTTGAGCTTTTATCCACACAAAAGAATGGAAGTTGGAATTTTCGAAAACACGTTGTTTCGTGCTATGTCTCTTAGTCGAAATCGACCACCCGAAGAGTTTTACTTACCCATACTACTTTCGCAAACATTGCTGTATGGTTTCAGTAAGCCCAACAATGTCTTGTTGGGCTTTCAGGCACAAGTAGTACCTTTTGATGAATTACGCTTTTATGGACAAATGGCTATTGACGACTATAATAAATCTAAACCTACACAAAACAAAATAGCATGGCAATATGGTATGAAAATGATTGAGCCATTAGGTTTTAAAAATTTTTTTATGCTTGCCGAATATAATCAATCTACATCGCACACTTATACTACTTCCGAAGCTTATTCTATTTTTTCTCAACACAACGAACCTATAGCTCATATTTTAGGCAATTATTTCGACGAATTTGTGCTGTATGCATATTATCGCTATCGTATTGCATTTATTCAATTTAAACTCAATCGAGCATATTATCTTGAAAGAGAAAAGAGGCTTGAACCCAATCCGCAAACGGAAAGAAACCGAGTGGATCAGTTTACTTTAGAAAGTGGAATTATCCTGCATAAGCCATCGCGTCTGACATTATCAGTAAAATATCATCACCGCCAATCTTTTTTTTCCGGAAAAGATGAATATATTGTGTTTGGACTAAAAACACGTTTTTTTAATGTTTACGACGATTTTTAGCAATTAGTTAAAAATCCATTCTTATCAATATTTTGCCTTTTGACTACGTTTTTATAACTTGCAAAGTTTATGAAAAAAATCTGGAAATTTTTAAAGAAGCTTTTTATTTTACTGATTATCACCATCTTTATGATAATCATTGGTATTCTTGCTTTTACGTGGATATATCACGATGAATTGATTAACTATGCAAAAAATCACATTAAAGACTACTTTGAAACTGACATCGAAATAGAAAAATTAGATTTTTCATTATTTAAAAAATTTCCCGATGCAACTATTATTCTCAATAACGTTCTTATAAAGTCATCTAATACTTTTAATAAAAAGGACTTTAAGCAGATTACCGACACACTTCTATTTGCTCAAGAAATTTTATTGCAATTTGATTTATTCAAAATACTAAAGAAAAACTACGAGTTGCAAGCAATACAATTAAACAAAGCTAATGTATGGCTATTATTCGACAAAAAAGGCAATCATAATTTTAGCATTTTAAAACAAACTAACGATACTACATCTGTATGTATTAAACTCAAACAGTTAAAATTTTTAGATTTTAAACTCAACTTATATCAGGCAGCCAAAGATATACATACATTTATAAGCACCAATCATTTCAAACTTTCTGGCGATTTTTACAAAGAAAAATATTTCATCCGTTCGCAAGGCCAACTCAACATTCACCAGCTACAAATGCAAGGTGTAAACTATCTTAAAAACGGAAAAGCACAACTAAAAGCCACTCTTTGGGTAAACAATCAGCAAATTTCGTTAAAAAGTGGTACATTATCAATCGGAGACATAAAACTCGGATTATCGGGAAACTATAGGCTTGAAGAAAACACGGATGAAATACAATTAGAAATGATTGGTCATAAAATATCTATGGAAGAGCTTATCAAAAGCTTACCAGAAAATATTATTAGCAATATAGAAAATTTAGATGCCAAAGGTTTTGCCGACATCAAAGCCGAAATTAAAGGAGGAATCAGCAATAACATCAATCCACGTATTAAAATCAATTTTTCCATAAGCGACGGTAGTATCAGAAACAAAGAAAATAATGCCGAACTTCAGCACTTAACTTTATCGGGCAAATTCGATAATGGTCTTTCGCAAAACATTAACAGTTCGTCGCTGGTGATAGATACTTTTTACACAGTACTCAACGACAGCTCTCTGGGCGGAAAGTTTTCTATGGTAAATTTTAATCAGCCCATGATAAAACTACGCATTAAGGGGGGCATAAACCTCGAAAAATTGAAATCGCTGCTCGAATTAGATACATTCGAAACGCTTAGTGGTTTTGTTTCGGTAAACTTAAATTATACTGGAAAGATAAGAAACTTATCGAAAATTACCGTTACAGATTATCAATTGGCACAGGTAAAAGGAATGGTTAGCATAAGCAACTTTGCGATGAAAATGATAAACAGCTCTTATACTATCGAAAACCTTAACGGAATTTATCGCATTCATAACAACGATGTTCAAACCGATAAAACTACATTAATCATTAACAAAACCCCCATTTTATTTAGTGGAACACTACAAAATTTTATCGCCTATCTAATGCTCGATAACCAAAAAATCAACGCACTACTCAACATCAACATACCTGAATTGGATTGGAACAACTGGAATAATCCATCGGAAAAGCATGCAAACATTGCTATTCCTGAGAACATAAAACTCAACGCCGACATTGCCATCGATGAATTTCGAATAAATAAATTGAATATAAAAAAAATGATCTCATCGGTGCAGGTTTCTTATCCTGTTATATCTTTTTCCGGTACAACGTTTCAAACCAACGAAGGTACCGTATCGTGCAATCTAAAGATAATTGCCGACAACGAGAACAAATTAACGCTTCAAGGCAGTGGAGCCCTTCAACAACTGAACATTAAAAAAGTATTTCAAACCTTCGACAACTTTGACCAATCTTTTATACAAGACAAAAACATTCAAGGTAAACTGACTGCAAATATTTCGATGCTGCAACTCAGATGGGACGAAAAACAAAACATCATTGAAAAAGACATTCTACTCGATGCCAATTTTTTGATTACAAACGGTCAACTCATTGACTTTGAGCCCATGTATTCGCTCGCCGATTACATTTCGCTTTCTGAACTCAGGCAAGTAAAATTTTCTGACTTAAAAAACGACATCTTTATCCAGAACCGCAAAATTTTAATTCCCAACATGGAAATCAAATGCAACGCCTTTAATATCGAAGTCAGTGGCGAACATACGTTCGACAACGAAATAGAATACCGCATAAAACTTTTATTACGCGAATGGTTGGCCAATAAAGCACGCAAAAACAAGAAAGAAAACGAAGAATTTGGCATCGAAGAAAACGATGGTTTAGGTTCAACTGCCCTTTACCTTGTCATTAAAGGAACAACTGATAAATACAAGATTACCTACGACTCAAAAAAAATGAAAGATCAGGTTAAAGAAAGTTTGAAAAAAGAAAAGCAAGAAATTAAGGCTATTTTGAACCAGGAATTTGGTTTATTTAAAAAAGATTCGCTAAACTTAAAGCAACAAAATAAACGACAAGAAGAACTTAAAAAACCTAAATTCAAAATTGAATGGGATGAAGACAACCCAGAAAAAGACCGCAGCGAATGAACCGAACGAAATAGACAAACGTATCGTTCAGTTTATTAAAAAACATCATGTATTCAACATTGCTGTGAACTATCACGATCAACTTTGGACAGCAAGTTGTTTTTATGCATATTGGCACGAAAAAAAAGCACTTGTCTTTTTATCGGATGAAGACACATTGCACGTCAAACTCATGACAAACAACCCGTTAGTTGTTGGAACTATTGTACTCGAAACACGTATGGTAGGAAAAATACAAGGTCTTCAGTTTAAAGGAATTGTATCGAAACCAAATGAAGAATTACTTACGTATGCAAAAAAAATTTATTACAAGCGTTTTCCTTATGCTATCGGTCATCGATCTACTTTTTGGTTGCTCCAATTGAATTATATTAAATTTACCGACAACCGATTAGGTTTTGGAAAAAAACTTTTCTGGGAAGAAAGTATAACTAAAAATAACGTAGAAGTATGAAATGGTGGTTTATTCTGTTTATTTTTTTTATTAACAAATTAAGTGCTCAGGAATTTTTTACCGAACAAACACAAGGCAAATCAACTTCAAAAGAAAATAAGTTTCAAGGTTCTCGTTTCTTTTTTGGTGGAAATTTTGGAATTCAGGTTGGCGATTATACCATTATTGAAATTTCTCCACTGGCAGGTTATCGTATTACCGAACGTTTTTCGTCGGGTGTACAAATCAATTATAGTTACATACACATTTCCAGTTTTAATCTTTCTACTACTATTTACGGTACCTCTTTATTTTCGACATACTACATTGCTAAAAATTTTTTTCTTCGTGGCGAATACGAATGGCTAAGCCTCGAAAGCCGATACTTTAATCCGGCTATTTATCAGACGCAAAAACGTTTTTCGGTACACAGTATATTAGCAGGTGGTGGATACCGCCAACAAATAGGCGAACGTAGTTACCTCAACCTTATGATACTTTGGAATTTAAACGAAAGTGCTCTCTCACCGTATCAAAATCCGATTATCCGCATGAGTTTTGAGCTTTAACTACCGACAGCCAAACAATTTTCGTTCTTCTATTCGTTTTGATATAAAAATGGGTACCATTGTTTTCCACTCGTTTGTACCTAAGCGAATGCATCGTAAAATATCTTCGCTCTTGATATAAAGCCATTGCTTTTTTACATTGGGTATGTCGGTTATTTTGTTGTTTTGCTTTAAAAATTCGTATAGTTTCTTATTTTGAAGCTTCATGTTTATATTTTCCGAATCAACTAGCAATTGATTATCTTTTACATAAGGATATATATATAGTTTTACCTGATTCGAAAAAAGTCTGCTCATAGCCTCCAAAATACCACCTTTTAAATCAGTATAATACTCATCGTCGAGTATTCGCTCCAAAATGTTTGCCCCCAGAACAAGGCGGAGCTGATTAATTGGAAATTGACAAATAAACTGCGAAACTTTGTAAAACTCTTTAAAATTAGAGACTAAAACGTTTTGTCCCATCTCGTTCAATAGAATAACCCTATCGAGGTAATCTTTTTCGTCAAACACTTCGTTTTTCATTAAATTGTTGAGGGTTATTTCGCAAAGTGCTAGGCTGGTTTTGACCGAAAAATCTACGTCCTTTTTGAATAGAGCAAAACCGGCTTTGAGCATATCGAAATGTACATAAGTTGGTGGTCTGAAACTACCTCTTAGAAGCATGATATTTTTTTTGTAAAAAAAATCGCCCGGATGTTGTAAATTTCCCCACCGGTCGAACACACTGGCTGGAGTATAGCCCATCTTAACAAGTAGTAAACTGATAATTCGATTATCAACCGCCTGAAACAAAGGACCATCAAACGAAAGCATACTAATATCGAGTCTATCGGTGGATAAATTATCCATTAATGACTCCATGAATCGTTGAATATCTGAAGAATAATAAAATGCAGCATAAATAAGATTGATACCCAGAATGCCCAACGTGTTTTGCTGCAAAATGCTATCGTTTTCTTTTAAGCGAACATGCAAAATAACTCTGTTGCATGGCGACTTGGGTTCGTGCTGAAACTGAATTCCCAACCAACCGTGTCCTTCATTGTCTTTTCTGTAATTAATAGTTTCGACTGTATTGGCAAAAGCAAAAAACGTTGTTGTTTCGCCTCTTTCTTCGGAAAGTAGCAAAATGGTTTCGTGATATTCTACTTCGAGCATTTTTAGCAAGCGTTCTTTGCTAACATAGCGTTTTGCTTGACCTTTGTATAAGTAATCGCTATACTTTTTATCGTAAGCGGATATAGTTTTGGCAATTGTTCCCGAAGCTCCACCAGCTCTAAAAAAATGTCGTGCTACTTCCTGTCCGCCGCCTATTTCGGCCAGCGTTCCAAAAATACGACTATTAAGATTGATTCTCAGAGCCTTGTTCTGAGTAGATAAGACTTCTTTATTCATATCAGTAAGGGTAAAACAAATATCTTCAATTGTTCAAAACTACTTTTCATGTAAATATCCGAATAAGGTATAGTTAAAATTTTCCAATCGGAATATTGTTCAATTATTTGCTGTGTTACTTCGTTGTTCAAATCGCTTTTATTAACCACCAGTGCAATGTTATTCTTATATGTCGATTGATATTCTTTAATTTTATCAAGAAACTCAAAAACCTGCGGATGTGGTTCAACAATAGGCATTAAAATGTTGGCAAACGGGACAAGTGAAAGCGTTAAACGTGTCCATCCCGGATATGCTTCGCTAATCATTATTTTTTTTTGGTACGAAATCATCACATCCCAAGCCTTATCTCGTACAATAAGCACCGGTCTAATTCCATTTTTTGGGTAGTATTGTAATACACCATATACAATAATTGCGTCGTTTGAACGCTTCTGAACAACTTTGCCTCCGATAATATTCTGAAGCGATAAGGCACCGGTTGGGCAAACCTGTAAGCAATGCCCGCATCCTGTGCAGTTTTGTTTGATAATTTGTGCTTGTCCTCGAACTATACGAATTGCCTTAAACTTACAGACATCTTCGCAATCGCCGCAACCTATACAAGCAAACTCATCTACTACAGCCTCCTGACCTAAATAAAAAATGTCTTCCTGCAAAACATCTGTAATATGACGCCATGTACTTGAAAAGGTACAATCGGCATAAACTGCACTACCACCTACTATCTCAACCAACATTTTCATCAGTGTTGTTTTGCCGGTACCACCTTTATCTGAAACTAAAAGTATTTCACGCATTATCGGAAAGATTTAATGTATAAATAAGATCGTCAATTACCTGACGATAACCTTCGTCGCTTACAGGTTTGCCTTGTATGGCTTCGATGCTGATTTCTTTTGTATGAGGCACCGATAAACCAAAGGAGTAACCTCGTTCGATAAACGTATCGAAGTAATTGCTGTTTACAGCCAGAATCATTTCTGCCTGATCGTGCGAAATCGATTTATATAGCATCTCCCATACATATATATCGTTGGTATAAAACACAATTTTGTCGGAAAGACCGATTAAATCGGCCCATAATTCTCTAAATCCAGAAGGAAAACCAATCAAAACAATGGCTTGCTCAGATAAATTTTTCTTTAGTTTTTGAATAATAGTATGGCAATGCCAAGATGAAAAAATTTCGCGTTGATTAAGATTTACTCTAAAAACACGATGATTAAGACTACTTTGCTCAATATAACCCACACGTTTGTGGGTAAAATTTATGGCGTTTTTTTTGCATGCATAAACGCATGCACCACACGAAATACAAAGCTCGGTATATATTACGTAAAACTCGCCGTAACGTGCAATTGCTCCGCAATTACATGCTTTCTGACATTCATCGCAAAACTTGCAATTGTGTTTATTCCACGAAGGAACTTCACGCATAATTGGCTCAAATTCGACCCATTTCATATCCTTTTGGTAAAAAACAGGAGGTACTAAATTTGACAATGAAAGCCAGTAAACATCTTTGCCTTGGTTGACTAATTGCAGAAAAAGATTAGCCAAAAGTGTAGTAACGCCAATTCCACCATTACTACCTATACCGGTTATAATCATAAATTAGTTTTAATCCCTTTTAAAGCTACAAAAATATAATTAAATTCGCACAAAAACGATGAATATCTATTCTTATAATGTAAATGGTATAAGAGCTGCTTTTACAAAAGGCTTCGACAAGTGGCTTGCAAATGAATTGCCCGATATAATTTGTCTTCAGGAAATAAAAGCTAGTCCCGATCAATTTGATAATACGATATTTGAATCGCTTCAATACAAGGCATTTTGGAATTCTGCTGAACGAAAGGGGTATAGTGGTGTAGCTGTTTTAACTAAAATCGAACCCCAACGCATTTCGTTTGGGATAAACCACCAAATATTTGATGTCGAAGGTAGAGTAATTGTTAGCGAGTTTAAGGAATTTACACATGTTTGTGTTTATGTTCCATCGGGTAGTATGGGCGACGAACGACAGGAGTTTAAAATGAAATTTCTTGATGTTTTTTATCAATTCATCGACAGTCTGTTGCAAAAACATCCACGTTTGATTGTTAGTGGCGATTTCAATATTTGTCATAAACCCATTGACATCAATCACCCCGAAAAGCACGAGCACGTTTCGGGTTTTTTACCCGAAGAGCGTGAATGGATGGATAAATTTGTCTCGCTTGGTTTTATTGACTCATTCCGAAAATTCAATCAACAGCCCAATCAATACTCTTGGTGGAGTTATCGCCAGCGTGCACGCGAAAAGAATTTGGGCTGGCGTATCGATTATCATTTTGTTTCCAAAGAATTGGACAGCAAACTAATAGATGCAACCATTTTGTCGAATGTGTATCATTCCGATCATTGTCCGGTTTCGATTAAATTAAGTAATTAGATATGAAAATTTTTTTTCTATTTTTTAGCATATTCTTAATAATAAGAATATTGGCACAACCACCTGCGGGTTATTACGATGGAACTCAGGGATTAGTTGGCGATAGTTTGCGATATAAGTTACACGATATTATATCGAACAATTTTATTTCGGTTCCTTATTCTTCACTTTATACACATTATCAATTGACCGATAAAAAATCGAATGGCAAAGTGTGGGATATGTATAGTGATATTCCAGGGAGCATACCTCCGTACGAATACAATTTTAATCAAACTTGTGGAAGTTATACGCAAGAAGGACAATGCTACAATCGCGAACATACTGTACCTTCGAGTTGGTTCAACAATGCTTTGCCCATGTATAGCGATTTGTTTATGGTTGTGCCTACCGATGGATATGTCAACAACAAACGAGCAAACTACCCTTATGGCAAAGTGTCAAATGCAACATGGACTTCGCTCAATGGTAGCAAACTCGGTTCAAGTGCTGTGATTGGATACACCGGTACCGTATTTGAACCCATCGATTCGTTTAAAGGCGATTTTGCACGTATCTATTTTTATGTTGCCACTCGTTACAAAGACGAAATACCATCGTGGTCGAGCAGCACTGTTTTTCAAGGCAACAATTTATCTACATGGGCTAAAAATCTTTTTATCCAGTGGCATAACCTAGATCCGGTATCGGCCAAAGAAATTCAACGTAATAATGCTGTTTTTCAAATTCAAAAAAACCGCAACCCTTATGTAGATCATCCCGAATTTGTTAGTGCTGTTTGGCTCGGAACTTATAACGTTGAAAATATTGCCGAACCCGAAGTAGAGATTTTCCCTAATCCTGCTACATCCGAGGTAAATATTGCCGTTGCATGGAATTTACCTTACGAAATTTTGTTTTACGATACCTTCGGGACGTTGGTTTATTACAGCAAGTCACCAACGGGAAATAATACAGTTCCTATTCAAAATTGGGCAAATGGTTTGTACGTTGTTCAATTAAAAGGTAAAAGTTTTTCAGTTTATCGAAAGTTATTGATAATTAATGAATAAACAGTATTTTAGCAACATAAGTACTGCTACCTGTTTCATTGGTTGATAACACAAAATAAACCCCCGATTGGACTCTATTTCCGGAAAAATTTTTTCCGTTCCAAACAGCCTGTCCTCCATTGGCCAGTGTTTCATAAACCAGATTACCTGCCGAATCAGTTATTTTAACTAACGCATTTTGCACAAGCCCCCGAATGGCTATTGGACCTTGATAATCGGGTTTCACCGGATTGGGATAAACCTCTACCTGATAGTGAAATTCCTTACCTTCGGTTGCGTCTGCTCGATACGAACAAATGCCTTTTTCAGTAGCAAAAAAAACTTCGCCACTCGATGGATCGATGGAAATATCGTAGATAGTATTCGATAGCAGCGGGCTATTCTCAGTTGTAAAATGTAACAGCTCCCTGGTACAATCTTCTGTCATCAAAAATACACCACCCGAAAGGGTTCCTACCCATTTACGATTAGCACCATCTATAGCAAGGGCAGTTATCACTTCCGACTCAAACAAATAATTAGCCTGACCTTCTATTTCGTTAGGTAATTTTATGCGTTGGGCATAAAAATTCGGATTATCAAAAACACTTTCCTGATTGTAATAATATACCAGTCCTTTAGCTGTTCCAACCCATAATAGCCCATTCTTATCTTCCTTTAAACAAAATATATCGTTCGAAATTTCTTCACCATCGTTGCTAATTACAGAAACTTTTTTGTATTTATCGTCCGATGTATTGTTAATTGTACCATTGTCTGAGTAAGCAAATAAACCGTTACCTTTAGGCAGAATAATCCACTTAACACCTTTACTTGTACACAGAATATTGCCTGTTATTTTTTTTCCTCCCATAGCGGTAGATAATGCAATGGATTGCCATGTTCCGTCTTTTTTCAATACTACCAGATTGTTGGTTACTTCCGAAAGAATGATCCACAAATTGCCTTCTTGGTCAAAATCCAGACCTGTTATACGTACATAAGGCTGATTGGCAACAATAGTTTCGAGTGGGCTATTATATTGATTGTAAACGGTATCTACTTTATCGTCGGTAACTTTAATTAAACCCGAACCAAATGAACCAAAATAAACCTGCCTTGGATTTTTAGGATTTATTTTTACATAACAAACATCGTAAACCGAAAGGAGTTGCGATGCAGAAAACTGGTATATGGTTTTCCACTCCTGATCTTTAAAATGATACATAGCAGCACCTTTCCACTGGTTGTTTAGTGTTCCGGTAACACCACCTGCCGTTGCCCAAACATTGTTGCTGTTGCAATCGATACGCATTACATCGTTAAATAACGGTCCATTGGGACGTATCCATATATATTCGTTGTTACTTGAGTTACTTTTTTTCCATACCAACCCTCCGTAGGTATCGGCCAGCCAGTAATCGCCATTATTATCGATAACGGCATAGTTAGGATAAATCCACTCGAACCACTTTACAATTAGCGAATCGGATCCGTTTTCGATTATTCGAACGACTGATTGGTCGGCAATAAACAAGCGATTGTTCCAAACATGCATCGAGCAAATGTTTTTCAAACTGGTATCCGAAAATTCTGTCCAGCTATTGTTTTCGTTGATATACAAGTGGTCGTTACCCCATGTAGTTGATTTAAAAACCGCATATAATTTATTGTTGAAATATTCAATATATTTAAAATGATCGTTATAGTGAGGAACTGTTTGTATCTGACTCCAGTTTTGATAGTTAGCTAAAGAAACACCATTGAGTAATGCGGTATAAATACCTTTTGTTGTGGCTGCATAAATACGTTCGTTACTAAATGTTATGCTTTGAACATTGAGATTAGTTGCATTTGGACCTATGAAAAAGGTTTCTTTTACCTCATATTTATCTATATCGAGAATAACTATTCCGAAGCCACATCCTAAATACACTTGCCCATTGTAATATTTGACACAATTTATTGCCTTGTTTCCGATTATTTGCTTCTGTTTTATATCGGATATGTTAATTATACGATTGTTTTTAATAAGATCTATGTTGCCATTATCGTAGCCAATGACAAGTATTTTTTTTGGGGGGATGTAGCTAATACATTGAATGGTAACGTCTGATAGACCGTTTACTTTGTCGAGTTTTTTTACTGATTGATCTTGTTTGTTGTATTCGAACAATCCACCGGTAGTAAGCGTATAAATTTTATCGCTTGCAACAGCTATTTGTACCGCATGGTTGTATGATAAATGTGTTCGCCAAGTGCCAATAGGGATTTGCCCAAACAGCCGAAACGAATAACTTATTATAATAAATGTAACGAATACGAAAAACCTCATGAAAAATTTTATTAGTATAACCCAAAAAGGTTAAAAATATTGTGTTTATTTTTAATTTATAATTTCAACCCAGCGATGTGGATCCTCTATGTCGCCAAATTGGATTGCGAGTAGTGTTTGATACAATTTTGTAGAGATGGGGCCGGGTTTACCGTCTTTGCAATAATGATACTCTTTACCTGTTTCAAGGTCAACAATCAAACCGATGGGGCTAATGATGGCAGCCGTACCACATGCTCCTACTTCTTCGAAAGTTTCCAGCTCTTCGATGGGCAATGGACGCTGTTCGACTTTTAATCCCATATCGACGGCAAGCTGCATCAGGCTTTTGTTTGTAATGGATGCCAAAATAGAAGTAGATTGTGGTGTAACGTATGTATTATTTTTAATGCCGAAAAAGTTTGCTGCTCCTATTTCGTCAATGTAGCGTTTTTCCTTAGCATCGAGATACATTGGTGCTCCGTAGCCATGTTCTTTTGACTTTATTACTCCTCTAAGGCTGGCTGCATAGTTTCCGCCCACCTTAAATGTTCCCGTTCCAAGAGGAGCTGCACGGTCGCTATCGCGAATGATAGCTATTTTTACAGGATTAAATCCTTCTTTGAAATACGGACCAACTGGAGTAACAAATACAAGAAACATATATTCGCTGGCAGGCTTTACACCGACTTCGGCACCTGTTCCAATCAGCAATGGTCTAATATACAATGAAGCACCTGTACCATAAGGTGGTACAAATCCTATATTTAGTTTAATGGTTTTTACTATAGCTTCGTAAAAAAGTGATTCGGGAACTTCAGGCATGTGTAATCCACGTGCTGAGTGTTGGAGGCGTTTTGCATTTTCGGTCCAACGAAATAAGCGTATTTTACCATCTTTGCCTTTATATGCTTTTAATCCTTCGAAAGCCTGTTGTCCATAATGCAACGATGTAGCCGCAATATGAACAGGGATATATTCATCGGTACTAAACTCCAATTCGCTCCATGAGCCATTTTTAAAGTAGCTACGTACATGATAATCGGTCTTAATATAACCAAAAGGTAAATGCCCCCAATCTAATTCTAACATATTCTGAAAAATTTATTCGTTATCTATCTGAATAATTTCAAATGGTACTTGAATAATATTCGAATATTCTTCGCCTATATCTTTCATGTCTTCGTCATCTTCTTCGTAATACCATTTAATTCGGGCATGATGTCCATTTTTAACGGCATCTTCAACAACCAACAGCAATGATAGCAATGCCTTAGAAGAGGCAGTATTTAAATAGTCGAGCTTAAAGTTTATTACCGTTTCTTCATTCGGATTCCGAAAATATTCATTAAACCAGTCGATAATTGGTTGATAAAAAATATTTACGTTTTCGGGTAAACTCTTTCCACTTATTTCGAATTGGTTATTTTGTTTGTCTAAGTAGACATACGGACTATCTATAGTTGGCTGAATAATCAATGGATTCATAGTTTATTTTTTTAAAATTACATTCAATGTAAAAACCCATGTATTGTTATCAAGGGGATAGTATCGAAATATAAGATTATTGTTTGTTTTACGGGCCATATCTATAAACCCCAGTCCTGCTCCTCCTTTGTCGCTCAATACACCTTCGAGCAATTGTTGTTTATACAATTCGCGTAATTCCTCTTTTGTTTTTCCCGATAATTGAAATTCTTTTTGCTTTAAAAATTGAAGTTGGATATGGTTTATGACATTAGACGAGATAACATGAATGTTATCATCTATATTGGCTATTAATATGGAACTTTTTCTAAACAACGAGTCGTTGTATAGTTTAATAGAATGTTTTTCAATGTTTTGAGCACATTCTACCATTACATTAAATGTCTTTTTTTGAACATAACGTGGCCAATTGGTTTGCTTAAAAAACTGTTCAAGTGTATAAAGTATTGCTTTGATGATTTCGTGGTTTACTTCGCCAATATAAAATAATATAATGTTGTCGCTATGAATGTTAGGAAATTGTTCATTTAGGATTTTATAAAAATCAATATGTTGATTTTTTATCTCCATTTTCTGCTTTAAAGTTAATAATTTTTTTAAACACGAAAACTGTTCTTAAATCATTTATCGAAAATACAAAAAATCTTTTTTATTAAATGGTTTTATTTCACCTTTTTATAAATATGACCTGTTTTGTAAAAATTGTTAGAAATAGATCCGAGGATAGCTTCGTAATAACCTAATATTAAAAACGAATTTATTTTTAGTGTTTTATAGAAACTATATATTACTTTGTTTTGTAAATCCATGTTGAAGTAAATCAATAAATTTCGGCACATAATTAAGTCAAATTCTTCCATAGGTGGGTAGTTGTCGGTTACCACATCGTGCTTATAAAATTTAATGATATTTAAAAACTCAGGGCGAATGTTTAAGATATTTTTTGAGGCATCTGCCTCAAAGTATTTAGTGTATTGAACTTGTTTATTGGGGTAGCAATTCATTACCTGTTCAAAGTTTTTCATATATTCCATATCGATATGAAATCGAAAGGTTCCTTTTTTAGCTACTTGAAGTGCATCGGCATTTAAATCGGTAGCAATAATGGTCGATTTTTGCAGTAATTGGTGTTCGTTAAGCAAAATAAGCATCGAATATGCTTCGTGTCCGTATGAACATCCAGCATGCCATATTTTTATATGCTCTCTATTGGCTAATTCGGGTAAAACTTTTTGCTCAATTTCGAGCCAAACAACGGGATCTCTAAAAAATTCGGTGGTATTTACCGTTATCTCTTTAACCAATTGATCTATAAGCAACGGATTTTTTTTAATTCGTTCGATCAGATTATCCAATGAGCATTCGTACAGTGCTAAAATTTTTTCTATTCTGCGAGCAAGCGATTTAAACGAATAGTCGAAAAAGTTGTACCCCGATAAGTCGTATATTTCTCTAATCAATCGCTCTATATCGTTATTATGAATTTCCATTAACACAAACTTAACAATTTTTCAGACTTGTTTAACTTGCATAAAGAAAAAACTACTACCTTTGACATAAAAAGTAATCGATGAAATTTGGCATAGTCATTTTTCCTGGTAGCAATTGCGACCACGATGTTTATTATGTACTGAACGATATTTTGAATCAGCAAGTAGAATATTTATGGCACAAAGACCCTGACTTAAAAAATGTAGATGCCATCATTATACCAGGGGGCTTTTCGTATGGCGATTATCTTCGTGCAGGTGCTATTGCACGCTTTTCTCCAATTATGGACGAAGTATTTAATTTTGCCGAGAAAGGAAAGTTTCTATTTGGTATATGTAACGGATTTCAAATTCTATGCGAATCGAAACTGTTGCCGGGAGCTTTATTAAAAAATAATCATCAACGTTTTATCTGCAAAAACATCTACATAAAAACCGAAAATAACGATACCATTTTAACCCGTTATATTCCTAAGGGCAAACCTTTAAAAATACCCATTTCGCATGGCGAAGGCAATTATTATGCCGATCAGCAGACCCTGAAAGAAATGCGTATTAATGGGCAAATTTTGTTTCACTACTGCGATGTTAATGGAGTAGTAACCTTCGATGCCAATCCCAATGGCTCGGTTGACAATATTGCCGGGATATGTAACAAACGAAAAAATGTTTTTGGCATGATGCCTCATCCCGAAAGAGCTGCAGATGAAGAATTGATGAATACCGATGGCAGAATATTTTTCGAATCGATTATTAAATCACTTTCTTAATTACCTAGTAACTCCTGAATAGGTACACCGTTGCAACCCATGGGAACTTCTATTTGCAAAAATGCACTCAACGTAGGTACAATATCCGTTATATTTATTTTTCGGTGAATGGTCATTCGCGGAATACGCCAACCATAAAACATCAGCGGAACATGTGTATCGTACGAATAACAGGTGTTATGGTCGTACATATAAGAACTATCTTCAACCCATCCTGGTTCTAATACTACAAGAACATCGCCTGATCGTTTTGGATGAAAGCTATTTTGCATAAAGCTCAACAGTCCATCGGTAAAGTTGTTGTACTGCAACGAATAAGCTGTAACTGCATGGTTTACGCCATTAAACTGCATCAAAAAGGTTGCAACCCTTTCCTGTACTTCTTTGAGCGACAGTTTGGCATCTTCAATCAAATTGCGATTTAAAAAAAATTGTAGGTTGGCATAGCCCAAAACCCAATCGCCTTCGCCATACAGGGCATTCAGATACGTGCGAAGTAGCGACAGTGCTAAATATGGATTAAATACACCTCCACCCATTTTTTGGTCGTTCAAAAATAGAGGATGATCGCTTACACCATGGTCTGACGTTAAAAAAATAAGCACATTTTCTTTACCAATTTCATTTTCAATAAAATCTAATAAATGAGCAATTTCTTTATCCAAACGCAAATATGTATCTTCAACTTCTATAGACCTTGGACCAAAACGATGTCCAATATAATCGGTTGCAGAAAAACTAATCACCAGAAAATCGGTAATATTATCTTTTCCTAAATCTTCATTTAAAATAACTGCTTTGGCTAAGTCGTTTAAAATGGTATTTCCAAACGGAGTATATTTTAATACTCCATAATCTATTTCTTTTTTATTTTTTGTACTAATAAATTTCAAATCGTAAGGAAAAACGAATTGATTTTTTCCAAAACCTGTTTCATATTTATTAGAGTCGCGCAAACTTTCGGTATATTCTTGTATCGATAACAAGGGTGTCCACAAACGATTTAGATAAGTTTCGGCCAATTTCTTTGAATTAAAATCCTGAAGCCATTGGGGCAATTGATTCATATAATAACTACTGGTAATAAAATTTCCGGTAGCATCATCGTACCAGAAAGCTGCGTTAGCTGATTTTCCACCCGACAATATGGCGGCTCTATCTTTTAGCGATATGGCTATTACTTTAGATTTAAACAGAAAATGAAGTCTTAACTGATCGCCAAACGTTGGGGTTATTAAATTTACCGGGCTAAATTTCCCATTATTTGAACTACTGCCAACTGTCGCGATCTTAGAATCATCGACACAATAAACTTTTTGCTTTTTTAACGGAATATACCACTCGTTGGTAACAATACCATGAACCGATGGAGTAGCTCCAGTAAAAATGGTAGCGTGACCGGGTCCGGTTTGAGTGTACATATAATTTAAATATGTAGATCGACACGATGTACCTTCATTAATAAAACGCTTAAAACCATTAATTTCAAATTTATCGTAATATCGTGTAATATAATCGTAACGCATTTGATCGACAACAATACCAACAATTAATTTAGGCTTTTCGGGGGGTATATTTTTCGACTTTTGCGAAAACAAAAATATCGGACCAGATAGAATTAAAAAAAATAGCGATACTATTAGTTTGGTTGTCATATATTCTATATTTTACGCACGAAGATAGCAATTATTTGTCCGCAAAACAAAGAAGGCTGGGTTTTAACCAGCCTTCTTTGTTAATTTATGCGTTGTATTTATTTTTTCTCTTTCAATAAGTAGAAGTATCCTTTTTCTTCGTATTCTTTATCTTTTTTATCTTTAGCTGTAATGATGTAATAGTAAACTCCGGGCGATGCATCGGCTCCATTGCCGTTGATTTTACCATTCCATCCTTTGGTAATGTCGTCCCACTCATAAATTTTCTTACCCCAGCGGTTGTAGATGGTAGCTTTAAATTCTACAATGGATTTGGCATGTATGAGCCATTCGTCGTTTTGTCCGTCGCCATTGGGTGTAAATACGTTGGGTATT
>CALGPK010000021.1 GCA_937960415.1 uncultured Bacteroidales bacterium | reverse complement strand
TTTACATGCAGAATGACTATCTCTGTTTCGTTGCCATTTTGAGCAAAAACAACAACATTTAAAAAGAATAGAAGTAAACATATCGGTTTCATAATTCAAAATAAATAAAAAAACAGCCAACCAATAATGCTATAGCAACTTTTATTATTTTTATAATAAAAAAAACTTTTTTATCTTCGGCTAGCAATGGAATGCCTGCATGGCCATCCTGAACAATAGAGTTGGCAAACAAGACGCCAAAAGGTATAATATGCTGTATAAAAAGTGTGAAAAAAATCAGATGCGGACCCGATAATGGCAGTAATCCTATAATAACTGCCAAGAAAAGCATTATCCATACGTTAGAACTTACTATTTCTTCCACGTGAATATAATGCTCGACTGCTTGAACAATAGCTATAGTAGCAAATGCCCATGAAAAGAGTCTAACAAAATGCTTTTTTAATACATGATTCCACACATGCTCAGTAAGAAAATGTTCGGGAACCGTAATTACAATAAATGATGTTAATAGCAACATTAGCAAAAACACTAACGATTCGGGAGACATACCTCCATGTGTATGACCTTTGTGTGAATGTGACATAAGAAACATGTTGACAAACAATAAAAAGAAAATACCCAAAAACAATGCTCTCTGAAATGTTATTTTCCGTAATTGGTGGCTAACATCTAAATTGGGCTTACAACAAGCATCATCGTGTATAAAAATATGCTGATTGGTAGCCGCCTGAATTTTAATACGAAACAAAAGTAACGGAACCGATACTACAAGCGACAAAAGACCAAGGTATAACAACAGCTTTAAGCCTATTTCGGGTTGCGAAGCAAAAATTATAAAAGCCTCATCTCCAAAAGTAGCTACCAATACAGCCAGCAATGCCGGAAACGAAAAAAAATGGTGTATGTAAAGCGACACAACGGCAAATGCACCGGCACAACCTGGTGTTAATCCTAAAAAAATCGCCATTAATATCTGAATCAAACGATTTTTAAGCCATCCCTGATTCCAACTGCCCATTGTACGAACGTGAAGGTATTCGATTAATATCATTAACAATAAAACAAAACCCGATACGAGTAGCGTTTTGTGAAGAATATCTAAAACCGTTTCCATGAAATTATAAATTAAGTGCTTTTTGAAATGAATCCCACAATCGTTCAGACGATTTGTCCCAGTTGAATTGTTTAATTTGCGACTTGCCATTTTCGACCAGTAAGGCTCGCCATTCTTTATTGACAAATAATTTTTTCATTGCTTCAGTAATTTCTTCAATCGATAATGGATTTACGTATAAGGCAGCTTTGCCAGCAACTTCCGGCATAGCCGATGTGTTCGACGTAATTACCGGCACTCCTAGCGACAAAGCTTCAACTATTGGCACACCAAAACCCTCAAATAACGAAACAAATACAAGTGCAACAGAAGAGCACAAAATTTTTGACACCTCTTCTGATGGTAAATAACCAGTAAATATAATTTTCTCTTTGTGTTTTAAGCGTTGATATGTTTCGTCTAACTCCTTATCTTTCCACATGGGCTTACCTACAAAAAGAAAATAAACATTTTGCTTCTGTTCATCGAGAAACTTATCGAAAGCCAGAAAAATTCGTGCAATATTTTTTCTGCGATTCAAAGAGCCAACGTAAACGAAGAAAGGATTGCCTCCGGTATATTTTTTTTTTATTTCGTCTTTTTCCGTTTCACTCAACCATACCAAAGGTAAATTAGGGGCATTATACACGACATCTATTTTTGATACATTTATTAAAAAGTTCTTTACTATATCGTTTTTAGTAAATTCCGAAACAGCAACTATCCGTGTGGCCTTCTTTGCAAACTTAGGCACAAAAAAACGATAATACCACGACTCTAGCAACGGAAAATGATGCGGATGGTGAATAAAATTCAAATCGTGAATAGCCAGTATTGTTGGTACTTTTGAACGCAACGACATAAAATGATCGGGCGAAAAAAACAAGTCTATCTTATATTTTTTTACTATTTTAGGAACAACCCATTCGAACCACAACAAATATAAAAACGGATGCCGTGCCTGTGGACCATGTACAATGGGAATAACGTTCTTAGCAAAAACAAATTGCCGATCGTAATCTCTATCAAATAAAAAATAAAAGGTATGCTCCGGATGATGATTCACCAATCGTTTTAATATCTCGTAAGTAAACCAACCTATCCCTTCTAAACGATTAGGCAATAAAAGGCGTGTGTTTACTAAAATGTTCATGTTGCAAATATAAATAAAAAAGACTGCCTATATTAAGACAGTCTTTTAAGAAGATATTATATTCTATGAATTAACGAACAATGTTAATTTTTTGAATAAATACAACATTGTTGGTAACTACTTTAACCATATATGTACCTTCTGCCAAAGTGCTTACATTAGCTTCGTAAGTGTTGTTATATTCGGCAACCAATTGTCCTTTAAGGTTGTAAATTTCGATACGCGAAGCTCTTTCGTTTGCAACTACGAGTTTTTCGGAAGCAGGATTAGGATATACGAATACATTTTCGTGAATGTTGTTGAAGTCGATATTGCTGGCTTGCATTACTTGCACTTTGTCTATTTTAACATAGAACCAGTCGGTGCAATCGTAATGACGAAAAGCAATGTAAATGTCCTGTCCATTATAGTTAGCCAAAGGCAACGTTACTTCTTTCCAAATGGTATCGGCAGCTGTTAA
>CALGPK010000020.1 GCA_937960415.1 uncultured Bacteroidales bacterium | reverse complement strand
CCCCTTCATTGTGGAAAATCGTTCTCTAATTCACAAGATTGGCATAACAAGTGGGGATGTAAAAAAACGCATAGCTAATGCCGAAAAAGAGCCTACTTATCTACTTGCTCCAGTAGAAGTAGTTGCCACCTTTAAGTTAGCCAATATCAACCCCTATAAGCTAGAAACGCTACTGCACAAATTTTTTGATCGAGCCAGACTAGAATGTGTACTACCTGATCGCTTCGGCATACCAGTCCAACCAAGAGAATGGTTTTTCGTTCCCTTAAAAATAATTGAGCAGGCAATTAAAAAAATTAAAGAAGGAACCCTTGATCAATTTCAATATGATCCAGAAACATTCAGTCTCACGAATTGTAATGTCACCCCAGGAAAATGCCAGGAAAATGACCGCGATTAAACCGATACCTGCTACTGGCGGACTGCCAGCGGGGTTTCCGTGGTAGGATTGAATTGGGAGAGAGTATTTAATTTAGTTTTTGAGAGATGGCGATAAAGAGTAGCAAGGCCGAAACGGAGCAGAGGGTAAACTATGAAAAGACCAAAAGGAACAAAGACAAGTGCTTTCGGAACAAACGGAAGAATTAACCACGACAGTTCAAAGTTTTATAATTCTAAACTTTACTCGGAAATTGGCGAAAAAAATTGGCGAAAAAAAAAATTCTTGATAAGAATGAAAATAACTTTCCCGAAGAGTTGGAAAATAAATTTATTCTTGGTTCGGCAGAAAATATGAAAGAGTTGCCTGATAACTCGGTTCATTTAATGATTACTTCACCTCCTTACAATGTTTCAAAAGAGTATGACGAAGATCTATCGCTTAAAGAATATTTACAACTATTAGAAAATTCATTTCGAGAAACATTCAGAGTTCTTGTAAACGGCGGTCGTGCTTGTATCAATGTAGCCAATCTTGGACGAAAACCTTACATTCCACTATCGGATTACATTTCAAAAATGATGATAGAAATTGGCTTTAATATGCGTGGTGAAATCATTTGGAATAAAGCAGCAAGTGCAAGTCCTTCAACTGCTTGGGGTAGTTGGCAAAGTGCTGCTAATCCTATTTTAAGGGATATACATGAATACATTTTAATATTTTCAAAAGGTGATTATAAAAGAGAAAAAGGTAAAAAAGAAAATACCATATCAAAAGAGCAATTTATGGAATGGACAAAGTCAATCTGGACTTTTAATGCCGAAAGTGCCAAAAAAATTGGACATCCGGCACCATTTCCCGAAGAACTTCCATATAGACTAATTCAACTTTATTCCTTTAAGGGTGATATTATTTTAGACCCATTTATGGGTAGTGGAACAACTGCTGTTGCTGCGTTGAAATCGGACAGAAAGTTTATAGGATACGAAATAAGCAAAAAATATATAAAACTTGCAGAGAAAAGGGTTGAACCGCTATTAAAACAAACAAAAATAGCATTTAACCTGACAAAAATTGAAGATGAGTCATAAACCAATATCTATACCATAAGGTTTTTTGGGCAAGTTTAAACATTTTGCATTGCGTAAGGTTAGTTACTGTTGGATAGGAAACTAGTATGCAATTTTTTACAGCATCTATTTTTTATCTCTTACCTGCAAGTTGGCTGCTAATGTTTGTTGTTACAAGAATTCAGACTTTTAGAATTTGTCTTGTCTTTTAAGGCGAAAAAATTGTCTTAAATTCATTTGCTATGTTGTTTATCCCATGGGCTTAATTAAAGTTCGCTTAACCATTTTCATTGCTAAACTTACTAATTTGAATATCGATTAATCTAATTTATGCATAGAATGTTATTACAAACACTTGACAACGTTTATAATCTGAACTTATTGAGAAGAAAATTTTCTCATGCAGTAAATGAATGTGTTTAATTAACTTTTAAAAAGTTAATAATATTTGTTTAAACAGCTACAGGTCCTTTTATAGGTGGATAAGGATCGTAGTTTTCGAGCTTGAAATCGGAATATTTAAAGGCAAAAATATTTTTTACATGAGGATTGATTTTCATGGTAGGCAATGGTCGTGGTTCTCTCGATAATTGTAACTTTACTTGTTCAAAATGGAAAGTATAAATATGAGCATCGCCCAGCGTATGAATAAATTCTCCGGGTTGCAGGTCGCAAACCTGTGCCATCATCATGGTAAGCAGTGAGTACGAAGCGATATTAAATGGTACTCCTAAAAACAGATCACCACTACGTTGATACAACTGGCACGATAGCTTTTTGTTGTCAACGTAAAATTGGAAAAGAATATGACAGGGAGGCAGTGCCATCTTATCTAAATCGCCTACATTCCATGCACTAACAATATGTCGGCGCGAATCGGGATTATGCTTAATGGATTCTACCACTTGCGAAATTTGATCGATTATCCGTCCATCGTTGGACTGCCACTTTCGCCATTGATGACCATAGATAGGACCTAAATCGCCGTTTATGTCGGCCCATTCGTCCCAAATAGTTACGCCGTTATCGTTTAAAAAGTGAATATTAGTATCACCTTTTAAAAACCATAGTAGTTCGTAAATAATAGACTTTACATGTAGCTTTTTTGTTGTAAGAAGCGGAAAACCTTTTGAAAGATCGAAGCGCATTTGATACCCAAAAATGCTTTTGGTGCCAACACCGGTACGATCGCTTTTTAGCGTACCGTGCTCCATAACGTGTTTTAATAGATCTAAATATTGTTGCATAAAATGTTTTTTTAATGATTAATGTTAGATATGTTTAATGCTTTGGGATGGTGTTTGTGTTTAAATAAAATGGCGAATAGAATGGCAACTACTAACGAGTATGTAGCAAAAGCGAGCCAAATTCCTTGCCAATCGAAATGCCCATCGGGTTTAATAAAGAATGTATCGATAATAATGCCACTAATAAAACTTCCAAGAAAAGCGCCAAACCCGTTGGTCATCATCATAAACAATCCTTGCGAACTGGCACGGATAGAAGCGGGAGCTTGCGTTTCTACAAACAGCGAACCAGAGATGTTGAAGAAATCAAATGCCATACCGTAAATAATGCACGATAAGATAAGCATCCACAGACCAGAACCAGGATTGCCAAATGCAAAGAGCCCAAAACGCAAAACCCATGCTACCATACTCATTAACATAACCTTTTTAATTCCCAAATGCTTTAAAAAGAATGGGATGGTAAGAATAAATAATGTTTCGGAAATTTGTGAAATAGACATAATGATAGCAGGATATTTAACTGCTATTGCATTTTTAAACTCGTCAATTTTGGCAAAGTCGTGTAAAAAAGTATCACCGTAAGCATTGGTCAGTTGAAGCGAAGCTCCTAATAAAAGAGAAAAAATAAAAAATAAAGCCATTTTAGAGTCTTTAAATAGGGTAAAAGCTTTTAATCCTAATGATTCTACCAGCGAAGTGCTTTGACCTTTACCTTTGGGAGGACATTGGGGAAGTGTAAAAGCATATAGCCCAAGAAGTGCCGATGATATTGATGCAACATAAAATTGCATGGGCGAAGTTTCAAATCCTAATAAACTAATATTCCATAAAGCTACTATAAAACCGATAGTACCAAACACTCGAATGGGAGGATATTCTTTAATAACATCCATACCTGCTTCTTTCATCGATGCATACGAAACCGTAATGGCTAACGCTATGGTTGGCATGTAAAACATCATATTGACAAGCATAACCCAAAAGAGCAATGTGGGATTATTAATTTGTGGAACAATAAATAGCATAACAGCTCCCAGCAAATGAAAAATACCATACAGTCGTTCTGCATTGATATATTTATCGGCAATGATACCGGCAACAGCAGGCATAAAAAGCGAGGCTATACCCATGGTAGAAAAAATTGCACCAAACTCCGAGCCCGACCAACCCTTATTTTGAAACCAATAAGCTCCTATGGTCAACAGCCATGAACCCCAGATAAAAAATTGTAAAAAATTCATTACAATCAAACGAAACTTTAAGCTCATAAGGTGTAATTTTTTATTAAAAATCTTTTTTTCTACGATTTAATTCATCTCTAATAGCCGAAGCTTTTTCGTATTCTTCGTTTTCTATAGCCATCTGCATCATTTGTTCCAGTTCTTCGATGGTATATTTGGCATAAGGTGTTTTGCGGCTTTCTTTATCCTCTTTTTCTTCTGTTTCACTTGTAGGTTCATCTTTTTCGTATTCGAAACTAAGATTAATACCCGCATAATCGATGATGGTTTGTGTGGTATAAATAGGACAATCGAAACGTAATGCCAATGCAATGGCATCGGAGGTACGACTGTCGAGTATTATTTGGTCGTCGTTGTGTTGAAAAATGAGATTGGAATAAAAAATACCTTCTTCTAATTTGTATATGTTGACTTCTATTAAGTCGATGTTAAAAGCCGAAGCAAATGAAACAAACAAATCGTGCGTGAGCGGGCGGGGAGGTTTGAGTTTTTCGAGCTGAATAGCAATAGCTTGTGCTTCAAAGGAGCCTATTATAATAGGTATGCGTCGCTGTCCTTTCTCTTCTTGCAATACTAAAGCATAAGCTCCTGAATGTGTTTCGCTATACGATAATCCAACAACGTTAAGTTTTACTTTTTTCATGCTTACAAATTAGACTTACAACAAAAATACATAATTCGTATGTTTTAAAGAATACCTGTTTCAAAATTTTACTAAGATATGAAAGTTAATTATTTTTTTTTGACAAAAAATTGTGTTTTGAAAAATAATTTGTATTTTTGCAGTCCGAATTTTAAAGATAGTTATTTAGTCATGTATGCTATAGTGGATATTGCAGGTCAGCAATTTAAAGTAGAAAAAGGTAAGAAGATGTATGTTCATCGCCTTAATGCTGAAGAAGGTGCTCAGATTGAATTTTCGAAAATTATGTTAGCTGATGATAATGGCAAGGTTATCGTAGGAAAACCATACGTAGAAGGTGCTAAAATTACGGCTAAAGTGTTAAAGCATCTAAAAGGCGACAAAGTGTTAGTTTTTAAAAAGAAAAGACGCAACGGTTATCAGAAATTAAATGGTCACCGTCAGCTGTTTTCTCAAATAGAAATTCAACAAATAACGTTATAAAAATTAATTATTATGGCACATAAGAAAGGAGTTGGTAGTTCGGCTAATGGTCGTGAATCGCATAGTAAGCGATTAGGAGTTAAAATTTTTGGAGGTCAATTTGCAAAAGCCGGAAATATCATCGTTCGTCAAAGAGGTACTCAGCATCACCCTGGCAGAAATGTTGGTATGGGCAAAGATCACACCCTTTTTGCACTCACCGATGGTATAGTAGTTTTTAAACGTAAAAAAGGCGATAAATCGTACGTTTCTATTGAACCTATTCAAATACAGTAAATAATTATTTTTAAATTATGAAACCAAATCCTTAGTATATCGTCGATAACTAAGGATTTTTTATTTTTTTGAAAAGCTATGATACCACTTAAATACTTGCTCGATCGAAAACAAGATGTTATAGAACGCTTAAAGGTTAAGCATTTCGATGCATCGGAGATTGTTCGGCATATTGAAGAACTAAATAATTTGCGAAGAAAAACTCAGGCAGAAAGCGATGCCAAACAAGCCGAATTAAACCAGATTTCGAAAGAAATAGGCTATTTGTTTAAACAAGGCAATAAACCTAAAGCCGATGAATTAAAACATCAAACTACTGCTATTAAACAGCAAATTCAAGATTTACAACAATCTTTATCAGATATAGAAGTTAAAATAGAAAACTTGTTAGTTTTGTTGCCTAATTTACCTCACCAATCTGTGCCCGAAGGTAAAGGAGCCGAAGATAATCTTATTGTTCGTCAAGGTGACATAGCAGCTGTTCCTAACAAAGGATTACCTCATTGGGATTTGGCAAAAAAATACGATATTATTGATTTTGAACTAGGCAATAAAATTACAGGTTCGGGATTTCCAGTTTACAAAGGCAAAGGTGCTAAATTACAACGTGCGTTGATTAGCTTTTTTCTTGACGAAGCCATAAAAGCTGGCTTTAAGGAAGTTATTCCGCCATTTTTGGTCAACGAAGAATCGGGATTTGGTACTGGACAGCTCCCCGATAAAGAAGGACAGATGTATTTTGTACAAAACGATAATTTGTATTTGATACCTACAGCAGAAGTTCCGGTTACCAATATTTTTAGAGATACGATACTCGACGAAAAAGATTTACCTCAAAAATATACGGCATACACACCTTGTTTTCGTCGTGAAGCAGGATCGTATGGCAAAGATGTACGAGGTCTGAACCGTTTGCATCAGTTCGATAAAGTTGAAATTGTAGTTATCGAACATCCCAATCGATCCTATGAACAACTGGAACAAATGCTTGTTCATGCCGAAAGCCTTGTTCAAAAACTCCAGCTTCCTTATCGTATTGTAAAGTTATGTGGAGGCGATATGAGTTTTGCATCGGCACTTACGTACGATATTGAGGTATTTAGTATGGCTCAAAACCGATGGCTCGAAGTTAGTTCGGTATCTAATTTCGAAACGTTTCAGGCCAATCGCTTAAAATTACGATACAGAGATACTGAAAGCAAAAAGAATTTGCTTTGTCATACGCTAAATGGTAGTGCCCTGGCTTTACCACGAATAGTAGCTGCTATTCTCGAAAACAATCAGACCGACAGGGGTATAAAAGTACCCGATGTACTGGTACCGTACACCAATTTTGATATAATTAATTAGGAATTGATAATTTTGTGAAGCCGTTATTCGCTGGTAACGATTTCTTTATTTACAACGGTTTTCTTTTTCCAGTTTCCAGTTTTGTAATACAGATACGATAGAGTCATACCAAAAAACCATGCAACAGGAATAGACCACCAAATTCCATAGTAACCGAAGGGTTTGGATAAAATAAATGCTAGAGGTATTCGTACAACCCAAAGCGAGAATAAGGTAATAAACATAGGTATCAGTGTGTCGCCAGCACCACGTAAAATACCGTTATTGATAAACATTGCCGAAAAACACACAAAGAAAAAAGCTACTATTTGCAGATAATCTTTGCTGATTTGAATAACATCAATGTCGTTGGTAAAAAGTGCTGATAACGATGTTGAAAAAATAAAAATGAAAGCCGACAAACAGACCGTTATTATAAACATGATACGTTGTGTGCTAATATAACCGGTTCTAACCCGGTCTAACCGCTGTGCTCCTATATTTTGACCGACAAATGTAGATAATGCTGCTGCAAAATTCATTGCAGGCAACGATATAAACGATTCAATGCGTGTGGCTATGGAATATGCAGCTACTACATTGGTACCAAATAAATTAACTACACTCAATAGAGCAACCATGCCTAATGCTACAAAAGATTGTTGAAGTGCTGTTGGTAATCCAATTTGAATGGACTTTTTGAAGATAAATTGATCGAAATGAATATGAAAAAGACGAATCTTTAAGAAATGGTGGTAGCGGTTGATGTATATGACCGACCAAAAAAACGATACTCCCTGTGCTATAATAGTTGCCCAAGCAGCTCCATTGATGCCCCACTTGAAAATAGCAATAAACAATAAGTCGAGCAAAACATTTAGTATGGAGGAGATAACGATAAAATACAAAGGCGTTTTGGAGTCGCCCATCCCTCTTAATATGGCCGATGTACCATTATATCCAAAAAAGAAAATTAGACCAATAAAATAAATACTTAAATATTTGGCTGCCTGTTCGTGAATGTCTGCAGGTGTTTTAATAAGGCTTAATATAGGGTTTAGAAATATTAAACCAATGATTGTAAAGATAATTGACGATATCAACAAAATTATGTTCATCGTATCTACCGTATGTTGAACTTTTGAGTAGTTCTTTGCTCCAAAATATTGGGCAATGATAACGTTAAAACCTATGGACAATCCAACAACAAGTGATATAAGCGTAAAAATGATGGGCATGGTAACTCCTACTGCTGCTAGTGCCGATTTGCCTAAAAATTGACCGACAATAATGCTATCGGCAAGATGGTAAAATTGGTGAAATAAATTACCTACCAGCAAGGGTATTGCAAATTTTACAATTAACGTCGATTCTTTACCTTGAGTTAGATCTTTCATGCTGCAAATTTCAGTAAAAAAATGGTATCCTTTTGTCAGTAGATAAAAAAATGCTAAAAAAAGTTATTAAACGCTATCTGTTATTATTTAAATAAAATGAAATTTTTGGTCATATTAAAATTTATCGTATCTTTGCTTTAAAAAAACATATATTATATGAGAAATGTTGTATCTTTTGTGACGTTGATTATTTTATCCTTAATCGTTTCTTTAGTTTTTGGACAAAATGAACTAAATTTTGATAAAGTTTTTTGTTACAGACAGATTGAAAAACAAGACAATGTTTTAACGGTAACTTTGTTAATTAATACCAAAGGTTTAGAGCGTGAAAAGACCTTAAAAATAAAAGAAAAATTTCCAAACGGTTTTAAGTGTAAAGTTATTGAACCATACGGAAGTACTAATGCAGTTACCGATAATTCGTTGTTGTTTGTATGGTCGGCATTACCTGTTAACGATTTGTTTATTGTAAAGTACCAGTTAACTAGTTCTGTAGCTTTGAATGAGTCGGTCAACATTATTGGTAATGTTTCTTTTTTGAGCGAAACGGGCATTAAGTATGTTAGTGTTGAACAACGTGATTTTCTTCAGAATAAAGACATACAGGCCCAAATAAAATCGTTGCCGCCTTACAAGCCGGGTGCCAATGTATCGCAGCCCATAAGCTCTAATATTTTAGTTGCCGATGTGCCCAAGCAAACCGAAGTTAAACAACCCGAACCATCTGAGCCAACATCGAAACCCATACCACGTACCAATGTTAAGGAGGAACCAACTAAAACGTCGCCTCAACCTGTAATACAACAGCCGGTTAAAACAGAAACTAAAAATGAACCAAAAGCCGAAACTGTAGAGCGTGTTGTGCTTACAGAAGATGTTCCGGAAGCTATTCCTCAACCGGTAAAACGCGAAGACCGTCCTACGCAGGTTGTCAATAAGCCCGTGGATAGCAAATCCGTTACTTCTTATGCCTCAGCACCAACAGGTTTTTATTACACAGTTCAAATTGGAGCCTCCCCCAAAAAACTACCTGCTGGCTACTACGACAAATATTCGTTTAAATATTCAGTTGATGAGTTGTATATAGATAATATGTACAAATATTCAGTAGGAAAATTCAGTACGTTAAAAGAAGCTAACCAGTATCAGAACGAAGTAAAACAAAAAGGATTGCAGTGTTTTGTTGTAGCATATAATAATGGTGCACGTATAACTATTAAAGAAGCGCTCCAAATTTCTGGTCAATAGTGATTTTTTGTAAGGCTTTTTTATCTTTGCCACTAAATTGGTAAAGATGAAAAAATTTCCACACACGTATGTAATTGTATTTGCCATTATTGTATTTGTTGCAATGTTGACATGGATAGTTCCGGGTGGCGAATTTCAACGTAAGACTATTATAGTGAATGGCCACGAACGAACGGTAATTGATGCACAATCGTTTAAATATGGTCAAAATGAGCCACAAGTGTGGCAAATTATGTCGGCATTCTATCAAGGTTTTGTAAACCAAGCTGGTATTATAGTTTTTATACTCATTATTGGTGGCACATTCTGGATTATTAACACTACAAAGTCAATAGATATTGGTATTCAGAGTATTATCAATAAAATTCGACAACTTGACAAGCTTCGTTTTTTTCGAAAGATAGGTTCAGAGCAAATTATACTTGCATTTATTATGATTTTGTTTAGTTTATTTGGTGCCATTTTTGGAATGAGCGAAGAAACTATTGCATTTATTGTAATTTTTGTGCCATTAGCCATCTCTATGGGCTACGATTCTATTGTGGGAGTTTCGATAACATACCTTGCTGCACATGTTGGCTTTGCATCGGCCATGTTGAATCCTTTTACCATTGGTATTGCTCAGGGTATTTCGCAAATTCCATTGTTTTCGGGCATTGAGTATCGTTTTTTTTGTTGGCTAATTATTAATGCAATAGCCATAGGATTTATTTTGTGGTATGCCAGCCGAATAAAAAGAAATCCTTCATTATCGCCAATGAAAGAATTGGATAAATTCTGGTATCATAAATCGACTAATGCTTTAACATTTGAGATTGTTAAGCCCAAAGCAAAGCAATGGATAATATTTATTGTTTTGTCGTTGATTGGAATTTACTTATCTATTGTTCATAAAGAAACAACTATTTCTCTTGGAAGAAAAATACTTACTTTACCGTTGACAGCTATCATTACAACTTATTTTATTATTTCATCGGCCATATTTTTGCGAAAATCGGTTCAATATTTTATTCTTAATATGCTGGTTACAACTATTTTTATACTCATTCTGGGTGTTCTTGGATATGAGTGGTACATAAAAGAAATAGCTGCATTGTTTTTTGCACTTGGTTTGGTTTCGGCATGGGTATATGGTTATTCGCCCAACGAAACGGTTAAACAATTTTTAGAAGGTGCTAAAGATATTTTGTCGGCAGCACTGGTGGTTGGTTTAGCGGGTGGTATCATCGTTTTGCTCAACGATGGTAAAATCATTGATACCATTTTATATCATGTATCTATGGCACTCGATAATAGTGGCAAAATTACGTCTATAAGTATGATGTACTTATTTCAGAATGGCTTAAATATTATTATTCCATCTGGTTCTGCTAAGGCTGCTTTAACAATGCCTATTATGTCGCAGTTTTCCGATTTGTTAGGTATATCGCGACAACTTACTGTATTGGCATTTCAATTTGGTGATGGCTTTACCAATATGATTACACCTACGAGTGGTGTTTTGTTGGGAGCATTGTCAATGGCAAAAATACCTTATAGCATCTGGTTTAAGTGGATTTTGCCTTTTATTTTGGTGTTGATATTATTAGGGTGGTTATTGTTGTTGCCTCCTATGTTTTGGTATTTTAATGGTTTCTAAGACAGTTTTTGAAGCAATTCTTGCTTATTGATGGGGACTACTCCTACCTTTTCGCAAACAATACCTGCTGCAATGTTGGAGATAGTGGCTAAATCTTTGATCCCTATACCCGAGGTAAGGCAAAGAGTGGCTGTGGCTATTACGGTATCGCCAGCACCCGAAACATCGGCAAGATTTCTTACCTGAGTAGGTATGTGATACGACTCACTTTGGTTAGCAATAAAAACTCCAAGCTCGGAAAGGGTAACCATCATTATTAAATGTTGCTGCCGGCTCATAAACTCGTTACATAACAACGGTACCTGCTCAAGTATGCGTTGCTTATCTATATCAGTTTTTAAACCTATGGCAAGTTCTTTTAAATTGGGCTTAAACAATGTACATTCTCTGTAAATCATAAAATTCCGATGTTTAGGGTCAACCGTAACGGGTATATTACGTGTTTTGGACAGTGATATCACATATTGAATAACATTGTGAGTAATACAGCCTTTGTCGTAATCTTCAAAAATAATAGCATCAACATGGTTTTTTTCAATGATTTTTAGAATTCGTTCTAATAAAAGAGATTCTTCGAGGTTTGATAATGGTTTATCGTTTTCTTCGTCAACGCGCAATAAATGTTGGTTATGTCCAATAATTCTTGTCTTTACTGTTGTCGGGCGTTCAAGGCTGTCAACTATACCGTCGATATTTATATTTTGTTCTTTGCAAAGTTCTTTAAAACGTTGAGCTTTGATATCGTTGCCAACTATACTAACCAAAATAGCATTAGCACCAAGGCTCTTGATATTTAGTGCCACATTGGCGGCTCCTCCAAGTCGCTCATCGCGATGCGAAACCGAAACAATGGGAATAGGTGCTTCGGGTGATATACGTTCTACTTTGCCCCAAATATATTGGTCAAGCATTACATCACCAATGACCACAATGGTTTTATTTTCGAACTGGTTAATAATGTTTTTTAGATGACTCATAAACAGTTTACTATATAATTACGTTGTCTAATACACTCATACAAAATAACTCCGGTTGCTACCGAAACATTCAACGAGCCAATATTGCCCAACATAGGAATTGAGGCCAAATAATCGGCTTTTTGGAGTAGGGTGGGGCGAATGCCTTTTTCCTCGTTGCCCATGATAATGGCTAACGGTCCGCTCAAATCTATTTGGTAAATATACTGACTGGCTTTTTCGGTACAAGCAATAATTTTCAGCCCATGTAGTTTCAAGGTGTTGATGGTATGCGTTAGTGATGCCTCCCGGCATACGGGTATTTCCAGCAAAGCACCAGCAGAGGTTTTAATGGCATCGTGATTGATTAAAGCATGCCCTTTCTGTTCCACAACAATGGCATGTGCTCCCACCGATAAAGCCGTTCGAGCAATAGCACCAAAATTTCGAATGTCGGTAATACCATCGAGTATCACAACCAAAGGCAGTTGTCCATGTTGAAATGTGTTGGCTATAATGTTTTCGAGCGATTGGTATTCTATGGGCGAAATAAACGCTACGATGCCTTGATGATTTTTATTCTTAAACTTTAAGAGCTTTTCTTCGGGAACAAATTGAATAGGAATCTGATGTAAATTACATAATTTAATAATTTCTTTAATAGTAGAGTTATGCTTTTTTTTATCAATAAGAATTTTTTCGATGCTAACTCCTTTACTTATTGCCTCGCTTATAGGTCTTGTGCCGTATATGTATTCCAATTTCATGTATTTACTAGTTGGCAATAGAAAACACTCTACCGTTTCTCCACGTATCGATAGCTTGTAACCACGATATTTTGTAACTTTCGTTTCGTTCCAATACAAAATGATTGTTGCTAAAAGGATGATACTTTTTTATAAATGTAAATACCAATGTTTTAGTGCTCTCGGGAGTTCCGTATATCCATTGTTCTATGTTTGATGCTTTAAATATGGTAGTAGGTAAACCAAAAATAATGTAAATCATACCACGATCGGTTTTCCAGCCTTCGGTATAACTGGTAAAGTACTGATTGGCTAAAATAGCTCTGGTGTAATAAATACGAATAATTTCTCGTGCTCGTTCTATATTGCCAGCAGTATTTAACCAAAATTTATCAACTGCTTCTTTTTTGTCGGCTATAATGTTAAGTTCGTTGAATTCTTTTTGCGACGTAAGCATCCGAATGGGTTGCAGTAATTCACTTGGACGCGTCATTTGTGGAAAGTCTTTTGTAAAAACGAAAATGGTTTTACCATTACCAACCGAATCGGAATAAAAATGCATGATTCCTTTTCGATTAGCTATAAAAAAGCAAGTATCGCATATAAGCGTTGCTTTAATGCTATCGGGAGAGGGAATAACAAAGTCCTTATTGGTTGACAAACTGTAAGGTGGTGAAGCGTTTTTGAATGAATTCGGATACCATGCTATTTTCCACTCACCAGGCATATTATTTTTTGTTCGAATGTAAAAAGTATCCTGTTCGCTTAACCATTTATCGAAATATGGTTCTCCGTTTTTATTGAGTAATAGAAAATCATTATCGCTGTATTTTTTAAGTCTTTCTATGTAGAGATAGTTGTGATAAGCGGCGTAACTGTTTTTATCGGTGATATACAGGTCGAGCATATATTGTCCAGTATCGGTTGTATGTAAATTGAAGGTTAGTAATTCATCTGTCTTATTGAGCTTTTTGACAAAAGAATGTGCAACCGTTAACGTGTCTTTTAATTGTAAGCCAGTACTGGTTTTGAAGAGTTTATAATGTACATTTATGGTAGCTATTTCTACCGTATCGGCTTGCAGATATAAAAGCGATTTGACAGGGATTTTACAATATACTATCGAAGTTGTATCGTGAGCATTAAAAATAATAACTTTGGCTTTTAATGTTTGTAAATTTGGATTATAGAGAAAACTCAAATTCAAACGACGATTGTATAGAGTTTTTTGTTGTGTATTGCAGGCAATAAAAATAGAGATAGCTATTAACGAAATGAACACAAAATAACTATGCTTCAAAAATGTTTTCATTAAAATCTTTTAAATTGCCAACTGTAATGATTTTGATGTGAAACTTCGACAAATTTATACCTTTTAAACCATATTTGGAAATAATGATTTTTTTAAATCCCATTTTTTCGGCTTCGCTAAGTCGTTGTTCAATTTTTTGAACGGGTCTGATTTCACCATTTAGCCCTATTTCGCCAGCAAAGCATGATGTTTTAGGAATGGGTTTATCGAAGTTCGACGATAGTATAGCAAACACAACTGCCAAATCAATCGATGGATCGCTGGTTTTGATGCCACCTGCAATGTTAATAAACACATCTTTATGGTAAAGTTTTATATTTAGACGTTTTTCAATAACTGCTAACAGCAATGAAAGTCTTTTGATATCATAACCATTTGAAAGTCGTTGTGGGTAGTTATTCGATGAAGTAGCAACCAGAGCTTGAACTTCAATCATCAATGGTCGAATGCCTTCGATGGTAGAAGCAATACAGGTGCCACTCAGATTTTCGGTTTCTTGCGAAATCAATATTTCCGATGGGTTGCTTATTTCTTTTAATCCTTCCATACGCATTTCGAAAATACCAATCTCGCTTGTAGAGCCATAGCGGTTCTTAATGGCTCTGAGAATACGATAGGGGTGTGAAGTTTCGCCTTCGAATATCAACACCGTATCGACCATGTGTTCGAGTATTTTAGGACCGGCAATGTTGCCCTCTTTGTTGATATGACCAATTATAAAAATGGGTATTTTTTCTTCTTTAGCTATTTCAATAAGTTTGGCAGTACATTCCCTTACCTGCGTGATGCTGCCAGCAAATGATTCTGAATTCGAACTTTGCAGAGTTTGAATGGAGTCTATAATAACAATATCGGGCTTAACTTGTTTTATTTGTAAAAGAATATTTTCGATGGAAGTATCGCAAAGCAAAAGGCACGATTCGGCAGATCCTCCGATACGGTTAGCTCGTAATTTTAGCTGGGCTTCGCTTTCTTCGCCCGAAACGTAGAGTGAAGTAATAGACTTAACACGCAAAGCAAATTGAAGCATGAGTGTAGATTTTCCAATGCCCGGCTCACCAGCAATGAGGATAACCGAACCGGCAACTATACCACCGCCAAGAACACGGTTCAATTCATGGCTTTTGGTGTTTATTCGTATGCTTTCATCGGTTTGAATTTCGCTTAAACGTTTGGGTGTTTTTGTTTCCTGTGGACTTGCACTTTTTTTTGAGCTGTTTTTTTGAATGCTTACTTCTTCAAAAGAATTCCAAGAATTGCACGACGGACATTTTCCTAACCATTTGCTTGTTTCGTAACCACACTCTTTGCAAAAAAAAATGTGCTTGGTTTTGTTGTTGTTCATTATTGTTCCCTCGTAAATTCAAGTCGTAAAAAAGCCCCCTCTGTACTTCCAGTAGAAAATTTATAGCGATGTAGTATGAGAAACTTTTTGTTTAATTTTAAAATGCGATAGGTACCATCGTATTTCCCGCTTAAATGAGTAATTTCCATGTATATTGGTTCTAAAAAATTTTTTTCCAGCTTCCAGTATCCGGTATCTTTAAAAACGCTGTCCTGATAATAAAGCGTTTGAAAAAGCAGGTTGGGTTCTCTAAATTCCCAGTATTGCAATTTACCAGAGTCTTGCTTTGATAGGAACCAATATCGCCATGTGCCTTCAAGTTTACTGGCTACTTGCTTCTTGCAATTTGTGAAAATTATTGTTAAAGCAATTAAAAATATGATCAATCGTGTTTTATTCATTGCGTACAAATTCTTTTCGCATATACGGTGAATAACATTGTAAAATCAGGATATTTTTTTTCAGCTTTTCGATGTAATAATTAGCGTCGTCAAACCGGTTGAGATTTCTAATTACCACATAATATTCAAGAAACTCTGATTTAACGGTATAATCACCGGTATCGACGCATACTCCATCTACATATCGATAAAGCACCTGATTGGCTTCAAAGCGATACACAATGGTATCTTCGCGATCGGCTGCTGTTCGTGGCAATAATAGCCACTCACCTATCAATTTTGCTTCTTTAGATTTTTTGCATCCTGTAGTTAAAAATACTATTGGTACTATAAAGAGTAGTATGAGTTTTTTCATAAATGGTCGAACATAGAAATAATGTTCAAAGATAGTAAAATTTTATAATTGTTCAATTATTTTAGTGCTCGAATAACCTTCAATAAAAGGTATAATTTCAATTTTTCCATCGTATGATGCTACAAATTCGCTTCCGGCTATTTCGTGAGGTTGATAGTCTCCACCTTTTACCAATACATCGGGGCGAATAATTTTAATAAGTTCGCCAGGTGTTTCTTCTGAAAATAACACAACTGCATGTACAAATTGCATACATGCTAATGCTATGGCTCTACTTTCTTCGTTGTTAATAGGACGACTGTTTCCTTTAAGTTTTTTTACCGAATCATCGGTATTTAAACCAATAACGAGTACATCGCCCATACTTGCTGCTTGCATCAGGTATTCGAAATGTCCACGATGCAAAACATCAAAACATCCGTTGGTAAAAACAATTTTTTTGTCTTTAAAACGCCAAAAGGCAAGCAATCTCGAAAATTCAATGTCGTCTTTCGAAGCAAAAATCTTTTTGGTAATTATAGGTCTATAATCCATAGGTATGTATGTTTTAGATTTTAGTTTTTTTTCGTACATAAATGGTTGTTAGCAACACAAAAAAAGGTCCAAGTATAAGGAGCATCAGTGTTTGCGATTCGTGGCAAAGTGTAGCGTACAAAAGCCCGTCGGTTTGAGATATACCGTACAACATTAGTCCACGCGATACTATCCAATGAAAAGCTCCAAAACCGTTTTGCACAGGAGCAGACATGCCTAATCCGCCAATGCTCAAAATAAATAAGCTATCTACAAGATTTAAGTGCGAAGTGCTCTCAATGGAAAAGAAAACCACATACGTCATCATAACATAACAAGCCCAAATAAGTATGGTATATAACCAAAATAAGCCTTGTTTTTTTAAATGTAAAATAGACAAAATTCCTTGCAGCACTCCTTTGGCAAAATCAGTAGTTTTCCTGATAAGCAAAAAGTGTTGAAGTTTATTGCGAAAGATGATAAACAAAACAAATATACTTAACAAGGAGAGTAAAATAATAATGATATAAACGTATGACGACGAAAATTTTTTGTAAATATAATGGAGTATGTTTTGTTCGAAAAAATTACTGAAAAATGAGAAATCGAGAATAAGTACACTTAACGTTACTATGCCAAGAGTAATCAGATCAATCACACGTTCGGTAATAACAGTTCCAAACGAAACATCGATGGGTATTTGATTGGTTTTGTTTAATGTAGCACATCGCGTAATTTCGCCAACTCGTGGAATAGCCATATTGGCAAAGTAGCCAATCATAAGAGCATAAATGGTTGTGTTAATAGGTGGCTTGTAATTAGCACTTTGCAGTAAAATACGCCAGCGTAATGCCCGAAAATAAAATCCTCCAACAGCAAAAGCAAGCGAAAGAAAAACCCACCTAAAGTCGGCTTTTAATAGATCATTCCAAATAGTTTCAAGCTCTATTCCACGAAAAGCTAAATAAAGTAAAATAATAGCCAGTGAAGGAAAAATTACAAAATTTAATACTATGTTAAGTTTTTTTCTCAATTAAATAAGACGGTTGGTTCGTGTATCGGGGAAAATTAGGATGGGTTTATGTTGTTTAGCTTCTTCAAGATCCATAAATGCGTATGATAATATAATAACGATATCGCCAACAGCAGCTTTGCGTGCAGCCGGCCCATTTAAACAAATAACGCCACTATTACGTTTGCCACGAATAACATAAGTTTCTATTCGTTCGCCGTTGTTCAAATTCAATACATGAACTTTTTCATTTTCAATAAGATTGGCTGCTTCCATTAACGCTTCGTCAATAGTGATGCTACCTATATAATTCAAGTCGGCTTGCGTAATGGTTACTTTATGTATTTTTGATTTTAAGACTTCTACTTGCATGACAGAATTAAGTAAAATTTTGGCAAAGTTATAATTTTATTTCCATATTATCTATGAGACGTACATCGTTGCAATAAACGGCAATACAACAATGTATGCTTCGATGGTTGTTTATATTTGTTACAGGCAAAAGTGTACAACTGTCAACTATTTCAATATATTCAACCTTAAACGGTGGGATGGCTTCAATTTGGTTTTTAACTCTAGTTTTGATTTCTTCGAGTGCGATATTTTCTTTAATCCAATTTTTTGCAGCGTTTAATGTATTAAATATTATTCCAGCATTGTCAAAATCACTTTTAGATAGCCTCAAATTGCGTGAACTCATGGCTAAACCATTAGGTTCTCTAATAATTTCGCAGCCTATAATTTCAATAGGATATTGCAAGTCTTTTACAATTTTACGAATAACGGCTAACTGTTGAAAATCTTTTTTGCCAAAATAGGCTTTATGAGGTTTTACGATATCAAATAGCTTGGTAACAATTTGAGCTACTCCCTGAAAATGTCCGGGGCGATATTTACCTTCCATTATTTCTTCAAAGTATCCTAAATCGAAACGACGATGGTCGGGAGTAGGGTACATTTCCTTTTCATCGGGGGCAAATACAATATCACATGCTCCAGATTCTTTAAGCATTTTTATGTCGGTATTGTACAAACGAGGATATTTTTCAAAATCTTCACGATTGTTGAACTGAGTGGGATTGATAAAGATGCTAACAACTACTACATCGCATTCTAATTGTGCTCTTTTTATCAACGAAAGGTGACCCTCATGAAGAGCACCCATCGTAGGAACAAAGCCTATTGTTTTATGTTGATTACCTACATTGTTTAAAGCTTGATTTAGCTCATTTATAGTCTTACAAACAATCATTTTTTTGTGCAAAGATAGGTTAAATTTTAGCTTTCGTGTACTTTTGCGAATGAAAAAATAGTGTAAAAATATATTACGAAGCTAACCCCTGCTTGTGTTTCCAGTGTGTCTTCTGTTAAAAAAGAAATAAGACATATCGTAATGAACGTTATTTTAATTAGTTTTAACGAATGAAAAGGCTGTTTAAAGTAAGTTAAAACAAAAGCAAGCATCACCAACCAAAATCCAAATATACCAAAGGTTAATAAAAAGGTTAAATATTGATTGTGTGCACGATGACGATAATTGTCTTTTAAATTTGTTTTTATTTGACTGTACGCTTCATTAAAAGCTTTTTGTACATTCCCTGTACCAACACCCAGCCAAAAATGATGTTTAATAATTTTTAATGCCGTTTTTTGATATTCAATGCGTTGAAATAACGAGCTTCCATTAACCTTACCTAGCTTAGCATAATTGTAAAAATCCCATACAAACGAATAAATATATGCATAAAAAGAAAAATCTTTTAAGTATATATAATTAGCTATCCCTTTTTCTATGGCCTTGATATCTTCATTTGTAAGTTTGCTAATACCTGCCGAATCTTTGGTCAAGCCTTTTGAAGTTAGGTAACGAATTAATGTATATTTTATTTTATTACCTTTTAAATCGTAACCATAGTATTTAAAGTTACTTCGTTTGTTCCATTCGTTAACCATCTCTTCTTCTACCATAAAAAAATATACTCGCTGACCGTTTTCCACGTCTTTGCTCTCTTCAATAAAATAATATGGTTTATGGTTTTCATTAGTTAGAATTACCGATGGTGCTTTAGCTTCGTAAGCAAATAAAAACTCTTTGTAAATGTTTGAAGCCTCATAAAAAAAGTATGAAAATAATAAAACAATTGCGGGTAATAATACCCATCTGATAGGATTTTTAGAAACGAAAAAAAGGTAATATAATAGATATAATATAATAAGTATGATTAAAAGCATAATACCGGTGTGAACACGAAGAATAAAAATGCTAAATATAAAAAATACAACAAGCAACATAAATATAAATCGATAACGATTATGCGTTTCGTTTAAATAAAAATATACCATTATGAAAATTGAAAAAACAATCATGAGCGAAAAGCGAATATGCGAAATAAAAGGTACAAAATGGCGATAGTCAATAATGTTTAAGCTATCTTTTAATATGTATCGAACAATTCCAATTATACTTACAATAGCAACAGTTGCTACAAAAACAAATAAGATGTTTTTTATGTTTTTCGATGTTATCGGGCTTGCCGAACCAACAAAAAACGGAAATAAAAGCAATGGCAATTTTATTCGCAGGTCGTTTAAGGCATAATTATAATCTTGTGGTTGAGGAAAAAAAGTCCAAATAAAATGAACCCAAAAAATAGTTGAAAAAAAACAAATCCACTTGTTCGATTTTATCCGCTGCCATTTTGTTCTGAAATCGCCTTCAAGTATCCAATTTATGTAAATAATGAATTGTGATACACTCATTAAAAAAACGGATGTAGGCAAACCAATAGCAAATAGCAATAAGCCCGAATAATAGATGTAATAGTGTGTTTTTTCTGAAAAAAGCATAACGACATGTTAAACGCAACGCAAAAAAAAATATTGTGATTGATAAAAAAATTTGCAAAAGTCAATATTTGCTATTATACTTGCAAAACATTTCTGGTTTCGAAAATACAAAATTTCTTAACCAATACAAAATCGTCAAAATCAAATCATAGATTATGTTAGATGCTACCGAATTAATTTCAAAAAAATTATCCGAATTGCGAAAAATAGCTAAAGACTTTAAAATTAAATATGCCGATACATTGAGAAAAGAAGAACTCATTCATCGAATTATCGAGGCCGAATTAAATGCACAAAAAACAATCGATAAAACCGAAAATAATTATGTAGAAGCAATATCCGAAATAGACATAAATAAAGCGGTTTTACAAAAAGAAAATGAAGACATTACTACGGTTCAGTTTAACCGGGAGACATCTGTTACCAAAGCCAAACGAAAAAGAAAAACCGAAAAACTTAGTCAACCTTCTTTAATTTTTTCGACCGTATCCGAAGAAAAAAAGACAGATGAAGAAGTAGTACCGAGGGCTCTTCAGGAAGGGTTTGATGATGATACTACAAGCCTTGAAGTATTAGCAAAAACAGAAGAAGACTATTCTGCAGAAATAGAAAAAGAACCTGAACCCATAATAAGCGAAATAAAAATTACCATCGAAGAACCAATAGAAAAAGAAATCAAAGAACAACGGTCGCAAAGCCTTTACACTCAAAAGAATGGTTCGTCAGAAAAGAAACCCATTGATAAAAACAACGATTTCGACGGTATTGTAACAACTGTTGGTGTGCTGGAAATTATGCCCGAAAATTATGGTTTTTTACGCTCACCCGATTACAATTACCTTGCTTCGCCCGATGATGTTTATGTTTCGCAATCGCAAATTAAGTTGTTTGGACTAAAAACCGGCGACACAATAAAAGGAACAGTTCGTCCACCTAAAGAAGGTGAAAAATTTTTCCCACTCGTTAAGATCGAAGAAATTAATGGCTTACCACCCGAAATGATTCGCGAACGAATACCATTCGACCATTTAACGCCATTGTTTCCCAACGAAAAATTTAACATTGCAACCGGACCCAAAGCGACCATATCTACTCGAATTGTTGATATGTTTGCTCCTATAGGTAAGGGACAACGTGGACTTATTGTTGCTCAACCCAAAACTGGTAAAACAGTTTTGCTCCAAGAGATAGCTAATGCAATTGCACACAATCATCCCGAAGTATATTTGATGATACTCTTAATTGACGAGCGTCCGGAAGAAGTAACCGACATGGAACGCAACGTTTACGCCGAAGTTATTAGCTCAACGTTTGACGAACCTGCCGAACGTCATGTAAAAATAGCCAATATTGTACTCGAACGGGCTAAGCGAATGGTAGAATGCGGACACGATGTGGTTATTTTACTCGACTCCATTACTCGATTAGCGCGTGCGTATAATACGGTAGCTCCTGCTTCGGGCAAAATATTAACCGGTGGTGTTGATTCTAACGCACTACACAAGCCCAAACGCTTTTTTGGTTCGGCACGTAATATAGAAAATGGCGGATCACTCACTATCATAGCTACAGCACTTACCGAAACAGGCTCCAAGATGGATGATGTAATTTTTGAAGAATTTAAAGGTACTGGTAATATGGAGCTTCAGTTAGATCGCAAACTTGCCAATAAACGCATTTTCCCTGCTGTCGATATCCTTGCATCCAGCACTCGACGAGAAGAACTATTGCACCCACAAGAAGTATTAAATCGCATCTGGATTTTACGCAATTATCTTTCAGATATGACACCTGTTGAGGCTATGGAATTTTTTAAAGATAGATTGGCCAGAACACAAACAAATGAAGAATTCCTGTTAACCATGAATAGCGACTAACGCAAAAAAAATTAATAAAAACCCAAAAATATTTGCTTTTAAACATTTTTTTTTTGAGTGTATTGCAATAGCTTTGAAAGGCTAAAAAAATAATGTATAACCAATTCATTTAAAACAAATTAACATGACAAAAGAAAAGAAATTTATTACCTGTGATGGTAATCATGCTGCTGCTCATGTAGCATACATGTTTAGCGAAATGGCTTGTATATATCCGATTACTCCTTCGTCAAATATGGCCGAAAATGTTGACGAATGGGCAGCACAGGGAAGAAAAAATATATTTGGCGAAACCGTAAAAGTTATCGAAATGCAATCCGAAGCTGGAGCCGCCGGAGCCGTTCATGGTGCTCTACAAGCTGGCAGCTTATGTACAACTTTCACTGCTTCGCAAGGATTGCTGCTCATGATACCCAACATGTTTAAGATATCGGGCGAACTGCTACCCGGTGTTTTTCACGTTAGTGCCCGCAGTATAGCTGCTCAAGCCTTATCTATCTTTGGCGACCATAGCGACGTAATGGCTACCCGAAATACAGGTTTTGCTATGTTGGCTACAGCATCGGTTCAGGAAATTATGGACCTTGCACCTGTGGCACATCTTGCAGCAATTAAATCCAGAGTTCCGTTTTTGCATTTTTTTGATGGATTTAGAACTTCGCACGAAATTCAAAAAGTAGAATATTTTGATAATGAAGATATTGAAAAACTGATAGATAAAAAAGCACTAAAAGAATTTCGCGATAGAGCTTTGAATCCCAATCATCCGGTAACTCGTGGTACAGCACAAAATCCAGATATTTATTTCCAAACTCGCGAAGCGGCTAATCGTTTTTATGATGCAGTGCCCGACATTGTCGAAGAATACATGCAAGAAATTAGCAAGCTTACCGGTAGAGAATATCATCCATTCGATTACTACGGACATACCGAAGCCGAATACATTATCGTAGCAATGGGGTCTGTAACCGACACTATCAAAGAAGTAATCGATTACAAACTAAAACGCGACGAAAAAGTAGGGCTCATTGCTGTTCATTTGTATAGACCGTTCTCGAAAAAATATTTCATGAAAGTGTTACCTAAAACGGTAAAACGAATTGCTGTACTCGATCGTACTAAGGAGCCCGGTTCTATTGGCGAACCTTTATATCTAGATGTTGTAAAAGTATTCTACGAAGAAGAAAATAAGCCCATTATCGTAGGTGGACGTTATGGACTCAGTTCAAAAGATACTACACCTGGTATGATTTTCTCTGTATTTGATAATTTGTATCTTAACGAACCGAAGAATCGCTTCACGGTTGGTATTATCGACGATGTTACGTTCACTTCGCTTCCCATTCGCGATGTTCAATGTATATGCGAAGAAGGTGTTTTTGAAGCTAAATTTTATGGTATCGGAAGCGATGGAACCGTTGGAGCTAATAAAAATTCAATCAAAATTATTGCCGATAATACCGACAAATACGTACAAGCATATTTTGCCTATGATAGCAAAAAATCAGGTGGCGTAACCATTTCGCACTTACGTTTTGCCGATCGTGTGCTTCGTTCACCTTATTTGGTATGTAATCCCGATTTCGTAGCCTGCCATGTTCCTGCCTATCTCGATAAATACGATATGCTTAAAGGCTTAAAACGTGGTGGAACATTCTTATTAAATAGTATTTGGGATGTTGAAGAGACAAAAGCTCATCTTCCAAATCACATGAAAAAATACTTAGCCGAAAATGAAATTAATTTCTATATTATTAACGCATCACTCATTGCAGAAGAAATAGGTTTGCCCGGTCGTACCAATACTATCATGCAGTCGGCTTTCTTCAAAGTTAGCAACATTATACCATACGAAGTTGCTGTTAATGATATGATAGAAGCCGTAAAGAAAACTTACGGCAAAAAAGGCGAAAAAGTGGTTGAGATGAATATTCAGGCTATTAGGTCCGGAGAAAAAGTTATTAAAGTTGATGTGCCTATAGAATGGAAAAACCTTTCAAACACCGAAGATAAAAAGGAAGATAAAAATCTTCCCGATTTTATTAAGAACGTGATGATACCTATGAATGCTCTTAAAGGTGATGAATTACCTGTTAGTGCTTTTTTAGGTAGAGAAGATGGTACGTTTCCTGCAGGTACAACCAAATACGAAAAACGAGGTATTGCTATTGAAGTGCCCGAATGGATACCCGAAAATTGTATTCAATGCAATCAATGTTCTTATGTTTGTCCTCATGCTGCTATTCGCCCGTTCTTACTCAATGATGAAGAGCTGAAAAATGCCCCCGAAGGAACTAAAGTTTTAAAAGCTAATGGTAAAGAATATAGTGGTTTGCATTTTAGAATTCAGGTAAGTGTTCTCGATTGTACAGGTTGTGGAAATTGCGTCGATGTGTGTCCGGCAAAAACCAAGGCACTGCAATTTCGCATGCTCGAAACTCAAAAAGATGAAATTAAACGCTGGGAGTATTTTGCTGAAAATGTTACCTACAAAACCATTGTTGATCCTATTTCATCGGTAAAAGCCAGCCAGTTTGCACAGCCACTATTTGAATTTTCGGGTGCATGCCAAGGATGTGGCGAAACACCATACATAAAACTCCTTTCGCAGTTGTATGGCGACCGCATGATAGTTGCCAATGCTACCGGATGTAGTTCTATTTACGGAGGTTCTGCACCATCAACACCCTATGCTGCCAATAAAGAAGGCAAGGGTATAGCATGGGCAAATAGCCTGTTCGAAGATAATGCCGAGTATGGTTTTGGTATTGCTATGGGTGTTAAAAAATTGCGTGAACGCATTGCTCGTTATATGCAACAACTCATGAATGAAAACATTATGCCCGAAACAAAGGAAGCTTTTGCTCAGTGGATTGAAAATTTCAGTAAATCAGAAAAAACTAAAGAAGTTTCAGCAAGAGTTTCTGAACAAATCAGAAAAGAATCTCATCCCCTGTGTAAAGAGATACTTGAATTAGAACAATATCTGGTTAAACCCAGTGTTTGGATTATTGGAGGCGATGGTTGGGCTTATGATATAGGTTTTGGAGGATTGGATCATGTAATTGCTACTGGCGAAGATGTAAATATTTTAGTACTCGATACTGAAGTATATTCAAACACAGGTGGTCAGGCATCCAAATCATCACCGTTGGCTGCTGTTGCTAAATTTGCGGCTGCTGGTAAGCGTATTCGCAAAAAAGATTTAGGACTCATTGCTACAACTTATGGTTATGTGTATGTTGCTCAGGTAAGTATGGGAGCTAGTCAGTCACAATTCTTAAAAGCTGTTCGCGAAGCCGAAGCATACAATGGACCATCGATTATCATTGCATATAGCCCATGTATCAATCATGGCTTGCATAAAGGTATGGGTAAGTCTCAAAATCAAGCTAAATTAGCTGTTGAATGTGGTTACTGGACACTCTATCGTTACAATCCAGAACTAGAAAAGCAAGGACAGAACCCATTTCAGATAGACAGCAAAGAACCAGACTGGTCAAAATTCCAAGAATTCTTAAAAAGTGAAGTTCGTTTTACATCATTGTTAAAAACTTTCCCACAAGAAGCCGAAATTTTGTTTAAAGAGGCCGAAGAAAACGCAAAATGGAGATATAAGCAATATAAACGTATGACCATTACTTTTCTGACTGAAGAAAAAACTGTTTAAGAAGTTACTATTTCGAATGGAGGAGGCTATCTGTTTGGATAGCCTCTTTTTTAGTCAGTAAAATTTCTTTATCGAGGTTAACATTTTTTTGTATTTTTGAAAATTATTCTCAAAAATTTTTTATTTTCAAATTCTTGACTATCTATGAAAGTTTATTTAATTTTGCTTAAATTTTTATTTTATGAAAACTTTTTTATTTGCACTATTTATAGTGCTATTTTATGGAAACATTGATGGACAAAATTATTCACCTCGTTATGTTACCATTAAGTATTATTATGTAATCGAAAGAGTAAATTCTGAATCACAATTAAATGAATTAAAAAATGATTTTCTACAAGTTAAGGGTGTTGATGAAGTGAAATTTGAATATAAACCTGAAAAACAAAGAGCAAGAGCCATTATTTTAACTACTCAAAAAATACGTCAATCAGAAGCCGACGATGAGTTTCAAATAACATCATTAAAACAAGCTATTCTCAGGCATAATATGTTGCCGATGGAATTAACCGAAGAAGTAGTTGAACCATAACGAAAATTATTTCATTATGAAAAAGTATATATTCTTGCTTGCATGGGCAAGCATTTTGAGCATTCAAATGTTTGGACAAGGTGATAATTGCTCCAATGCAACTACAATTTCTGTAACTTCGAATTGTAGCAACCCGATTTCTGGAACAACTGCAGGAGCTACACAATCGTTTGCTGGTTGTGTTGGAACTGCCGACGATGATGTATGGTACAAATTTACAGCCACAGCTACAAGTCATGTTATTACAGTAACAGGTTCTGCAAATTTTGATGCTGTAGTAGAACTTTTTTCCGGTACATGTGGTTCGCTTACATCTTTATACTGTAAAGATAATACTCTAAATGGACAAAGCGAAACCATATATGCAACAGGCTTAACCATTGGGACAACATACTACATTCGTGTTTATCACTATTATTCTGGTTCTGGTTCTTCAACATTTACCATATGTGTAACCAATCCTCCAGCAGCTCCAGCGAACGATAACTGTACCAATGCTTCGACATTGTTAGTTAGCACTACTTGCAATTATACCAATGGAACTTCTTATGGTGCTACAGCATCGGGTGTCCCATCTTGTGCTGGTTCGCCCGACGACGATGTTTGGTATAAATTCACTGCAACTAACTCTGTGCAAACCATTACCGTTGACCCATCTTCAAGTATGGATCCGGTTGTCGAGTTATTTTCAGGTACTTGTACAAATTTAACCTCATTATACTGCCAAGATATGGGTTTTACTGATGGTAACGAAGTTATCAATGCAGTAGGTTTAATTCCCGGACAAACTTATTACATAAGAGTTTACGATTATTACCATTCGAATGGTGGTGCCCCATTCCAAATATGTGTGACGGGTAGTACTTCGCCTAATCCTGTTAACGACGAGTGTACCAGTGCAATTGAATTGCCCGAAGTTACTTCAGAATGCAATTACTACTATTTTACAACAACTAATGCTACAACTTCGTCGCAACCTGCACCATCAAATTGCGAAAATTTTGATGGTAGCCCCAATAGTGGGGGATTTCAATCCGGCACCAAAGATGTATGGTTTAAAATAAAAGTTCCTTCATCGGGTAAGCTCAGTATAAGACCTAAACCAAGCTATGGAATAAATGATGCAGCCATGGCTCTGTATAGCGGCACATGTTCATCTTTAACTCAAATAGCCTGTTCCGACGATCACAATTATCCAGGGACATCAAACGACATGAAGCCATATATCAAGGTTTCGGGGCTTACGCCGGGTACTTATGTTTATTTGCGTTATTGGGCTTTTGGTACAGGTAGCGGAGATTTTGCAATATGTGTCGAGTCGCCAACCAATGATAATTGTTCATCATCATTGTATATTTGCGATATTAACGGATATTCGGGTTCAACTAGTGAAGCTTATACCATTGATAGACCATGCAATATGCGTGGCAATGCAGAAATGAACAATCCACCTAATTATACATACACTCCAGGAACCTGTCAGGGAGGAATTTTCGGAGCCGGTGGTAGCTGGGGACAGGGTGCACCTTATTGTGATGTACGTATAGATAATAATTCATGGATCAAATTTACAGCATCCAATACAAGTGTAACTTTAAACGTGCAAATAACAAATTGCTGGGTTGGCAATTATCCTTCCGGGGGAATTCAAATGCAAATTTTTTCAGGATCAGGATGTTGTAATTTTACACCCGTTAGTGATTTTAAAGAAGGATCTTCTACATTTACCATTACAGCCAATAATTTAACAGTAGGTCAAGATTATTACCTCATGATTGATGGGTTTGCAGGAGATATTTGTGATTATAGCATTTCAGCTAATACGGGAGTACAGTTTACCGATATTACTGCATCAAGTACGTCAATATGTGCTGGTCAAAGTGTTACGTTAACAGCCCCTTCTGGAGCGACAAGTTATTTGTGGCAACCAGGAGGACAAAATACTCAAAGTATTGTAGTTTCGCCTGCTACAACTATGACATATACTTGCGAAGTTACGGGCGTTTGTGGGTATAAACAAACACTACAAAAGACCATTGTAGTTAATCCGTTACCTACGATCACCGTTTCGAATAATGGTCCGCTTTGCCAGGGAGCTACACTCAATTTAACTGCATCAGGTGGCAGTGCTTATCAATGGTCTGGTCCTAATGGTTTTACCAGTAATCAGCAAAATCCGAGTATAACAAATGTTACAACAGCTGCCAGTGGTAATTATCTCGTAACCGTAACAACATCGGCTGGATGTACAGGCACATCGTCAACTAGTGTTACTGTAAATGCTGCACCATCTTCGCCAACAGTTACTGCTACTCAAAATTCTATTTGTTCAGGTCAATCTACAACCATTAATGCGTCAGGTAGCGGTGCCTCTTCGTTTGAAGTTTATAATCAATCAACAGGAGGGACTTTGTTAGGTATTACACCTTTGCAAGTTTCCCCAACTTCTACTACTACATATTATGTACAGGCAGTGAGTGCTCAGGGGTGTACGAATTTAGGTGGACGTGTACCTATTACCATAACCGTTAACCCAACCCCAACAGCTTCGGCAAGCAGTAATAGTGGTATTTGTGCTGGTCAAACCTTACAATTAAATGCAACGGGAGGTACCAGCTATCAATGGTCTGGTCCAAACAATTTTACTAGCAATTTGCAAAATCCATCAATTGCAAATGCAACAACTGCAAATTCCGGAACTTATACAGTTACTGTTTCTAATTCTTATGGTTGTACTGCTACAACAACTACCAATGTTGTAATAAACAATCTTCCTAATGCGACAGCAAGCAGTAATTCGGCTATTTGCTCCGGACAAACCCTTAATTTGTATGCTAATGGTGGTAGTACTTATCAATGGTCTGGTCCGAATGGCTTTAATAGTACACAGCAAAATCCGGTAATTCCTAATGCAACTACTAATGCTTCGGGAACATATTATGTAACTGTTAGTAATGGAACATGCTCGAGCACTACATCAATAAATGTAACTGTTAATCAAACTCCAAATGTTACAGTAAGCAGCAATAGTCCGCTTTGCACAGGAAACACGCTGCAACTATCAGCTTCAGCAACGGGCACAAATACCTATCAATGGTCTGGACCCAATGGATTTTCTAGCAATCAGCAAAATCCATCGATACCCAATGCTCAAACTTCAAATCAGGGGATGTATTATGTAACCGTAACCAGTTCTAATGGTTGTTCGGCAGTTGCAAGCACGCAAGTTTTTATCAATACCTCGTTTAACTCTACTATTAACCCAGTTGGTCCGCAATGTTCCAACGGAGCACCCATTACATTAACTGCTGCTACCCCAGGTGGAACATGGAGTGGAAATGGCATCACCGACCCAACAGCAGGAATATTCAACCCGTCTGTAGCCGGAGTTGGAACACATACTATAACTTATACTATTTCTGGTTCGTGTGGTTCATCAAGTACAATCAATATTACGGTACATCAGAGCCCAACAGCAATTGCACAATCAAATGCCCCTATTTGCGAAGGACAGACCTTACAACTTTCGGCGAACACATTACCCGGAGTATCCTACAATTGGAGTGGTCCTAATGGATATTTCAGCAATCTGCAAAATCCTGCTATAAATAATACTAATATTAATAATAGTGGTTTATATACATTGACTATTACCGATAATAATCAGTGTACAGCTATTTCGAGTGTAAATGTCATTATACACCCATCGCCAAATGTTGTAATTACAGCTAATAATCCTGTTTGTAAAGGTAGTACATTAAATATATCGGCAACAGGAGGATATGCATCCTATCAATGGGTAGGTCCTAACAATTTCCAGTCGAGCCAATCAACGATTAATATACCGAATGTAAATATCAGTCAATCGGGTACTTACACCGTTACTGTTACGAATAGCAATGGTTGTACCAAAGTTGAATCCATAGTTATCAATGTGCTTAACTTTAACGCTGGTTCATTAACGGTGAATACTATTTTGCCATCCTGTTCTTATTCATCTAATGGAACTATTCAAGTTTTTGTTACGGGTGGTAATCCGCCTTATACTTATCAGTGGTCGCATAACCCAACACTTAATTCTAATATAGCCAATAATTTACAAGGTGGCTACTATGCTATTACTATTACCGATGCTAATAATTGTAACATAGATACTTTAATAAATTTACAAGCACCACAACCTATTCAGGTAAGTACTCTTACCAGCAATCCTACTTGTTTTGGTCAGACTAACGGCTCTATTATTGCATCTATTTCGGGTGGTACACCTGCTTACCAGGTATTTTGGAGCAATAATATGACAGGTACAACTATTCAAAACTTAGGTCCTGGTATCTACGCCTTAACCGTTACCGATAATAATCAATGTACTTATTCGGTATCGAATATTCAATTGACAGAACCCACTGAAATCGTAATAAACATGCAAGCCACTCACAACCAATGCCCGGATGATGAAAATGCATCGGCTACAGTACTGGTAACAGGTGGAGTCTCGCCTTATACATACCAATGGAACACCGGACAAACAACATCATCTATCCATAATATTACGGGGGGATATCATACAGTTACTGTAACTGATGCAAACTTATGTCAAAAAGTAGATAGTGTTTTTGTTATGTCTCCACCAGCTATTGTTAATAATTATACCATCAATAGGGATACTGTTCATGGAGTAGCTTCCATAAACAATCAAGTTTCAGGTGGTACGCCTCCGTACCAATATGTTTGGTCAAGTGGGCAGAATACCGAAGATTTAATTAATGTTGAAGCCGGTATTTACTATTTAACCATAACAGATGCTGCCAACTGCATATACATTGATACGTTCGAAATAAAATTACCTATCATTATCCCATCTCTTTTTACTCCAAATGGTGATGGTGTAAACGATAGGTTTGCCATTAAAAATATACATGTAATACCAAAAGTGCAGGTAAAAATTTACAATCGTTGGGGGAATCAATTGTTTTCATTTAGTGGCACAGGCCTGCAATATGCCGATCCGACAAATCAGTGGGATGCTAAATACAATGGTAAGGATGTGCCTCTTGGCTCATTTGTGTACATTGTAATTTTAAACGACAAAGATGTTTACAACGGTGTAGTTTCGATTGTAAGGTAAATATTTTTATAAAAAATATGCAAATAATTTGATTATTAAATAAAAAATTACTTACTTTGCAGTCCAAAATTTGTAATATATAATATAGCTATGTCAAGGGTTTGTCAAATTACAGGTAAGAAGCCAATGGTTGGGCATAATGTATCGCATGCAAACAATCGTACTAAACGTAGATTTTATCCAAATTTACAAAACAAAAAATTTTATCTTCCAGAAGAAAATCGCTGGATTGAATTAAAAGTATCCGCTCAGGGGTTACGTATTATATCCAAGAAAGGTTTAAAACAAGCTCTGGAAGAAGCAAAAGAAAAAGGATTTATTAAGAACTATTAATACGTAATAGGCTATGGCAAAAGCAAAAAAAGGCAACCGTGTACAAGTAATTCTCGAATGTACCGAACAAAAAGAAACCGGAGTACCGGGTATTTCCAGATATATTACCACAAAGAATAAAAAAAATACTCCCGAACGCTTAGAACTTAGAAAATATAATCCTTATTTAAAAAGAGTTACATTACATAAAGAGATTAAATAGTTTAAATTATGGCAAAAAAAGCAGTAGCATCGTTCAAATCCGGTGGACAAAACAAAAACTTTGTGAAAATTATTCGTATGGTTAAATCTGAAAAAACCGGTGCATACGAATTTAAAGAAGAAATGGTTGGAACCGATTATGTAAAAGAATATTTATCGAAAAAGTAATTTTAAACAGTTAAACATAAAGGGGCTTTCTTTCTTTAAACAGAGGGAAAGCTTTTTGTTTTTTTAATAAACTACATATATGGGATTTTGGGGACTATTTTCCAAAGAAAAAAAAGAAAACCTCGACAAAGGTTTAGAAAAAACTAAAGAGGGATTCTTTAAACGACTAACACGTATAATTATCGGTAAAACTACTGTTGACGACGAAACACTCGATGAGCTCGAAGAAATACTCATTAGTGCCGATGTAGGCGTAGAAACAACCTTAACTATTATTAAAAATATTCAGCAGCGTGCCTCAAAAGAACGCTTTATCAATAGCGATGAGCTGAATAATGCCATTAAAGAAGAAATAGCTGGCTTAATGAAAGACGCTGGCGATGTAAAAGATTTTACTTTTTGCGAAAAACACAAACCATACGTAATAATGGTGGTAGGTGTTAATGGAGTTGGCAAAACAACAACCATAGCAAAAATAGCTCATCAATTCAAATCTATAGGCAAAACGGTTTATCTGGGGGCTGCCGATACGTTTCGCGCTGCTGCCGTCGACCAGCTAACCATTTGGGCCGAAAGGGTAGGAGTGCCTATCATTAAGCAACAGATGGGTGCCGACCCGGCTGCCGTAGCATTTGACACATTAAATTCAGCAATTAAAAACAATGCCGATGTAGTTATTATCGATACAGCCGGACGATTGCACAATAAAGTAAACCTAATGAACGAACTTTCGAAAATAAAACGTGTAATGCAAAAACTAATACCCGATGCACCACATGAAGTGTTGCTTATACTCGATGCCACTACCGGACAAAATGCATTTGAACAAGCCAAACAATTTACCAAAGCTACCGACGTTAATGCTATATGTGTAACCAAATTAGATGGCACAGCCAAAGGGGGCGTTGTTATTGGTATTTCTCACCAGTTTAATGTGCCGGTAAAGTACATAGGCATTGGTGAAAAGATGAACGATATTGAGTTGTTTAATAAATACGCATTTGTAGAATCACTATTTTCTTAATTGAATGAAAAAAAAGGTCGGTATAATTACTCTCGGATGTTCAAAAAATTTAGTCGATTCAGAAAAACTTGCTGCCCTTATTTCGCCCAACAATTATAAGATTTCATTTGTAGAAGAACCAAAAAACATAGACATACTTTTAATAAATACATGCGGATTTGTGCTCGATGCTAAACAAGAATCGATAGATACCATTCTTAAAGCCATAGAACAAAAGAAAAACAATCAAATAGAGAAAATAATAGTAATGGGTTGTTTATCAACACGTTATTTAAGCGATTTAAAAAACGAAATACCCGAAGTAGATCACTGGTTTACGGTACATAATTTTAGTCAAATAGCTGATTTATTAAATAAAAATGTTTTTCGAAACCAACAGCATCGGTCGTTAAGCACACCATCGCATTATGCATATTTAAAAATTGCTGAAGGCTGTAATCGTAAATGCGCTTTTTGTGCTATACCACAAATACGCGGAAAATACATTTCAGAACCCATGAATGTTTTACTTGTCGAAGCAAAAGAGCTAGCCAACAAAGGTGTTAAAGAACTTATTTTGGTTGCCCAGGACTTAACATACTACGGTTATGATATTCAGCGAAAACCGTTGCTTGCTAAATTGCTTAGGGAGTTATCGCAAATAAATGGAATAGAATGGATACGTTTGCAATATACATTTCCTCAATTTTTTACCAACGAGCTTATCGAAGAAATTGCTCAAAATTCTAAAGTATGTAAGTATATAGATATTCCTATTCAGCATATTAGCGATAGAATGCTTACCATTATGCGACGCAACCATTCTTCGCAAACATTGAAAAAATTATTAAACACATTACGCAAAAAGATACCACAATTACATATTCGCACAACAGTTATAGTGGGTCATCCAGGCGAAACAAAAAAAGATTATACAGAATTGCTCAATTTTATAAAAGATTTTGAGTTTGAAAAGCTAGGAGCATTTGCGTATTCGCACGAAGAAGATACATACGCAGCCAGACATTACAACGATACTATTACAAAAAAAATAAAACAGCAACGCCTCGACAAAATAATGAAATTGCAACAAGAAATAAGCCTCAAAAAAAATCAAAACATGGTAGGTACTATACAAAAAGTGATTATTGATCGCTACGAAAATGATTATTTTGTAGGACGCACACAATTTGATTCGCCCGAAGTTGATAACGAAGTGTTGATTAAACACAGTAAACCTTTACAAATAGGTCAATTTTATAATGTGCCAATAACCGGAGCTTTTGAATTTGATTTGTTATCTGAATTAGAATAAAGAGTCGTAAACTAATCTTCTAAATGATTGTATTAGAAATTTTTAAGATTAAGGAAAAATAATTCCTGACTTTATCACTTTTTTAGAAATTTGGGCTTTTGAAAAATATTATCAAATAACCTATTGAAATACAATTACATACAATACTGTGTTGTCTTTACGATTTTTTGTATATATTTGTATATCTTCAAATTAAGTATAAAAACTGGCGAAGTCGGGAGAAAACAAAAAATTAAGATATAAACAAAAATTCGTGTTGTTTTGCTAAGATCTCATTTTTTTCTTAATTTTGTCGGTAATTCATTTTACACTTAAAAACGATTTATAATATAAGGTAAATAATGAATAAAGAGAATAAAGAACAAAATTTTTACGAAGTTTTACAAAATGTATTTATCGGTGCAAAGGTAGAAGGTATCGGCGGTTTTGTCAATTTGATGAGGATAAAATCGAATTATTATAGCAGGATAGAAGAAATATTAAAAGCCGATGTGGAAAAAGCATTGGAAAAATATCCTAATTTCAAAGATGAACTCTTTGATAAACTATACAACTTTTTTAGTAGATATTTTACAGAAAGTGGTTCAATATATTTTCACTCTACACCATTTCACAATAATGTTTATGAAAAGGTTTATACGAATGATAAAGATGTTGTTTTATTCTGGAAAACCCAGATGCTTTATTATGTGAAGACAGATAGGATATTTAGAAGCCTTGAGATAGAAGTAGAAAAACATAAATTTTATTTTGATGTGTCAAACCTTGAACATAAAAAGGCAAATGAAAAACGAAATCTCATCTATGAATTTAAAGAAGTTAAGGAGGATAAAACGATTCATTTGAATGTTTATTATTCAGAGAGAGGGAGAGTAACGAAAACAGACGATATTTTAAAAGAATTAAAGAGAAAACATATAAATATAACAGAAGAAGAATTAGAAAAAGCATTTAGAGTATTTGAAAGGCA
>CALGPK010000019.1 GCA_937960415.1 uncultured Bacteroidales bacterium | reverse complement strand
CGAAATTTAAAATTGGGTATCTCCAGTACTTCGGTATAATTTGCTAAACTATTTTTAGTGTCTGATATTCCGGCAAACAATTCTATCACAAACGACGAATTACCTTTTTTTATCTGACTAAGCATCATCAAAGGAAGTTCCATTTCAAACTCATAAGCATTTCCCAAAGTATTTAATGTACTGACAATGTATTGCAAAGAATTGCCACGACCCAGTATTTTTTTTTGATACATAGTCGATTGTTTTAAAAGTTCAGGAAATCGAACTACCTGTCCATCGTAAAAGAAACGCAAATACCAGTTATAGTATAAAACTCTTTCGGGTAACTGCAAATGGTCAAAAGGCTTTAGTTTGAACTTTATTTGGAGTTTATTATCGAATACCGAAGCATAACATTTTACTTTACTTTTCGAAATAGATGGATGCTTATAGATAAGCTTAGTTTTAAGGTCTTTCGTGCTAAGTTCTTTGTCCCATTCTTCAATACACGAAGAAAAAAGTAATACAAGCATAAAGAAGAAAAGAACATGTTTCATAAATCGAACAACTTTTGTTGCGAAGCATTGGGCAAAATGCCTAAATGTTTATAGGAAAGCGGTGTTACTTCTCTTCCACGCGGTGTTCGTTGCAAAAAACCTTCTTGTATCAAGTACGGCTCGTAAACATCTTCAATGGTACCGGCATCTTCGCCTATGGCTGTTGCAATGGTATTTAACCCCACCGGACCACCATTAAATTTGGTAATAATGGTTTTTAGTATTTTATGATCCATAGGATCCAGGCCATATTTGTCAATATTCAGTGCATTTAAAGCATACTGTGCTATTTCGTTGTTAATGGTTCCATTACCCTTTACCATTGCGAAGTCTCTAACACGCCGTAGTAGGGCATTTGCAATACGCGGTGTTCCACGACTACGACGGGCTATCTCCATCGATGCATCGTTTTCTATATCGGTCTGTAAAATTTTTGACGAACGTAATATAATTTTTTGCAACACTTCGGCTTTATAATATTCTAAATGCAAACGGATGCCAAAGCGCTCACGAAGTGGGTTAGTAAGCAAGCCCGAACGTGTTGTTGCACCAATAAGCGTAAAAGGATTGAGTTTAATCTGAATAGTTCGAGCGGCTGGTCCTTTATCGAGCATTATGTCGATTCGAAAATCTTCCATGGCCGAATAAAGATATTCCTCAACTACCGGATTTAAACGATGAATTTCATCAATAAACAGTACATTGTATGGCTCTAAATTAGTAAGTAATCCGGCCAAATCGCCGGGTTTTTCGAGCACGGGACCTGAAGTTATTTTCAACTCTGCACCCATTTCGTTGGCAATAATATGGGCAAGAGTAGTTTTACCCAACCCCGGTGGACCATGAAGCAAAACATGATCGAGTGCTTCTTTTCGCATTTTAGCAGCCTGTATAAAAACCTTAAGGTTTTCTACCACCTTATCCTGTCCGTAGAAAAACTGAAACTCTTGTGGCCGTAGCTGTTTTTCAAATTCTTTTTCGTTCGAATCGGATGACGACTGATGAATATTGAACGAATCGCTCATGCTTTCATTTAAATAATCAAAAATACAAAAATTATTCTACTTGTAAAACAAAACCTTTTAGATATTCACCTTCGGGATGAAAAATAGAAATAGGATGATCGGCCGGCTGATGAAGTTGATAAAGTATCCGCACATTTTTATTTTCTGAAGCTGCCGCAACAAAAATTGCCTGACGTAACTCAATGGCAGATATAGCTTGCGAACAACTAAATGAAAATAATAAGCCTCCAGTCGAGATTTTTTTCATTGCCCGTGCATTGATTTGCTTGTATGCTCGCAATGCCGTTGTCTTGTGTTTACGATGTTTGGCAAAAGCTGGTGGATCTAAGATTATTATATCGAACATTTCCGAATTTGTTTTTAGAAAATCGGAAACATCGGCTACCGTGTTTCGAATATTTTTTAAATGATTAAGTTGATAGTTCTGTTCGGCAATAATTAGTGCTTTTTCCGAACTGTCAACATTCAATACTTCGATAGCACCTGCTTTTGCTGCATAAATAGCAAATCCACCCGTATATCCGTACAGATTGGCAACACGTTTTTGAGCAGAAAACGACGATAGAAGCTTTCTATGTTCTCGTTGATCGATAAAAAAGCCCGTCTTTTGTCCATTGATAAAGTCAATCAAAAAACGGTGTCCATTTTCCATTACTTCTATAGGATTGTCACTTGCTTGCCACAAAAAACCATCGGTAGAATGGTGCTCATATTTTGCTGGTAATGTTGAAGCACTTTTATTGTATATGGCTTTTATATTATATTTAAAAATCTCAACCAGTGCTTCGGTTATGAGATTTAACGAACGAAACATACCTGCACTATGGCATTGAACCACCAAAACCCCATTGTAGTAGTCGATAATGAGTCCGGGCAATCCATCGCCCTCGCCATGAACCAAACGAAAGACATTGGTTTTATTTGCTTCAAATTGCAAATTTTTTCGTAAAGCATAGCAGTTTAAAAAACGATGTCTGAAAAAATTTACATCAATGGCTTCTTTTCGAAAAGTAAGCATCCTAACGGCAATACTATCGGGCTGATAGTGTCCTATACCTAAAAAATTGCCTTTGTTGTCGAGCACTTCTACAATGTTACCTTCGCTAATTTCTTCAGGAATTTGCTGTATTGCACCCGAAAAAATCCACGGATGAAAACGCTTTACAGAGGTATCTTTATTTTTCTTTAGTCGTATTTGAGGCAGATTCATGGCACAAAACTTCGTATATAAGTAAACACGCATAGGCATCGGTAGCTGCATATTGTATTTGAGCTACTGTTAGTTGGGCATTTTCCCAATTAGACAATTGTTGGCGTTTGCTAAGTTTTTTAAACAACAGTTGTTCGCAAAGTTCACGCAAACTAACATTCTCTAAACCCTTGTCTCTTGCTATTTTTTGAATATCTACAAACGATTGGGGAGTAAATACCGATAATTTTTGCAAATTTTTAAGGTCTTGAGAAATACCAGCACCAACTTTTATAATATTTTTATTTTCAAATAGTTGTATAATTTCAACAGGTAATCTTTTTTGATGAATACGATACAACACAACCACCGAACTGGTTGCTAACTGTATTAACGAAGGCAAGTATGAAACTCCTTTTTTAAACGATGGGCGTGTTTCGGTATCAAAACCTAAAATGGGCTGTGCTGTTAAAAATTTAATTACGTCGGAATAATTGTGAGAGAATGATGTTGTAATAATAATTTTTCCACTAAATTTGAGGAACTCCTCTGTGTTCATAAATTATTTCTTTCGCTGTTTCTGCATTTGCGTTATGATCCAGTTAGAACTGTCAATGGTATTAAAATCCTCTTGTTTCTTTGGTTTGATGTTTTCAAATGCTTCTTTTTGCTGATAAATCAAATAATGTAGTGCATTGACAGCTACCAGCAATCGTTGCCCCCAGAATGTTTCAAAATTTTGTTTACAATGATATAGAGCAGATTCCATTATGTTTTCATCGCCAGTTTGATAATTTACCAAAACATTTTTGGCATCCTGGTAAATATCGGCTATAGTTTCGGCAAGAGAAACAAACGATTGAGAGTGATTTTCGACCATAAAATCGGGCAGAGTAATGTCGATATCCAATTCTCCAAATAACTCTTCGTATTGATGCTGAATATAATTATACGAATGCTCGTCAACAGCATCCATATAATCGTCCTCGCTGGATTGGTTAAAATCGGGCAATAGAGTAGCTTTTAGATAAAGCAGAGGCAATATCCGATGAAGTAAAGTTGCCATTTGCTGAGCTGTATAGTTATTTGCTTGTTCGGCAAGTTTAACAAATTCTTTTACAACGGTAATAAATTCTATGGTATATTTATGATAAACGCGTTGATTCATTGTTAAGGCTTTTTTACGGCTATGGCTTCTATTTCAACCATAGCACCCATAGGTAAACGAACAACACCGTAAGCAGCTCTGGCAGGAGGGCTTTGACCAAAAAAACGAGCATATACATCGTTCATGCGTTTAAAATTGTCCATATCGTCGAGCAAAACAGTACATTTAACAACATCTTCGTAAGTACAACCTGCAGCCTCAAGAATAGCGCCCAAATTTTTAAGAGCCTGCTCCGTTTGTTGTTCAATACCATCAACTAGCATATGTGTCTCGGGATTTATGCCCAACTGACCCGACACAAAAACAAATCCATTGGCTTCTACCGCCTGACTGTATGGACCTATTGCTTTAGGTGCTTTTTCGCTAAAAATAATTTTTTTCATACTTTACATTAATTTTGTGCAAAGATAGCTATTTTTAACATTTACTAATCTTATGATTCATCTACCTCAAATACTTCTTATCGATTGTTTCGATTCGTTTACCTATAATCTTGTTCATTACCTTGAGCCATTTTCGAAGGTAGATGTTCAACGTGTTAATAAAATTAAACCGATCGACATAAAAAAATACGATGCCATCGTTTTATCGCCAGGACCTGGTTTACCTTCCGATTATCCAATATTAAAAGAAATTATCAAAAAAGCTAATGTTCCAATGTTGGGTGTTTGTCTTGGACTTCAGGCTATTGTGGAATCCTTTGGCGGTAGCTTAAAAAACTTACCCGAAGTCTGGCATGGCATAGCTCGAAAAACTTTTCTCGATACATCCGAAGCTCTATTTTCGAATATTCCAAATGAAATTCTTACCGGCAGATATCATTCATGGGTTGCTGATTTTGTACCTAACTGTTTAAAAGTTACTGCTACCGATATAGATGGTTATGTAATGGCAGTAAGTCATACAACGAAGCCTATTAAAGCAGTACAATTTCATCCCGAATCGGTTTTAACAGAGCATGGTAAAACCATGATCGAAAACTGGATAAATGAAATAAAGCGGCTTAAACACTCACAACTGTGAATAAACCGCTTTAATACGAATAGTAAAGAAAATTCTATTAGTT
>CALGPK010000018.1 GCA_937960415.1 uncultured Bacteroidales bacterium | reverse complement strand
GAAATGAAACCAATATCTTATGAATGAGAATAGTATCGGTTCCTGTTTGCGATTGATCATTCAATGCGCCGATGTTGTCCTGACAATCCCTTCGCGGCGTTTGTCGGCGGCGCCATCGAGCTCATCCGGCCGTACGACGATGACATGCAGGCCGGAGTTCTCGCCTTCGCGCTCCTGTACCGGGTAGCCGCGTTCAGCGAGGTCGGTGGCTATTGTCTTTCCTGGCTCAACGTTGACTTCGACGCGAACCCGCTCCCCGCGAGCAACGATGTTTGGAAAATCAACTGCGTCCTGGGCCGACATGTCCGAAAGGATAACTCTGTCTCCAGGCTGCAAGTTATTAACAGTAACACTCATTCCTGGGATAATGTTAAAAGCATTTGAAACAGCAAGTTGAGATGTACTTTCTACCGTAATAATATTATTTTGTAAATAATTTCCTGTTATAACTTCGGTCCATGCTTGAGCAGCATTGCCATTTGTTTTTCTGAAATATAGCCTTTGGTCGAAGAAACTGCCGGCAAGTTGCATTGCATAATTATTTGCATTGTTTGAATGCCTGCAATCAATTAAGTGCCACCAACTAGATGCACCTGATGGGAAATTAACAGGACTAGAAGTTTCATAAAAACCGGATTGAGCACCTGCATTTCCTTGTAAACCAGCATCATTCCGCGTTTCTGTGCGAGTTCCTGAATTACCATACCATAAACGGCCTGTCAGCTCTAAGCCCAGTCCTTGACTTTGATTATCAAACATCCTTATTCTACGCGATGAAACTCCATTCAAAGTGTTTTGAATTAAAATTATTTGGCCTTCGGCTTCATTTCCATTGTGGAACGATATGCTTGCCCTCCGTCCCGTGGATTGTGTATTCTCTCCCAATGCTAAAGTTGCATCATTACCACAACATTCGGCAACATTATCTCTTGTAAGAGTTGTTTTACCGACTACATGTAATTTGGAAACTGGAGATATTGTCCCAATACCCACATTATTATTATTAGTCATAAACATTGTACTAGTACTGGAATTATTACGAATATGGAACCCCCCTGAACCATAGTTTAAATACATAATATTGTCACTCCAGCGTGGCCATAAATATGCTTCGTAATTTCCACTTGAATTTCTTGCAAAAAAAGTAGCTGTGTTATCTACTCCAAAAACATCTCCTGTACCTGCAATAGTTAAACGATATGCTGGAGATGTTGTATTTATACCGACATTTCCGGCACTAGTAACTCTAACTCTTTCACTATTATTGGTTCTAAAAACTAGATCGACAGCATCTATTGTACCTAAAAAATTCGACGATGGATTTGTTCCTGCATTACCTTCCAACAACCATGCCTTATCATTTCCGAGTAATCGAATCCAACGAGTACCATTCCAATAATAATATCCTGGTGAAACATCACTCACGGTAGCCTCATTAAAAACTAATAAACTAGTAGCCGGAGAAGTAATCGGTGAAGGTGACGTTGTTTGAGTTAGGTTCACCCGCGGTATTAAAATACCCTTATCGGAATACTGTATATCCCATGCAGCCGACGGATGGGGTGCTGCACCCGTAGTATTTAACGAAATTTGCGAATGAACAACGATGCTTATAAATATTAAATAAAATAAAATGAAAAGTCTCATAGCTTTCAAATTTTACATAAAGATATACGAAAAATTTTTACAAAAGTTGCTTTTTCCTTAATTTTTTTTCAACAATGTAATTTATTGGTAAATTTATTTTAATTCTCTTAAAATCTATATCCATTCTATTAGAGAAATTCATTGTTTTTAAGATGAATTAACTGTAATAGTTTAAAAAATATTATAACACTTCATTATGAATGACCAAAAGTAAAGGACCAGCATGGAAATGAGAAATGTAATCGATGTTAACATAAAGGCTGGTTTAGTAAAATCCCAGAATTTTATACGTATTCCGTATTTTCGAGCCGATTCTATCACTATAAGATTGGCTATAGCTCCTATAATTGTTGCATTTCCTGCAAGTGTCGAAGCCGAAGCAAGACTCAACCACCACAATGTATAAGAATCTATTTTTATGATTGGCAACATTAAGAGTGTAAAAGGCACGTTGCTTACAATTTGAGACCCTATTAAACTAAGTCCATGAATTTTTAAAATACCTAATATATCGGGTTCATTTCCAATTGCATTGGTAAAATAACTCATCCATCCCGATTTTTCAAAGCCTTTAACGACAATAAAAAGCGAAGCAAAAAACAAAATAAGCACCCAATCTACTTTATCGATAATACGCCGCGGTTTGATATGCCCAAAAATAATAATTAACGAAGCTCCGGCAAGTGAAATAAGCGAAATAGACAAATTTAGCATCTTACCCAAAAAAAACATTAAAACCACCCCTAAAAAAATAGGCACAGAAAATCGTAAAGAGTCCAATCTATATGAAAATTTTTCGGCGGGTAATGTAATGGCTTTTACTGTTGAAAACTCAGTTTTAAAATACCATCGAATGAAGTAAGTAATTATAAACATTCCAATAAGCGATATGGGCAACAGATACATCATAAATTCACCATAAGATAAGTTACTATGAATGCCGATAAGCATATTTTGTGGATTGCCTGTGATGGTCATTACCGAACCGACATTTGAGGCAAGAATTTCGGCAATAAGATATGGAATTGGATTTAATCCAGAGGTGCGACATATAGTAATTACAATTGGCGTAAACATAAGCACCACTGCATCGTTGACCAAAAAAGCCGATCCTATACCTGTAAGCCAAACTACATACGACAATAAACGTCGCTGGTTGCGAATTAATTTCATTGATTTTTCGGTAAGGTAGTTAAATAAGCCATCGGACTGTAACGAAGCTATAACAATCATCATTCCCAACAACAAGGTGATGGTATAAAAATCGATAGCCATCATTGCTTCTTCGAACGACAAAACGCCAAAAAGTACCATTGACACAGCACCGAAAAATGCAGCCGATGGACGGTCGATATTAACCCATGGTAGCCGGGTAAAAATAATTCCTAAGTACGTAATAACGAAAATAATTAAGGCAATCCACTCGTAACCCATAAAACACTACAATATAGAGCTGGCGAGTTCGGCCAAAAAGCTTCGTTCGCCTCTTATCAAGTTTACATGTGCAAACAAATCCTGTCCTTTCATTCTGTCGGTCATATAGGTCAAACCGTTTGATTTACTATCGAGGTATGGCGAATCGATTTGCTCAATATCGCCGGTAAACACCAGTTTACAACCTTCGCCGGCACGTGTGATAATGGTTTTCACTTCGTGAGGGGTTAAATTTTGCGCCTCGTCGACAATAAAAAACACATTAGACAAACTCCTACCTCGAATATATGCCAGCGGTTCGATAACAAGGGTTTCGTTTTTCTGCATCTCTTCGATATTCTTAAACTCGGCCGACTCCGATTTAAACTTGTATTTAATCACATTAAGATTGTCGAAAAGCGGCTGCATATAGGGTCCAATTTTTTCTTTAACATCGCCCGGTAAAAACCCGAGATCGCGATTCGAAAGTGGCACAATGGGACGTGCAACCAGTATTTGATTATATTTTTTTCGCTGATGCAGTGCTGCCGCTAAAGCCAAAAGAGTTTTTCCCGTGCCTGCTCTACCGGTAATAGCCACTAACTGTACAGTTTCTCTAAACAAAGCATCAAGGGCAAAAGTTTGTTCGGCATTACGTGGTTCTATACCATAGGCTTTTCGTTTTTCTACACGGTCGAATGTTTTTGTATAAGGATCGTAATGAGCTAATACACTTAATTTTGTGTTTTTAAAAATAAAATATTGATGAGCTATGGGTGAAAAAGGTAATTTGACTTCTTCGGCAGGAATACCAAGTGGTTCTTCATAAAAACGCTGAATAATTTTTGCCGAAAAACCTTCGATTGTTGGAATAATATCGTTTACCTGATCGAGGTTTTGAACTTTGTCGTTTTCGTAGTCTTCGGCTTCAATTCCAAGCGATTTTGCCTTCATTCGAAGGTTAATGTCTTTACTGACCAATATAACCGGAGTTTTAGTTTTTTCGTTTTGTGTAGCCAGATAGTCGGCTATAGCTAAGATTCTATGGTCGGGTGTTTTTTCGGGAAACGATTCGGCCAATTTTTTCGAATAATCCTTACCTGTTTCTACATACAATTTACCCAGCCCCTTACCCAACGATACACCATTTTTAAATAACTGCTTACCTGCAAGCCTATCCAATTCACGCGAAAACTCTCTAGCATTGTAACTAATTAAATCGGTCCCTTTTTTTAGTTTGTCCAATTCTTCGAGAACAACAATCGGTATCACCAAATCGTTTTCCTGAAATTTGTAAATACAACGATAATCATGCAATATTACGTTAGTGTCTAAAATAAAAATTTTTTTTCTTGCCATAATTCATAATAGTTATATGCACTAAGTTAAAACAAAAAACACGTAGAAAATGTTAAGATGCTATGCATTTATTCACATTTTATTGTTAGCAAAAAAAAAGCTGCCCTGTTTGGAGCAGCTCAACCGTGTATTTTACAACAGAAATTTATTTTTTCACTTTCTGATAACGATTTCTGAATTTATCTACACGCCCTGCAGTGTCAACTAACTTGACCTTACCAGTGTAGAATGGATGCGATGTATTTGAAATTTCTACTTTAATGAGCGGATAAGTAACTCCGTCTATTTCGATAGTTTCTTTGCTGTTGGCAGTTGATTTAGTAATGAACATGTGGTCGTTCGACATGTCTTTGAAAACAACCAGGCGATAATTTTTTGGATGAATATCTTTTTTCATACTCTACTTAAAATTTGGCTTGCAAAGATATAACTTTTTTCTTTTAATATCAAAAAAATGACCATTTTTTTTACTTACCGATACAAAAACGACTAAAAATTTCATTCAACACTTCTGTATGAGGTATTTCACCTATAACTTCAGAAAGATAAACATTTACCATTCGTAAATCTTCGGCAAGCAGGTCGCTTGTTTTCCCATCATCTAAGGCCTTAATAGCCATTTTTGCATATAGCAATGCCTGCTGCAGCAAATGCCATTGACGAGCACTGGTAATAACAAATTCACTGCCCGTAATATTCAACGAACGTACATAAACAACCATTCTGTTCAGCAATTTGTTTAAATTAAAGCTAAACTTAGCCGATACAGGCAACGTATGTTCATAAAATCCTTTAACAATGTTCCACTTCTGATGCAATTCTTGTTCTGTCAATTTGTCGGCTTTATTCAGCAATAAAAAGATGGCTTTATTTTCATTGTTTATGGTCGATTTCCAAAAATTCAATTGCTGTTTTATTTCTTCGATAGGAGATTCAGCATTTACCAGAATCAAAACAATAGTGGCGTGATGGGCTTTCTGAATAGCCCGCTCGATACCAATTTTTTCGATTTCGTCGGTCGAAGAACGAATGCCGGCTGTATCGGCAAAACGAAAGGTAAAACCTTCGTACGTAAAATAATCTTCTACTACATCGCGTGTTGTGCCCGGAACAGACGACACTATACTCCTATCTTCATTGAGCAACGCATTCATAAGCGTTGATTTGCCAACATTGGTCTCTCCTACAATGGCTACCAGAATACCTTTTTTAATTGCATCACCATATTGATACGACCATGATAAACGTTCGATTCTTTGTATTATTTCGCTGAGCAACATGCGTATTTTATCTCTGCTGGCAAATTGAACATCTTCCTCGGCAAAATCAAGTTCAAGTTCGACATAAACCAACAAATCGACCAATTGTTTTCTCAAGTTTTTAATTTCTTTTGATATTTCTCCTTTTAATTGATTTATAGCTATTTTATGCGATGCACTATCGCGTGAGGCAATAATATCCTGTACGGACTCGGCTTGTGTTAAATCCATTTTGCCATTTAGATAAGCTCTAAGCGTAAACTCTCCCGGTTCAGCCATACGTATGCCCGATTGCTGAAGAGCTTTTAGAATTTCGCCCTGTATGTATAGCGAGCCATGACAGTACAATTCTATCATATCCTCGCCCGTATATGAGTTAGGTTTTTTGAAAAAGCTAATCAGTATTTGGTCAACCATTTGATTATCAACAATAAAGTTGGCATTATATAGAGTTCTGGGTTTAATATTTTGCAATGATAAAGTACTGTTTTTAAATTGAATAAAAGGCAATATTTTTTCTTTGATACCATAACCACTTATACGTACAATAGCGATAGCCGAAGTGGTCAAACCGGTTGCAATGGCACATATATCGTCGGTAAAATTCATGATGTACATAATTTTTGCAAATTTAGCACATACTATCAAATTTCTTTGTTCATACAAAAACTATTACTATTTTTGACCTCAAATTATTGGTATGAGTGTTTTAGTTAATAAATTTTCACGTGTTATTGTCCAGGGATTTACCGGTTCCGAGGGCACGTTCCATGCAACGCAGATGATAGAATATGGTACCAACATTGTAGGCGGAGTAACTCCTGGTAAAGGTGGGACTACACACCTTAATATCCCGGTTTTTAATACGGTTTATCGGGCTGTAAAAGAAACAGGAGCCGATGTTTCGGTTATTTTTGTCCCTGCTCCCTTTGCTGCCGATGCGATACTGGAAGCAGCCGACAGCGGTATTAAAGTAATTGTTTGCATTACCGAGGGTATTCCTATTCAGGATATGATAAAAGTTAAAGCTTACTTAAAACATAAAGACAGTCGGCTCATAGGTCCAAACTGTCCGGGGATAATTACACCTGGTGAAGCAAAGGTTGGCATTATGCCGGGCTTTATACATCAGAAAGGACACATTGGTATTATTAGTCGCAGTGGTACCTTAACTTACGAAGCCGTTGATCAAATAACAAAATTAGGATTGGGTCAAAGCACATGCATAGGCATTGGTGGCGATCCCATTATAGGGACAACGACACTCGAGGCAGTTCAGTTGCTTATGAGCGATGACGATACACATGGCATTGTAATCATAGGTGAAATAGGCGGACAGATGGAAACCGAAGCTGCTCAATGGATAAAAAACAATAAACGTAAGCCGGTGGTAGCTTTTATTGCCGGACAAACGGCTCCTAAGGGACGTCGTATGGGACATGCCGGAGCTATCATCGGGGGCAAAGAAGATACAGCCGAAGCCAAAATGAAAATTATGGAAGAATGTGGCATTACGATTGTAAAATCACCTGCCGAAATAGGAATTACAATTAAACATCTATTAAATTAACTATTATATGAAACTATTGGAAAATAAAGTTTTAGTAGTAACCGGTGCAGCACGTGGCATTGGTAGAGCAATTGCCATTACAGCAGCACAGCATGGAGCTAATATTGCCTATAGTGATATTAAATCCGACGACAATTTCCTATCGCTCGAGACAGAACTCAAACAATACCATGTTCACGCCAAAGGTTATGTTTCAGATGCATCAAAGTATGCCGAATCGCAACAATTTATCGATCAGGTTGTAAAAGACTTTGGCAAAATAGATATTCTGGTCAACAATGCAGGCATTACACGCGACGCTCTTTTGATGCGCATGACCGAAGAGCAATGGGATTTGGTTATGAATGTTAACCTTAAGTCGGTATTTAACTTAACAAAAGCGGTACAGATGTATATGCTCAAACAAAAGTCGGGGTCTATTATCAACATAAGTTCGGTGGTAGGCGTAGGTGGAAATGCCGGGCAGTCGAATTATGCAGCATCGAAAGCAGGAATAATTGGTTTTACAAAATCGGTAGCCAAAGAACTTGGTAGCCGCAATGTTCGATGCAATGCTATAGCTCCGGGTTTTATTGAAACCGATATGACCAAAGTACTGCCCGAGGATGTGATTAAAGGTTGGTACGAAAAAATTCCCATGAAGCGAGGTGGCTTGCCCGAAGATGTTGCCAATGTAGTTGTATTTCTTGGCAGCGATTTGTCGTCGTACATTACCGGGCAAGTTATTTCGGTTTGCGGCGGTATGCAAATGTAAGATTTTAAAAAGAATACTTAACTCTAATATAACATTCATCAAAGTCTTTTAGCGAATTAAACGTACCTTTTCCTGTGCCATCAATTATCTTAACACCCAGCGAAATTTCGGTATTGTCGTTGGGATAATAAGAGCATTCGGGTATCCACATCCATGCGTAATTGCTAAATACATCGTTATAGTCGTTAATGACAAAACCTCCACTTATGGGGGCAAGTTTGAGTTTATCGTTTAAAAAGCGTTTTTCCAAACGAAGCAAATAATAATCGTTTAGTTCCTTGTTGGTTCGTTCGTGCAAAAAGCCATGCAAATACTGAAAGTTAGTGTAAACACCATTTTCAAATGTATAATCAGCACCCACAACATATTTCAACCATGGTTTATTTTTCCGAAAAATGACAGAGTCGGAAACTTCGCTAATAATGCCCAAATCGATACCTATTACCTGATTGATGTCTGGCGTATTAACTTTTAGTACATAATCCTTATCGGGTATAGTTAAACAGGCTTCACCCCAAAGTCCAAGTCCTTTTAAATTGCCTGCTATATCGAAGCCAATTCTGTGTAAACGTGGATATATCAACTGTGTAGTTACAGAAATGTAGCTTCTGTTTTGTAAAAAGTTTAAACTATCTAAGGCAATATTAGCCACAGCAGGTACAGGTATTCCATCGTACCCATAATGATACGATGCCGAAAGATCGATTCCTTTAACCTGACGAGATAATCGAAAAGCAAATGAAAAATTTTTAGCCGAAAAATCTGGATTTATGTATTGCAATATAACGGTATCTACCTGTATACCTATTTTAGAAGGTAATGGCAATGGCGGATAACCGGGCTTTTGGCGAATAGTCATACTATCGGGGAAAGAAAAGTCGGGCATAAGTATGGTTGAATAAACACCAGCAGGCATATTCAATGCTTGGAAAAATGGCAAATATACACCTTCGATTTTAGTTTGCTCGTCGGGATAATACTTCAACACCACTGCATCGCTGGGTTTATGACGTCCAAAATCCCAGATATCTTCCAGATCGTGCGGATTGAGATTGTCGGTAGGATTTACTTTATCAGCCGTACCCCATTTAATTCGCTGACGACCAAACGACAAATCGAGTTTGGGTATCAGGAAGTCGTAAACATCAATTTTGGCTTCCCTTACTTCGGGCAATTTTATCCAATTGGGGTCGGACGGATTTCCAAGTGTTCTGAACCAGATGTCGGTAGTAATTTTTGCCTTATCTTCGAAACTTTTGTTCCAACCTAACGTCAAGCGATTTTCGCTCCACAACCACAATCCGTTGTGCAGATTGACTCGATAATCGGGCTGCAAATAACCTTTCCAATTTTGCCCATCGGTTTGTGCTATAGCCGAATTAATAACATACAGCCATATCAAAGCAACAATCAACTTTCTCATAAACCTTATTTTTGCACCAGTTTTCGTACAGTAAACTCATCATCGGACAGACCTGAATCGTACTTCACCGAAGTAAATTCCATTACGGTGCGTGTCCCTTTTCGTAAATCTTTCATTTCAAACAAGGTAGCAACCCAATAATTCCCTTTTTTCTCAATCTTTTGGTTATTTAGCTCTTTTATTTGTTTGTTCGACTTATCGAAATACTGTACTTTTTTGGGATAATAATTATCTTTACCCAGCGTAATAATAAGCTTTGTATAATCGGTTTGATGAGTTGGTTTGGGTTTTAATTCAAGAATATAATCGTTTCCTTCGTTTTTTAATGAAATGGCATCGTACTTTTCGGCATACGATTTCGATTCCATATCGTCGTAACTGAAATCTGACCCGGCAAAATTCTGGTTTTTGGCACTGGAAGCTATGCGGCGTTCTTTTTCGTAAGCAGGCATATACAAATACATGACATCGTTTGGTAGCGACAAAATGCCTATACCAGCTTGAGAAGCCGGAGATGTAAAACGGAAAATGCGTTTATCGTAACCTTTCTGCAATGTATTAGCCTCTCTTACAGACGATTTTCCATTTTTGTCGTAAATCGTCATTTTAATACTAATGGTTTGATCTTTAGGAGCATAAATGGTCTCATCCATTTTCTTTAATACTTCGGTTGCATTTTGACCAAATGCAAACAAAGCAGTTAAATTAACTAAAAATAAAACAACTAAAGCTTTCATAACTATTTAGATTTATGGTTTTTAATACTTAGCAATGCGACTAATAATGTTAACGTCGACAAACCGCTGGTAATCATTGTAACAGCTATGAGAAATCCAAATCGTTGAAGGGGCACTAAATCGGAAAACAACATTACCAAAAAACCGAGCGTTACCGATAACACGTTGATGAGTATAGCTCGTCCACTAATAGTAACGGCATTGCGAATGCTTTCACTATACGAAAGCCCGGAACGCATTTCGTACGTTACGTGATTTATTAAGTGTATGGCATAATCGATACCTATACCCATTGAAACCGATGCTACCAGTACAGTAGCCACATCGAGCGGTATATGTACCCATCCCATTGTGCCAAACAAAACTGCTACCGTAGCAATAATGGGAACAATAGCCAGCAAACCATTTCGTAGCGAACGAAGAATAAAGCTCACAATAAAATATACGAGAATAATAGCCATTAGCAAACTGTAAAACTGACTACTGATAAGACTTTCATCAAGTCGCTTGTAAATAGATGGAAAACCTGATTGATAAAAACGAAGCCCGCTCTTTTGGTACTGCAACATAAAATTCTCAACCCGATTAACCATTTCGCTCATTACCTTGCTGTCGGAAGTGTTGATGGTAGCCTGCACCAGCCCTTCTGTATTACCATTGGCAACCAATTGCGACATAACTTCCTGTCCTTCAAGCAAAAACCACAAATTATAAACCTTTTCTTGTGTGTTGGGTAAGTGCTTGCCTTCTCCCATCACATGATTCATTTCTTTAATTATATCTACCACCGACAGCGTATGAGTAACCGAAGGTATGGTTTTTAAGAACTGCTGAACAGTATCCATTAACTGTAACGTATTCAACTGTTGAATATCGCCCTTAAAATTTATGTATAAGTATGAAGTACCGCCAAAAGTTTGTCGCAAAAAATATTCAGTTTTCTTAACAGGATAATTTTCTTTAAAATAATCCATTAAATCAACGCGACGTTCTAAATAATTAATTCCACTAATCATAAAAAGTATTACGATTGTCCAGAAAACAACCATGCTTTTTTTGTAATTTACTCCAAACTCAAAAACTTTTGTAAGAAAAACATTCAGCGGTGAATTTTTACGTTTTTCGACCTTTGCTGCTTTATGCTTAATTGGGAAATACGATAAAAATGCCGGGACAAAAGTTATTGAGATGATAAACGAAAGCAACACACCAAGAGCAGTAAATATACCGAAATGAGCAATCATAACCAAATAACTACCAAAAACAAACGATACGAAACCAATCATCGTTGTAACAGCGGCAAAGAATACAGGCAAAGCCACATACGAAAGGGCTTTAATAATGACGTTTTTAACATCGGTATTTTCTGAAAACGACACTTCCATTATTCGGTTAATAACGTGAATCGTATAAGCACTTCCTGTTGCTAATAAAACAACAGGTGTAGCATTAGTTATCATAGTTATTTCAAAACCCAACAACGCCATTAACCCCAATACCCATACGATAGCAATACCTACTGCTAAAACGGGCATCAATACCCCACGCCAAGATTTAAACGATACATACAATACAACCAGAATAATTATAAAAGCAATAATGCCCAGAATTATTATATCGTGTGAAATAATAGAACCGATATCGCTGATAATGTATGGTAAACCACCAAAATAAAGGTTGCTCTGTAAATTTAGGCTCAACAATTTGTTTCTTAACGCACTGGCAATATTTGTTTTATTTACTAAAACATCGAGCGTATCGGTTTTTGAGTCATATTTTAATTGGTAAAATGGCTCGGGAAACTGTTTTTGATAAAATGCTAATATAGAATCTTTAGATATAGTAGTATCTGGCTTTATTTTAAGATCGGGCTGAATACGTACCGTAATAATTGTAGAACGAGCGTCTTCTGAAATAAGCATTCCTTTGTAAATATCTTTAGATAAAACATAATTTTTCAACGAATCGAGCCTTTCGGTAGTAGTGGGTATGTTGAATTCATCTATTAAAGGTACAACCTGTAAAACACTATCCTCCTGACGAATATCAATAACATTGATAATAGAATTTACCGACGAAACCCCCGGAAAATAACGAAGAGTATCGGTTATAGCCTTAATTTCGTTTAACGACTTTTCTGTAAAAATATTATCGCTCTGATAGCCTATAACTGCGATGGTATTGCCCTGATACGAAGAGCCGATACTATCGAAACGCATGGCAACCTCATCGTCTTTGGGCAAATAACTGATAACATCGGGATTAACCTTGAGCCGGGGTATAAACCATGCAAAAAACAACGTAATAACCAGTGTTGCAAGCAATACTACATTTCTAAAACGAACAATCCACTCAGCAAGTTTTTTCATATTTTATACGTTTTTTTATAATTCGTATAGTTATTTAGATTTTATTCCATAAAATAAAATATCCATTAAATAAGTAATTTTATCATCCATATCCTCATTGTCTTGCATAAAAGGAATTTCTAAACCTTTCATAGCTGTAAAAATGGCTATAGCAGCCAAATCGGGTCGGGTTAGTTGAAACTCCTTTGTTACCATACCTTCGACGAGAATATTTCGAATAATTCCGATTTCTTCTTCGTCAAAGCGCTTGCGCAACTTTTCGATAAAAGGCATACGATTGAAATAATCGTCTTTCAGAGCATTGTAAAAATTAATCAATTTCTTAATGTACAACATCCTTGATTTTACATAAATTAAAAGTTTATCTGATGCTGATTTTTGTTCTAATAATTTTTTCATTATTTCTTGCCTCAAAATATTAGCTTCGTATTCCAAAACGGCTTCAAAAATCTCCTCTTTCGACTTAAAATGGTAATAAATAGAGCTTTTTTTCTTGCGCATGGATCGTGCAATCTCTTCGACTGACGCTTTTTGAAAGCCCAATTTAGAAAATACATCGCGGCTTATTTGAATGATATGCTCTTTTAACGTTGGTCGTCTCATTAAGAGTGTACGATACTATTAAAATCGTACAAATATATCTATTAACAATTAAATAGTATATAACCGAAATGTTAAAAAAGTTTTAAGACTTCTAAAATTCTTATTTAGCTGTTTAGAAAAAAGTTTAAAAGATTTATTATTCTATTTAAGCATTGTTATCAATAAAGACAGTTACAAAGTAAGTATGTACTTTTTTAATTTTCCTGTATAGTTTTTCTCAACATGGCCATTTTAATAGCTGTTTCGGCGCATTCGCTTCCTTTGTTGCCATGCTTTCCTCCTGCTCTATCGAGTGCCTGCTGCTGGTTTAATGTTGTAAGCACGCCAAAAATAAACGGTATATCATACTGCAGATTTAATTCGGTAATACCATGTGTTACACTCTGACACACATAATCGAAGTGTCGGGTTTCGCCCTGAATAACACAACCCAAACATATAATTGCATCGTATTGCATGGTATTGGCCAGCCATTGAGCACCCTTAGTAAGTTCAACACTGCCGGGTACTTTTATTACAGTAATATTTTCCTTTGCAACCTTAGCTTTTAAAAGTGTTTCCACCGCTCCATCGAGGAGCTTTTCGGTTACAGTGGGGTTCCATTGGGCAACTACTATTCCAAACGAAAAAGGAGAACCGTCGAGTTCTCCTTGATGCTGATTTCTATACTTTACTGGCATATTATAATTCGTCTTTATTTAAATAAATTTTTGCACGTGTAATGTATTTTTCCACTTTTCGTCCTTCGTTGGTTCTATTGTATTGTTTTTCTATGTATTCATAAGTTTCAAGGGCTTTTTCCCATTTTTGTAGTTTTTCGTATGCAAAGCCCAGCTTCATTAAATAAAAAGGCGAGGTAAATTGATTAGGTTTATCGTAAGCAGCCTTTTTATAATATTTAATGGCATCCTCTGTTTTACCAAGCTCTAAGTATGCATCGCCTATAGAACCATTGGCAACTGCATAAAGCAAGACATCGTCGGTAGAATAATCTTCCAGATATTTAATGGCATCTTCGTATTGTCCCAAACGCAAATAGCAAATTCCCGTGTAATAGTTTGCAAGATTTCCGGCAGTAGTAGAACCATATTCATCGATAATTTGCAAAAAACCGGGATATTGTCCATCGCCGTTCAAGGCTAAGCGAAACGAATCCTTGGCAAAATAATTCTCGGCCATAAACATTTCTTGATGTGCTTCGTCTTCAAGTGGTGCCAGATAACTTTTTTTGTAGATGAAAAACAAGGCAACAATAACAATCAAACCACCTATTATGTATGATATGCTTTTTTTGTTTTTCTCAATAAACTCTTCGGTCCTACTTAAAGCCGATTCGTTGTTTTCTTGCTCGTTTTGCTCAGAAGTCAATTTTTTGTTGTTTTTTTCCATATTGAACTCTCTATTTTTGAGACTGCAAACCTACATTATTTTTAAGAAATTAGCAAATGATTGCACAAAATTTATTCATCCAGCACAATAATGGCTTTTTGTTTAGAGCCGTCCATAAAGACACTTATCGGATCTTCATAGTGTACATGTTTAAAAAATCTGGTTTGCTTAATTACTTTGGCTTTATTCATTAAATCCCAGTTTATAGTATCAAATTCGCTCATCAGTTTTACCGAAAAATAACCCACACTCATAGCAGTTACATTATGAAAAAAATGTGAACCAAGCGATGCATCGAGCGGAAAATTTGGCAACTCTATTTCGACAATAATTTTAGCTGCCGATATTTGAGACCAAGCTACCGGAATACCTATGAATTTATCGCGTGTACCCCATCTGCCTGGTCCTATTAAAATGTATTTTTTGTTTTGATGCAGAAATTCCCGATTAATTTGTTCAATTTCCCTGGCCATTTGTTCGGTTTGCAGGTTATCAAATGCCTCAGGTATTGCAAACACAATATCGTTAATACCTTCTATTTTACCATTACCCATACTCTTGGATGAACGTAAAATAGTTCGTTCTTCTGGAAATTTCGAAAAATCGACGTTAAAATCTTTGTCGCTACCAAGTAAAGGTTTTATTTGCAACAGATAAAACGATGGCAACTGATTTTTTTCGTCCTTCTCTAGATCAACAGCAAACTCAATTTCTACTGGTGTCCCCATGGCTTCTTTAACTATACTAAGCACTACTTCAATGGTTTGAGCCAGCGGTATATATTCGTATTTCAATATATTGGCAAAATTAAGTACACGAGGTCCTTGCTTCGACAAGCCAGCTTCGATTGTATCATTTTCAGGGTTGTAAACCGATGCCAAATGCTTGAGTGTACCGTGCTGTTCGGCATCGTATAAATCCAAACGAGCGAGGGCTGCATTCTCACCATCCATCAGGTTAGGGTTGTTTTGTTTTAGGTTTATAGCAAAAAATTCAGTCTGCGAATTATTCACCAAATCGTGTAAACTCATAATGTCTAACTTGGGGTATCGTGGCGAAAAACGATAGGTCTTCTCTCCCTCTACCACATATTGACCTAATCCGAGAGCAATAACCGCAAAACCTTCGTCGGGCTTCATGTGTCCTACCGGGTAAAAATTGTGCGACTGGGCTGTACCGCTTATATGCGGATAATAATACTGTTCGTATTCTCTTCCGACAACTTCCTGAATTACCACAGCCATTTTTTCTTCATCCACTTTGTATTGAATAGCATCAAAATATAAACGTGCATTAGGTGCAAATACCGACGCATAAACCAGCTTAATAGCCGTCATTAGTTGCTGCAATCGTATTGCCTCATCGGGATGATTGTTGGGCAGCAAATACGTCTCAAAAACTCCTGAAAATGGCTGGCTAAGTGAATCTTCGAGCAAACTGGACGAACGAACTGCCAACGGTTTTTTTATTTTCTTTACAAATATTTTAAGCTTTTTAATGAGCTCGTACGACAACTCACCTTTAACAAAATGCTTCTTTAATACATTAAAATCGGTTTCTTGGTGAATAATCGGCATTAGTTTATTTCGCTGTAAAAAAAAGTCAAACTCATCGGTACCAATAATACTGGTAGCTGGTGTACGAATACACACGCCCGGAATAACATTCGAAAAATCGTAATTATAAATGAGTGTATTAACAAAAGCCAACCCTCTCCCCTTACCACCCAGTGAACCACTACTAAGCGACACAATATTGCTTTCTTCGGTAAGCACATCCGGGTCGAATTGAACTATCTTACCCTTATCCTTTTCTATCTTGTGTTTTTTAATAATTTTAAGTAAAAAGTCGCGAATCTCTTGAGGGCTTTTAAAATCCTGAACTTTATATGGCTTTATTTTTTTTGCAATCTCAATTTCGCCACGTGCCATCATCCACAACGAAAAATGATTTTTTAAAGCATGATACATAAGCGATTCATCGGGTATTTGCTTCAAAATATTTTCAAATTCTTTCAAATTCCGAGCTATAGCAAGTTGCTTACCTTCGGTAGAACGAAAAACAAAATTTCCGAATCCTAAGTGATACGTTATAAAATCTTTTAGGTCCTGTATCAAGCTGTCGGACGATTTATTTAAAAACATTACACCTTTTTCATAAGCCTTCTTCATATTTTCTAAATCCGACGATTGCATCAAAATAGGGAGTGTTGGACTCGATTTTTGAACAAAATTAACCAGTTCAAAACCTGCCAAAGGTTCTTCTTTCTTTCCTTTCGGAAATCGAACATCGGTAATTAAACAAATGATAATATCTTTATATCGTTCGTAATACGAAACAGCTTCTTCGTATGTGCATGCATGTAAAATTTTAGGTCGTGCTCTTAATTTCAAAACTTTGTATAGTTCGTCGGTATTTACTTCTTCTATTAAACGTTGTGTTTGCTCTAATACGGTATTATACAAAGCTGGTAAAAAACGACTATAATATTTTGGCGAATCTTCGACTAAAATAATGGCATGAATGACACCCAGTTTTGAATCGTTCTCGATATTAACTTTGTCCTCGAGCAACTTGACCATAGCAAAAAAAATCTTTGAATCGCCATTCCAAACAAAAACTTTATCAAAACTTGACTTGTAAAAACTAAACTTTTTTAAATATTGTATATCATTGTCATTATTCAAGAGTAGATAAGTAGATATATAGGGATATTGCGACTTAATAACATCGCACAACGTAAAAGGCATTTTTTTATCAGAACCCATCATAATAATAATCAAATCGAAGTGACGCTGTTTGAGCAAATACATAGCTTCTTCCATACTCGACACACCGGTAATACGTGGCAACGAGGTAAGATTGAGTTTATAATATTCGCCTAAAATGTGCTCCGTAAATCGACCTTCTTTTTCTATACTAAACGCATCGTACAAATTGGCTATCAGTAAAATTTCTTTAACTTTAAATGGCATTAAATCGTGGTAAATATCACGCTCGTAATAATCTTTATTAATAAATCTTTGCAACAACTGTCTCGAATACAATTGAGCCGACTGCTGAATATTCGACAAGTCTATTTTTGGTTCATCATAATGTAGAATTTCTTTAATTTTGAAACTATTAATAAAATTAGAGACAAGAGTGGCTATGTTGTTTATTAAGTTTCTTTCCTCTATCAAAAAAGGACCTTCGACACTTTCCTTTGGAAACTCTTTTGTATAATAAACTTTGATACAACCCCTTTTGCCCTCAGCTGTAACAAATTCGGCTTCCTGCACCCATTTCGTTTCAACAAAAAAATCCGATACATATTTTTTTTCATCGTATTCGATGCAAGCAGCTGCATATTCGGCATATTGATAAGCAGGTGGCAACAAGTTGCATATAGCTTGCAAGGTTTCATCTACATTTAGACCTTGCTTAATGAGTTCCGTAGTTTTATTGATGCAATTCAGCTCTTTTAATCGTTCTTTACTTTCTCTGAGTATGCGATTAAGGTTTATATCCTGGTTCAAATTCTCGTTTAAACTCATATACCGTTTACTTTCTGTTTTTAAAGTCCAGAAATATAATTAAAATTTTTTTTCGTAAAAAATCAATTTTTATGTTATATAATATCATTTTTTGAGTTGATTTTTTAAAATATAGCACATAATTTTGTTTCACTTAACTAAAAAAATGATTATGGAAACCAAAATGACTAATCCCAAAGTTGATGCCTTTATGGCAAAGGTTATTGCCAAAAATCCAAACGAACCTGAATTTTTGCAGGCAGTTCGTGAAGTCGTTGAATCGTTAATGCCTTTTATTGAAGAAAATCCGAAGTACAAGGAACACAAAATCCTTGAAAGAATTGTTGAACCCGAAAGAGTTATTATTTTCAGGGTTCCATGGATTGATGATAAAGGCGACATTCAAATCAATCGTGGTTACAGGGTTCAAATGAACAGTGCTATTGGACCTTACAAGGGAGGTATTCGCTTCCATCCTACTGTTAATTTGAGTATCTTAAAATTTTTAGCCTTCGAACAAGTTTTTAAAAATTCATTAACAACCCTACCTATGGGAGGTGGCAAAGGTGGTAGCGATTTCGATCCAAAAGGCAAATCGGACAATGAAGTGATGCGTTTCTGTCAAAGTTTTATTACCGAACTTTATCGACATGTAGGTCATAATACCGATGTTCCAGCAGGTGATATCGGAGTTGGCGGAAGAGAAATTGGTTATATGTTCGGACAATATAAACGTATTGTAAATGAATTTACCGGTGTATTAACAGGAAAAGGTCTTGAATGGGGTGGTTCACTCATTCGTCCTGAGGCAACTGGATATGGATGTGTTTATTTCGCCGAAGAAATGCTCAAAACACGAGGAGAAAGCATAAAAGGTAAAACTGTTGTAGTATCCGGTTCTGGTAATGTAGCACAATATGCTATAGAAAAAATCAATCAATTAGGAGGAAAAGTAGTAACTGCTTCTGATTCTAATGGTTATATTTATGACCCCAAAGGTATTGACGATGAAAAATTAAAATACATCATGTGGCTAAAGAATATTAAACGAGGTAGAATAAAAGAATATGCCGAAAAATATGGTTGCGAATACTACGAAAATAAAACTCCTTGGGAAGTTAAATGCGATATTGCTTTACCTTGTGCAACACAAAACGAAATTAACGGCAACGATGCTGAAATGTTAGTAAAAAATGGTTGCATTTGTGTATCTGAAGGCGCCAACATGCCCAGTACACCCGAAGCTGTTGAAATTTTCATTGAGCACAAAATACTTTATGGTCCTGGTAAAGCAGCCAATGCTGGTGGTGTTGCTACTAGTGGTTTAGAAATGACACAAAACTCACTGCGTATGTCGTGGAGCAGAGAAGAAGTTGATAAACATTTACATCAAATTATGATTAACATTCACAATACCTGCGTAAAATATGGCAAAAAATCCGACGGATTCATTAATTACGTTGATGGATCCAATATCGGAGGCTTTGTAAAAGTAGCCGATGCCATGATTGCACAAGGCATTGTTTAATTTTAAATTATTTTATTAAAAGAGAACCTTAGTGTTCTCTTTTTTTTATTATTTTTGATTTTGGCAAAATAAATCATTTATGAGAATACAACGTATTGAATTGTTTGAAACAGAAACAAAAACAAAAAAAGAAAAAAATATCGATCTATCGCTTTTAGACAAGGTGATAGAAAAATACAAAAACAAAAAAGGAAGCACTATTCCACTTTTACAAGCCACTCAACAAATTTTTGGCTACATTCCCAGAGAGGCGTTTCATTATATAAGTAAACATACTGGCATCAAGCTAAGCGAATTATATGGGGTAGCAACGTTTTATGCTCAATTCCGCCTTAATCCTGTTGGCAAGCATATAGTAAAAGTTTGTCATGGTACAGCCTGTCATGTTCAAGGTGCAAATGTTATATCCGAATCTATACTGGAAGCACTTCAAATAAAAGACGGCGAAACAACACCCGATGGCTTTTATACCGTAGAATCGGTAGCTTGCCTTGGTTGCTGCTCGCTGGCTCCTGTCATTATGATTGACGAAGAAGTTTACGGAAAACTTACTGGCAAAACTGCCGTTAATATCATCAAAGAAATTCAATTAAAAGAAAACAATTAATACCATATTATACAAATATGAAACACACAAAAGTTTTGGTTGGGCTTGCAAGTTGTGGTATTGCTGCCGGTGCCAACAAAGTGTATGATAAAATAGAAGCATTAAAAAACAATGAAAAACTTCCGTTCGAACTCACCAAAACCGGGTGTATCGGAATGTGCTATCGCGAACCTTTGGTAGAAGTTATAGACCCAACTGGTTCGTATTTGTATGGTGAAGTTGACGAAGTTAAAATAACTGAAATCATCGAAAAACACATAAAAGGTGGCGAACCTGTAAAAGAATACATTATCAAGACAGACTTATTTGAAAATGTTGACGATAGCTACTGGAAAAATCAGACAAAAATTGCTTTACGTAATTGTGGAGTTATTAATCCCGAAGATATAGAAGAATATGAAACTTATGGTGGATATCAAGCAATCAAAAAATTACTACAACAAAACACTTCCCCCGAACAAGTTATCCAAACCATTATTGATAGTGGCTTGCGAGGTCGTGGTGGTGGTGGCTTCCCCACGGGCATGAAATGGAAATTTGCTTACCAAAGCAAGTCCGATCAAAAGTATGTGATTTGCAATGCCGATGAGGGCGACCCCGGTGCATTTATGGACCGTAGTCTTCTCGAAGGTGACCCACACTCTGTATTAGAAGGCATGACTATTGCAGCTTATGCAATTGGTGCTACCGAAGGAGTAATTTATTGCCGTGCCGAATATCCCTTAGCTATCAAACGTCTTAATATAGCCATTGAACAAGCACGTAAGAAAGGATACTTAGGCAAAAACATATTTGACAAAGAAGGATGGAACTTCGATATTTACGTAAAGGAAGGTGCAGGTGCTTTTGTCTGCGGCGAAGAAACGGCTCTAATGGCATCGGTAGAAGGTAAACGCGGTATGCCTCGTAAACGTCCTCCTTTCCCTGCAGTTTCTGGATTGTGGAAAAAGCCTACCAATATCAACAACGTCGAAACCTATGCCAATGTTCCATATATTATACTCAACGGTGCCGAATCGTATAATAAATACGGCACCGAAAAATCGAAAGGAACCAAAGTATTTGCACTTACCGGCAAAATAAAACGCGGCGGATTAGTTGAAGTCCCTATGGGAATTTCTATTAACGATGTTATCTTTAAATTAGGTGGAGGTATTCAAAACGACAAAAAATTTAAAGCAGTACAATTAGGAGGACCATCGGGTGGGTGTATTCCGGAATATTTAGCAAACATTCCTATCGATTATGAATCGATTACTGCCACAGGTGCTATTATGGGTTCGGGAGGAATGGTTGTTATGGACGAAACCACATGTATGGTAGATATAGCCCGATTTTTCCTCGACTTTACGCAAAAAGAATCTTGCGGTAAATGTACTTTCTGTAGAATTGGTACTAAACGACTACTTGAAATATTAACCCGTATATGCGAAGGCGATGGACAAGAAGGTGATATTGAAACCCTCGAAATGCTATCACAACAAATTAAAGACAACTCCTTATGCGGATTAGGACAAACTGCACCTAATCCTGTTCTTACAACTATAAAATATTTCCGACACGAATACGAAGCTCATATACGCGACAAGAAATGCCCGGCTAAAAGCTGCAAAAAACTTATAACGTACACCATTATTAAAGAAAAATGTACAGGTTGTACTGTTTGTGCGAAAAACTGTCCTGTAAATGCTATTTCGGGTGAGAGAAAACAAGTACATTTCATCGATCAAAATGTATGCATTAAATGCGGTGTTTGTTTTACCAAATGTAAATTTGAAGCTATTAACCTATCGTAAATTCAGAAAAGTATGAACCAAATAAATGTAATACTAAACGGACAACCAGTTGTAGGAAATGCAGGTGAATCGGTACTAGAATTGGCACAACGACATGGAATTGAAATACCCACTCTCTGTCACGATCCACGACTTGAACCATATACATCGTGCTATGTTTGTGTAGTAGAAATTGAAGGCATGCGAGGTTTACAACCTTCTTGCTCTACCAAAATCACAGAAGGCATGAAAATTACAACTAACAACGAAAAAATTCACAAAGCTCGAAAAACTGCACTCGACTTACTGGTAAGCAATCACTATGCCGACTGTGTAGCACCGTGCAAACAAACCTGCCCTGCTGGCGTAGATGTACAAGGATACCTTTCCCTTATTGAAAAAGGGCTGTATAGCGAAGCAGTTGCACTCATTAAAGAAGTTAACCCATTACCAGCAATTTGCGGTCGTGTATGCGTTCGCCCCTGCGAAATTGCCTGCCGACGCAACCTACTCGAAGAAGGAGCAGGTGTTGGTATAGACTATCTAAAACGTTTTGCAAGCGACAAAGATCTAGCCTCAATAAATCGCTACGTTGCCAAAGCCAAGCCAGCCACGGGTAAAAAAGTAGCTATTATCGGCGCCGGACCAGGAGGACTCTCTGCTGCATGGTTCTTGCAACTTGAAGGTCACTACTGCGATATTTTCGAAGCCAATCCTAAAGCTGGAGGATGGCTACGTTATGGTATCCCAGAATACCGACTACCCAATGATATCATCGACAAAGAAGTAAATGCTATATTGGAGCTTGGTTTATCAAAAATTCATTATAATAAAAAATTGGGTGACAACCTAAGCTACAAAGAACTTAAAGATAATTACGATGCCATAATACTAGCTATTGGTTCACAAGGAAGCACCCCTATTGGCTGCGAGGGCGACGATGCTACAAACGTCTTCGGGGGAGTTGAATTTTTAAGAAATATGGAAATCACCGGGCAGCGATACGATTTTCGTGGCAAAACCGTCGCCGTTATCGGCGGAGGAAATACTGCTATGGACTGTTGCCGCACATCTATACGTTGTCATGCCGATAAAGTGTACGTAATATATCGTCGTACTGAAAAAGAAATGCCAGCCAACCCTATCGAAATACATGAGTCGAAACTCGAGGGAGTGGAATATATGTTTCTTACTGCTCCCAAAAGCATCAATAAAGACGAATCGGGCAAAGTGAAATCCATTACATGCCTGCGCATGGAATTGGGAGAACCCGATGCTTCGGGAAGAAGAAGACCCGTCCCCGTCGAAGGAAGTGAGTTTGATATTCCGGTAGATTACATTTTAGCAGCTATCGGACAAAAAACAATAGCTCCTTTTATCGAAGAAATTAACAAACATTCTAGTCAGGGCAAACTCTCACTAAATAAATGGGGCAACCTGGATGTCGATCCCATCACTCTACAAACAGGTATCCCTAATATCTTTGCTTGTGGCGACTCGGTTAAAGGACCTGCAACTGTTATAGAAGCTATCGCACAGGCTCGTCGTGCAGCATTAAGCTGTCATCAATACTTAACCGGCCAAAAAATTGAAGCCGAACCTTATGAATTCATCAGCCGTAAAGATAACTTTAAAAAACAAACACCTTCGGATTATAAAGGAAAATTTGTCTTCCAAAAAAGACACGAAATGCCTACATTACCTGCCGACCAACGCATCAATTTCAGCGAAGTTGAACTTGGTTACGAAAACGAAGAAGTGGCCAAACAAGAGGCCTCACGCTGCCTTGAGTGCGGTTGTGTAGAATATTACACCTGCGAATTGAAAAAGCATGCAACCACCTATCATGCTACACAAGAAAACCTAAAAGGCGAGTTTAAGCAATTCGATGTTCGCTTCGACCATCCATTCATTGAAATTGACAACAACAAATGCATCTTATGTGCACGCTGCATACGAATATGCAGCGAAGTGGTAGGAGCTTATGCCCTTGGCCTTGTAAACAGAGGTTTCGAAACCTATGTAGCTCCCAGCATGGGCGATTCCCTCTCCGACACCGATTGCGAATCTTGTGGCATGTGTATTTCGGCATGCCCCACTGCTGCCATCAGCGAAAATGTTGATTTTAAGCCAGGTCCTATTAAAACACAACCCATCGAAAGTGTTTGCAATTACTGCTCCGTCGGATGCGAAATAGAGTACCATACCAAAAAACGCTTTGTGTGGAGAGTTACCGGCAAAGAAGGACAAGTAAACAAAGATACCAACATATGTGCTAAGGCTAAATTTGGCTATACATACATCAACGATAGTCATCGATTAACCAAACCTCTGCTAAAAGAAAACGGCAAATGGAGAGAAATCTACTTCGACGAAGCATTTCAAATTATTCATAAGGAACTTACCAACTCCCAAAGCAGCGAGATTGCCTTCTTTGCCGGAGCACGTTTATCAAACGAAGAACTCTACCTCATTCGCAAACTTGCCGAAAAAGCCGTACATGCCAGCAACAAAGGCAGTTTTGCCTATATTGGTCGTGGCAACGGCTATGCCCATAATAGCTTCTTTACGGTACCTATTCACGACATTTATCAAGCCGAACACATTTATATCTTTGGAACTGAAATACATTACGAACACCCCGTTGTTGGTTATGCTATATTCAATCATCAATACTTACATCAAATACCTGTTAGTCTAATAACGACACAAACCAATAATCATCTCGAACACAAAGTAAATGAAACTATTCATATTAAATCGTACTACTATTTTATTAAAGCAGTTAATCATTACCTGCTAACAAATAACTTACAAAATCAACTGTACATTAATCAACATGCTTCCAGTACATTCGACGAATACAAAAATGCACTGTTAAAAGAAAATTTTGACGAGCTAATAAAACAATCTGGAAGCGACCTGACAACCATTAAAACCTTTGCACATACATATAACCAAAAACACAAGTCTATCATTGTTTATTCTGAAAACCATATATCGAGCAATGCTTCGCTTGAACTCAGAAACCTTGCCATTATTACCGGCAAATTGGGCAAAACTGCTGCCGGATTAATTGCTCTTAAAGAGAAAAACAATTCCGAAGGACTGTTTACACTCGGCTTTGCCGAAGGTACCGATTCGTTCAACAAAATAGTAAAACTCAACGACACATCATTAATTGATAAAGTCAATCAAAAACAAATCAAAACATGGCTCATCTTTGGCGAAGATCCTATTGGAACAGCTATTAACAAAAACGAGGTAACCACATGGTTTAAAGATGCAAATTTTGTGCTTGTTCAAGACTATTTTTTGACCGAAACAGCACAAATGGCTAATCTTGTACTTCCGGCATCCTTACCATTCGAAACAGGAGGCTCATTTACCAATACATACCGCGAAATTATCGACTTTGAACGTACCATAGACCCACCATTTGAATTTTGTAATATTGGACAACTTATATCTATTCTTAAAACATTTAATATCAATCATTTACACTCTATCAACGATGTAACTTTCGAATTCTTACAACAATTCTCCAGCATCAATCAACTACCACAGCCATCATTTATATATACAACTAACGACAACAATGTTCGTTATTTTGAAAATGGATGCGACTATGTAAGTCATCGTTTTGAAAAGTATTTCGAAAAAAAATTAAAAAAAGAAAAACTGTATGAAAGAGTTTAATAACATTGACGATGTTCTGGATTTTGCTATCGATTTAGAACAAAAATCGATAGACTTTTACAAAGAGCTTTCCAATCAGGCAAGCAGTGAAGAAATGAAACAAACATTTTTGCGATTTGTTGAAGAAGAAATTAAACACAAGGCTAAACTTATCAAAGTAAAAGAAGAAAAAATTTTCAACATAGGGCAAGAAAAAGTAAAAGAACTGCAAATATCGGAGTACGTGGAACGAACAGAACCCCACCCCAACATGTCGTATCAAGAAGCACTTATACTGGCAATGAAACGCGAAAAAGCTGCGTTCAGACTATACACCAAACTTGCTCATCAAACGTCAAACCCTGAACTGACTAATCTCTTTCTAAGTCTTGCTCAGGAAGAATCGAAACATAAACTTATGTTCGAAATCGAATACGACGAAGTCATCTTGCGCGAGAACTAATCACTTAGCGTATTAACTTTTCTGCGTATTTAACCCCAACTCATGTAATAGAAGCCCTAAAATAACAAAAAGAATCAAAAACGTAACTATTCTTTGTCTCATATTTTTTTTAATTCTATTAAACCTGCATATTTAAAAAATTGCTAATGCCATGCGATTCAAAAATCCCGACTTCGTCACTTTTTATGCTTAATTTACTGATATACAAAAACATACAAAACCATGCAGGCACTACACAATATAGTATGTAATTATATTTCAATGGGTTATTTAATTAAAACAAGCATTTCATTTAATTCTAACTGCATTTGCTTAATACATCTTTTTTAGATCCATGTTGGGCATAAGGCGAACCATACGCTGCTTGACTTTATTTCTAATCCGTACATTATCAACTATCTGCACAGTTTTTTTAAGGCAAATTCGGCGATGTTTTTATTTTTAGAAACATAAAGCTAAGATAATTCAATTTATCTTAATTAAAACACAGGTATTCCAAAGTTATTAACAGATATTGTTAATTAGACACTACAAACCAGTTTTTAAAACCATAAAAACATAAGTCGCTGTATGTTAGTTTGTTAAATTTATCAAAAACCGAAATGTTTAAAAAAAGTGACAAAAGCATTTGCAAGGCATACACAATTTCTGGCTAAAGATTTCCAATCGGGATTACTGCAAGTAAATAATCGTAATGATTTTTTTTCTAATATTTGGTTTTCCATACTACATTTCTCTTCCGAATATTTTTGTATTAAAATTACAATAATTATTTTTTCTCTGTGTATCTCTGTGTTCTCTGTGGTAAGTTTATTTTTTCACCACAGAGGGCACGGAGGGGGCACAGAGTATTTTATTCTTCCCGACTTCGTCGCTTTTTACACTTAATTTGCTGATATACAAATAAATACAAAATCGCATAGGCACTACAAACCAGTTTTTTAAACCATAAAAACATAAGTCGCTGTATGTCAATTTGTTAGATTTTTCAAAAACCGAAATTTTTTAAAAAAGTGACGAAGTCGGGAGAAAAAATAGCAAAGTCGAAAGTTCTTGCTAAGCAGTAAAGTAGATTTTTATCAATAGCACTTACACTCAAACCAGATAGGTTTAACCTAATCATGCTGAGCTGTGAATTTTGGTACCATCATTAGGAATAAAAATTTCGACAGTATTAAATTATGGAATTATTGCAAAAATATTGTTAAAGATTTTTAAAATTTCGCTTAATAGCAAATATAATTTTGAATAATTCTAACTTATATCTACCTTTGAAAAAACAATTTAATTATGAAATCCGATATAGAAATAGCACAGGAAGCTAAAATGCGTCCTATTGTAGAAATTGCTAAAACACTTGGTGTTCCTGAGGATGAAATTATTCTTTATGGAAAATACAAAGCCAAGATACCATTAAAGTTTATCGATGAAAATAAAATCAAAGAACATAAACTGATACTGGTTACAGCCATAAC
>CALGPK010000017.1 GCA_937960415.1 uncultured Bacteroidales bacterium | reverse complement strand
TTATACCGTTACCATTACTGATGCCAACAATTGTACCGGAACAGCTTCGGTTAACGTCGTCGTCAATACACCACCCACTGTATCCGCTTCCAGCAATAGTCCAATCTGTGAGGGTGCTACACTCAACTTAACTTCGTTACCTAACGGAATGACTTCCTACAACTGGACTGGACCCGGAGGATGGACAGCCAATACACAAAATGCTACCATTACCAACTTTACCACAGCACAAGCAGGTACTTATACGGTCACCATCATTGATGCTAACAATTGTTCGGGAACGGCTTCTGTTAATGTTGTGGTAAATACCAATCCAACTGTTTCGCTTAGTAGCAACAGCCCTGTCTGTGAAGGTCAAATACTTAACCTAACATCGCTACCTAACGGAATGACTTCCTACAACTGGGCTGGGCCCGGAGGATGGACGGCTAACACGCAAAATGCTACCATTACCAACATTACCACAGCACAAGCCGGTACTTATACGGTTACTGCTACTAATTCTAACGGATGCACCGGTACAGCTTCGCTTAACGTTATTGTAAATACTCTCCCATTAGCCGATGCAGGACAGGATGTTACTATATGCGAAGGCAGCTCAACAATACTAACAGCATCTGGTGGTTCGTCTTACGAATGGAATACTGGTGCATATACTCAATCTATTAACGTATCCCCTTCAACTACTACTACCTATACAGTTATTGTATATGATGCAAATGGCTGTAGTGCATCCGATGCTGTAACAGTTACCGTTAATCCTCTTCCTGTTGCCAATGCCGGTGCAGATCAGGTAATATGCGAAGGAAGCACCACAACACTTACCGCAACTGGAGGTATTATATATTTATGGAGTACAAACGAAAACACAGCAAGCATTCAAATTTCACCAACTACTTCTACACTATATAGTGTAACCGTAACCGACATCAATGGTTGCAGTAATACTGATGCAGTTTTTGTTAGCGTTATTCCAAATCCTATTGTTTTTGCAGGAAACGATCAAGAAGTATGTGAAGATGTTGAAGTTGTTCTGAATGCTAATGGTGCATTAACCTACACATGGGATAACGGCGTAATCAATAATGTTGGTTTTTATCCTCCAGTAGGCACTCATATTTATACAGTCATTGGTACAGATGCTAATGGTTGCACTGCTTCCGATCAGGTTGTTGTAACAGTTTATCCAAAACCACTTGCCAATGCCGGAAACGATGTTTCTGTATGTCTTGGTAGTACTGTAAATTTAACTGCAACCGGAGGAGACAGCTACATGTGGAGTAATGGAATGAATACAGCAGCTATTGCGGTTAGTCCATTAGTAACCACAACTTATTATGTAACTGTTTCTAACAGCTTTGGTTGTGCTGCCTCAGACGAGGTTGTTGTTACGGTAAATGATCTACCTATAGTTAGTGCTGGAAACGATGTCATGATATGCGAAGGACAATCTACAATGTTAACAGCAAGTGGTGGTATCTTGTACGAATGGGGCACAGGCGAAACAACATCATCAATCGTCGTGTCTCCATCATTAACCACTTTGTACTATGTTACTGTTACCGATGCAAATGGGTGTTCTGATATTGCTAATGTAACCGTAATTGTTAATACACTTCCAATGGTTCAATTTGTTTCTACAAATGCGCAATGTGGTATGAACAATGGTTCAGTAGAAGTCATTGTATCGGGTGGAAGTGGCAACTACACCTATCAATGGGATGCCAATACTGGCAATCAAACAACTGCAATGGTTGATAATCTGCCAGCAGGTATATACTCCGTAACTGTAGATGACGGCTTTTGCCCTGTTGAAAGCAGTGGAGAAATCCTCGAAGATGGTGCTCCTACCATATCCATTCAAGCTACCACTACCGAAATATGTGAAGGTGAAAGCATAATACTTATTGCCAACGGAGCCGACACTTACGTGTGGACACCTTCCACTTATCTCAACATCAACATAGGCAATGAGGTTATCGCTACTCCTTTAACCAACATCACATATACCGTTACTGGAACATCGGGCAATTGCAGTGCAGAAGAATCAATTAGCATAATTGTTAATCCATTGCCACATGCCTATATGGCTATATCAAATATTAGTGGTGGTGAATATGAGTTTTCAGATATGTCGCTCAATGCTACCAGTTGGCTATGGGACTTTGGTGACGGAAATACCGATAACAACCAGAACACCTCTCATATATATACTGCCGATGGTTCGTACATAGTAATGCTCATTGCCTCGAACAATTGTGGTTCGGATACTGCATTGCAAACTATTCAAGTTATTATTAGCCAGATTTCTACATCATCTTTTAGCTCATCATTACAAGCATATCCAAATCCGAACAATGGCTTGTTTAACCTAACATTAGAGTCGGCTTACAAAGGAATCGTTAACATTGTAATCTACAATGTTGAAGGCAAAAAAGTATTTAGCCAGGACATTGATAAACAATCTCTAAAACAAAACATACCAATGAACATGAAGTCGTTGACCAAAGGTGTTTACAGAATACTTGTAAAAGAAGGAACAGATCTTAAATATGCAACCATCGTAATTGATAAACTTTAAAAACCCATTAAACAAAAACGAAAAAGCTGCTAAAAATTGGCAGCTTTTTTGTTTTTATTGCAAGAATTGTAATTTTATTTTGAAGTTTCATGTTTTTTTTCTTACTTGCATATTCATTTGTCAAAATAAATACTATGCTGTTTTTAAGGCTTTTACGAGATTTATTTACATTAAATTTTGTGTTAGGAATTGCTCTAATGCTTTTTTCTTGTAAAGGAAGTCAGGGGTACGATCAAATCGAAGATAAAATTAATCAGAGTATAGACTCATCGGCACCCACCCTTATCAAATTCGAAAATACCCTGTTTAGCATGCCATCGCCTTACGAGATTGCCTTTCTTGTCAAACGAGCTAATCTTACTTACAATAAAGAATTTCTCAACCCATACAACAAATCACATAGTTATGTAACTAATTTCGAAAAAGCCCTCAACCTTGGAGTGTATGGTTCTAATTTAGGTTATCTTACTCTATACGAACAAAATTCTGAAGCTATTCAGTACTTTTCGGTTATTAAAATTTTGTCGCAAGAACTCAACATCGAAAATGCATTTGACAAAAAAATTGTCAACCGAATAGAAACAAATTTAGGCAATAAAGATTCTTTAATGAACATTGTAGCCAACTCATACCGAAAAGCCGATCAATATTTAAAAGATAATAACCGAAATGATATTGGAGTTTTAATACTGGCTGGTGGATGGATAGAAAGCACATATTTGCTAACTCAATTAGCCAAAACGTCGAAAAAACAAGAAATTATTGCACGTATTGCCGAACAAAAACGACCACTTGATAATCTTATTAAGTTATTATCTCCTTACTACAATAATTCAAAAGAATATACCGAACTAACCGACCAACTCATCGATTTAGCTTACGATTTTGATGGGATTGAAATTAAATACACATATAAACCACCTACCATCGACGAACAAAACAAAATGACTATTATTAATAGTAAGTCGGAAGTAATTATTACCGATCAGCAACTCAAAACCATTACTGAAAAAATTGAAAAAATAAGAGCATCTGTTGTTAAATAAACATATACTATGAAACGCAATAACATTGTTTTACTTGGTTTGTTCAACTTACTAATGAACATAAGCTTTGCACAAAGTGAAGTTACCCTGGCTTTGTGCTCAAAATACATTCAGCCACCATTTATAAGTGATGGTCAGGTTTACAAAGCATTAGTTACAGGCGATGAAATTGCCGAATTTCATGTTACATTTTATGGAGGTACTATTTATCGAATTGCCATAGCAGCTGGACAATCGGAAGGAAATGTTATTTTTTCGCTTTACGATAAGGAACGCCATTTGCTTTTTACCAATAAAGATTACCAAAATTCTACTTACTGGGATTTCAAATTTACCAGTACTATCGATTGTTTAATAGAAGCAGAATTAGACCCGTCTGCTCGATCCGGATCTGGACTTATTAATATGCTCATCGGCTTTAAACAACAATAATGAATGAACCTAACAACAATATACGGGCATTGAGTATATATGCAATGCCCTTTTTATTTTAAAAATATTTACCTATGAGCGAAAAAGTATTAAAAGCTCTCATGCAATTATTTGCAATCATTGCTCGCCCCGACAGCAATCTCGAAGAAAGGCGGCAGGTTGTTGGGTCTTTTCTTAAACAGCAATTAAACACAGAATTAGTTAACGAATATCTCGAAGTTTTTAACAATTTTTACAACCAATATCAGGTTGTAGAAGAAGACTCTACCAAAAAGAAAAAACGCATTGCCGGTAGTTCTGTTAAAGTACTGAAAATATGTACCGCTATTAACGAAGAACTTACCATTAAACAAAAAATTATAGTTTTAATACGTCTTTTTGAATTTATTAAATCCGACTCCGAAATTATCTCCGAACAAGAAATTGAATTTGTACAAGCCGTTTCAGATACTTTTAATATACCAAACGATGAATTTGTTCGTATTAAAGCATTCGTAATTTACAACTTCGATACTTTGCCCAACTCAACCCGTGTTCTGGTTGTTAATAGTCAAAAAGATTTCAACCATCCTAAGGTAAAACATTTATACCGCGAAACATTCGAAGGACAGATTCGTTTTCTGCATGTACGTATCGCCAACATATACTTCTTAAGGTATCTAGGCGAAAAAGAATTGTTCCTTAATGGTCAGCTACTCCAGCCACATAAAGTTTATATCTTTTCGCCGGGTAGTACGCTTCGTACCTCTACCAAGTTTAAACCCATTTACTACTCCGACATTATTACACTTTTTAATGAGCAATTGTCTGAGTCGAAAATTTTATTTGAAGTAAACAACATCGAATATCGTTTCAAAGGTGGAGAAATCGGACTCCATCGTATGTCATTTTTTGCCGAATCGGGCAATTTGGTTGGAATTATGGGTGCCAGCGGGGCCGGAAAAACCACTTTGCTCAACGTTTTAAACGGAAACTATCCCCCCACACTGGGCGAAGTTTTAATAAACGGCAAAAATATTTACGAAGAAGAAAACAAAGAATTAGAAGGACTTATTGGTTATGTTTCGCAAGATGACTTACTCATCGAAGATTTAACTGTCTTTGAAAACCTTTATTATAATGCCAAACTTTGCTTCGACAACCTATCCGAATTTCAAATTATCCGATTGGTTCTTAAGACATTACAAAATCTTGGTTTATTCGAAATAAAAGACATGAAAGTTGGTTCACCACTCAACAAAAAAATTAGCGGTGGACAACGCAAACGTTTAAATATTGCTTTAGAACTTATTCGAGAACCGGCTATTCTTTTTCTCGACGAACCAACTTCGGGTTTATCGTCACGAGACTCCGAAAATATTCTCGACCTTTTAAAAGAATTGGCATTAAAAGGAAAACTCATTTTTGTTGTTATTCACCAACCATCGTCCGAAATATTTAAGATGTTCGATAAACTGCTCATTCTAGATACCGGGGGCTATTTAATTTACGACGGCAACCCGGTAGAATCCATCATGTACTTTAAATCAAAGACTCATCAAGCAAACTGGAGTGAAAGCGAATGTCCCACCTGTGGCAATGTAAATCCGGAACAAATATTCAACATTGTTGAAACACCGGTACTAGACGAATACGGCAACCCCACCCGCACCCGCCGAATAGCACCCAATGAATGGCATCATTATTTTAAAGAGAGCGACACTTTTAACAATGTCGCTGAAAAACCTCAACTCGATGCTAGCTATAAATTACCCAAAATATTCTTTAAGATACCCGGAAAATTTAAGCAATTTCGCATTTTCTCCATTCGCGATACATTAGCAAAACTTGCCAATAAACAATATCTAATAATCAACCTGCTTGAGTCTCCATTATTAGCATTTTTACTTTCATTTATTATTCGTTATTACAGTGTAGATGTTGCCAATGAATCGGGATATACATTTAACGAAAATAGCAATATACCCGTATATTTATTTATGGCTGTAATTGTTGCTATTTTTGTAGGGCTTACGGTGAGTGCCGAAGAAATTTTTCGCGATCGAAAAATTTTAAAACGCGAAAAATACCTCAACCTTAGCTGGGGAAGTTATCTATTTAGCAAAACGTTTATCCTAATGGTGCTTTCTGCTTATCAAGCAGCTGCATTCGTTATCATCGGCAATAGTGTACTCGGTATCAAAGGCATGTACTGGCAGTTTTGGCTCGTGTTATTTATTACATGGCTTTCGTCGAATATGATGGGGCTAAACATTTCAGACGCATTCAATTCTGCCGTCACCATATATATTTTAATTCCATTCTTAGTTATTCCACAACTCATATTGAGTGGTATTATCGTTAAATACGATAAACTCAATCCCGATATCAGTAGTCCAAGTTCCATTCCTTTTTATGGTCAAATCATAACTGCCCGATGGGCATACGAAGCACTTGCGGTTTATCAATTCAAGGAAAATAAATACGAAAAACAGTTTTACACTTACGACAAAATAACTAGCTATGCAAATTTCAGAAAAGACTTCTGGCTTCGCTCATTGCGAAATAAAGTTATCGACATCCAGACATATATCCACAATCCGCAAAAAAAACAAGTGGTAGAAGATGCCATTTTGCTTTTAAAGAATGAAATTCGCGAAGAAATTAAACAAAATAAAAAAGTAAAATGCCCTGTTGATATTGAAAAATTAAGCTACAACAACATTAACGAGAACATCTTAAAACAACTAGAAGAATATTTCGACAAAATCAATCGTCATTATATCGAAAAATACAATAAAGCTAGTGCCGAAAAAGACAAACTCATGACCTCGCTACAAGATACTCCCGAAAAAAAAGAAGCATTTATTAAACTTAAAAAAGACTATTACAACGATAACCTAAAAGAATTTGTGCGAAACGAAACCGAAATGAACAAAATTGTGGAATATAATCACCGACTATATCAAAAAGCCGATCCTATTTTCCTCGATCCTAAACCCGGATTCTTTACGGCTCATTTTTATGCACCTCGAAAAAATATTTATGGCTTTTACATCGATACTTTTTGGTATAACATTATCATAATCTTTCTAATGACCGTTATTTTATTCATTACAGTTTATTTTAACATACTAAAAAAACTGATCGAGAGTGGAGAAAATATTCAAGATTACATCAAGAAACAACGCGAACGAAAGAAATCAAAATAAAAGCCTTGTTTTTGTATGAAAAATATTAGCGAACTTGAAAAATTAGCAACTCAAGTCAGACGAGACATTATTCGCATGGTTCATCAGGCAAAATCAGGACATCCAGGAGGTTCGCTTGGCTGCACCGATTTTTTGGTAGCTCTTTACTTCGAAATTCTCGACATCAATCCCGAAAAATTTACTTTAGAAGGGCATCACGAAGATGTTTTCTTTTTATCTAACGGACATATTTCGCCCGCTTGGTACAGTGTTTTGGCACGCCGTGGATACTTCCCGCTTTCTGAATTGAGTACATTCCGCAAAATCAACAGCCGTCTTCAGGGACATCCCACACCTGCCGAACATCTTCCAGGAGTAAGAATTGCCAGTGGTTCATTAGGACAGGGATTATCGGTAGCTATAGGAGCAGCTATTGCCAAAAAATTACATCATGATCCTACATTAGTTTATGTGCTTACCGGCGATGGCGAACTTCAAGAAGGACAAATATGGGAAGCAGCAATGTTTGCCGCTGCAAAAAAAATCGACAACCTCATTGTAACAGTCGATTACAACGGCAAGCAAATTGACGGACCTGT
>CALGPK010000016.1 GCA_937960415.1 uncultured Bacteroidales bacterium | reverse complement strand
GAAAAATCAATAGATGCTCAAAATTGGTTTCCTATTAAAAAAGTTGAAGGCTCGGGGACTTCATATACCCCACATTTATATATCGAATATGATTATAATCCTGTTGTTGGCTTTAACTATTACCGACTAAAGCAAGTTGATTATGATGGTACTGCAACTTATTCCAATATGGTTGCCGTTTATTATGAGTTAAATTATATCAATAATTTTAACATAACAATTTATCCTAATCCTGTTAACATATATCAACCTGTACATATATTACTTAATGATGAAATATATTCTGAAAAAGTAGAAGTTTCGCTAAAAGATTTATTGGGCAAAGAAATTGAAACAAAAACTATTTTATTAGAAGAAAATAATAGTCATTATACTATAACGTTCAATACCCCTGTAAAGTCTGGTATTTATCTTTTAATTGTAACTGATGGCTATAACTTATTATCGAGTAAAAAAATTGTAATAGAATGAATGTAAATGATAAACAAATCGGTAGAATCCATCTTTCTAGTCTTGTTTTCCAAAAATAGATGTATTAATACGTAAGTACAAAGAAATATCAATGTGTAGTTCATTTCCTATTGCATAATTTGAGCTTAATGATATTTATCATCTTTTCTGGCGTGGTGAGTTTTTCTAATTAACTTTGCGAAAAATTTTTGTCATGGCATACAATCTTTTAAAAGGTAAAAAAGGGATTATTTTCGGTGCTTTAAACGAACAATCTATTGCATGGAAAGTTGCCAAGCGTTGTGTAGAAGAAGGTGCACAAATTACATTATCCAATACAGCGATGGCTTATCGTATGGGCAACGTTAAGGAATTGGCTGAAATATGCAATGCTCCATTTTTTCCTGCCGATGCTACCAATGTCGAAGAACTGGAACAGGTTTTCAGAAATTCGATGGAGTATTTTGGCGGTAAGATTGATTTCTTTTTGCATAGTATAGCTATGTCGATGAATGTTCGCAAAAGTCGTCGTTACGACGATTTGGATTATGATTACTATCTAAAAACCATCGATATATCTGCTATTTCATTTCACAAGATGTTGCAGGTTGCTCGTAAGCTCGATGCTATAAACGAGTGGGGTTCGGTAGTTGCTCTTACTTACATTGCTGCACAACGCACCTTTTACCGCTATAACGACATGGCCGAAGCAAAAGCAGCTCTTGAGTCTATTGCTCGTAGCTTTGGATATATATACGGACGCGACAAAAAGATACGCATTAATACCATTTCGCAATCTCCAACTATGACCACAGCCGGTAGCGGAGTTAAGGGTATGCATAACCTGATGGATTTTTCCGACCGTATGGCACCATTAGGTAATGCCACAGCCGACGAATGCGCCGACTATTGCATTACACTATTTAGCGATCTCACACGCAAGGTTACTATGCAAAACCTCTATCACGATGGTGGTTTTTCGAGTATGGGTATGAGTTTAAAGGCTATGGAAATTATCAATAAAGGTTACGATTGCCAGAATTGCGAAGATTAAAATTAAATAATTCTTCGAACAACACTTTCGTTAGTTAAGCACATATGGTGTATATCTATGTTTTCGATGAGTATAATACCTGGCGCTATGTGTGGTTTAATTGTGCCAAACAGATGATCTACTTTAATCGCTATAGCACCATTGATAGTTGCCATTTGTAACCATTTCGAAAGAGGTACATCCGGATATGAAAACGAAAGTGTTTTTATTTCTTCTAAAATAGACAATTGACGATTAGAAGCAAGACTATCGGTGCCAATGCAGATTTTGTCGCTATAACGTTGAATAAGAAAACGAGGGGGTAATTGATTTTCTATAAACAAGTTAGAGTTTGGACAAAGTACAAAGAAAGGATTTTCGAAATGTTGGACAATATGGTTGGCTTCTGCTTCTGTAATGAATGTGTTGTGAACAAATAGGCAGTGGTTCAATTTGGGCAAAAAATTTATAAAATCCAAAGATGGGTTGTCGTTTACAGGAAAGTTCCGCTGAAATTTCCGAAATAAATCGGTTTCGTAACGGCTTTCTTTAAAGTGAATAGTAAAAATATTGCTGGCAGTTGTTGAATGGGTAATTTTTTGTAATAACGAGAAACTAACAGAATACGGAGCATGCGGTGTAATGGACGAAGGATGAAACTGTTTGCTCAAATTCAATCCTTCATTAAAAACGATATTTGCATAATCTTCCTCAACAGAGTATAATTCGCAGAAAGTATGATAATATATTTTTGACTGTTTTTTAATGATGCTGGTAAGTGCTGTATTAGCAATATCGCCACAAGACGAAATTCCGTTTTGATACATCCATTGGTCATGTGTTTGAGCAATGTTTTCTTTGTCAATGCTGTATTTTCTATCAACATGTTTCATGAGTTCTATAAAATCTTGCAGCGAATAGACAGGGCAAAATTGGTCTTTAAGAAAGGATAATTCAAGATGAACATGAGCATTTATAAATCCCGGACACAAGATTCCATTGTAAAATTCAACCCCATCCAGTTCTTTGTTTTCTAATAAGGCTTCTTCAAAATGAGTAATAACTCCTTTTTCATTCACAACAATTATTTTGTTTCGATGCCATTGATAGCCATCGAAAATATAATGGGCACTTAATTTTCTCATAAATTAGATAAACTGTCTGTAAGCCACCTACTTTCAATCAAATTCAGCCGTTCTATAACTATATCATAAATAGAATCGAGCGTTTCTGGACTACTGGCATAGTAATCCATGCTTTTCTTAAACCGTTCTTTGGAAATATGGTAGTTATTTAAGATAGTTTGATAAAGCTTGTTTGATGATATATCCGAAATTTTAGATTGTACATTGGGGTTTAATAATATCACATCGGCAATATGCAAATCTACAATTAGCGAAATAAGCGTATCTCTTGGAATAATATTGGAAGAAGATGGTCGATTATTCGAACAGGAAAATAAAAATAAAACAAAAAAAACTAAAAACAATTTGTTCATATCATTCGAGTTTAGCTCTCCAACGGCTTTGTTTGATTTTATTGAATCGGGCACCAATCATTAGTTCGTGCGTTCCGGAACTATATTTTCTAAGTTCTGTGAATGTTATATCGTAAGAATAACCAAAAATAAGCTGATCCTGATAATTATATCCTATTAAAACACTTGCAGCATCTTTGGTTCGAACCCCCAAACCACCCCAAAACATATTGCGGTAAATTATTCGTGCGTTTATATCGAGCTGTATCGGAACAGGCGAAACAAATTTAATCATTAACAGTGGTTCAATAACGAAGTCGTTGTTTAAATTGAATGCATACGAACCTGTAGCCATTATATGCTGTTTTAAACGGTTAACTCCGTAATGTTCCAATTCTTTAAATTTTATGTTAGCAGGAAAAAGCTGAACTACCGACAAGCCAACAGTATATTTTTGAGCATACAAATAGAGTCCCAGATTAGCATCGGGTAGGTAATCGACATACATTTCGTGTGCCAGAGAAGGGTCGCCTTCCTGATGAAGCGTAATTTTAGAACCATCAACTTTATATTGCAATAAACCTAAACTTAAACCAGATGAAAAACGCAGGTCGTCTTTAATTCGTACATTGTAGGCGTAAACACCATATAATCCAATTTTGCTGGTAGGTCCGGTTACATCATTAAATACGATGCCACCAAACCCCATATCGAGTGTTCGATGTGGTCCATAAATGCTTAAAATATAGGTTCGGGGGGCATCGGTAATTCCAATCCATTGATATCGGTTGTTCGATTTTGCTTGATAATATTCTTTTGTTCCGGCAATAGCCGGATTATATGCCAGATCATTTAGCATATATTGGGTATACATCGGGGTTTGTTGTCCCGTAGCCGATAAAACAATCAGTATGCCAGACCAAATAATATGATGTTTTAGATATTTCATACATTTTATCTCATTATAGTTAACGGACCGGTTAATGGTTCTTTATATGCTTCATCGTGTAAATTTATTACGTAGTAATAGGTGCCGGTGGGTAATGGTTTGCCTTTGTATGTGCCGTCGAATCGTTCCGATGGTGGATAGCCATGGCTATAGAAGAGTCTTTCGCCCCAGCGATTGAATATCATGACTTCGCAGTTGGGGAATAGTTCGATTAGGTCTATAATCCATACATCGTTAATTCCGTCACCGTTAGGAGTAAAGCCCGATGGTATTCGAATACGAGGTACCACGGTTATAGTAACTGAGTCTATTAGTGTACATCCGTTGGCATTAGTTGCCAGCAGGTAGTAGGTTGTTGTTTGCAGCGGATGAGCCAGTGTAGTTAAGCTCGAAGAATCTTGCAAACCAGTTGAGGGGATCCATAAGAATGTAGCATTGGGATCGGAGCAGGTAGCATTCATTGTTGTACTATGGTCGTATAAAATGGTTTGATTTTGTCCGGCATCGACAGTAAATGAGGGATAAACACCAATTGTTACGGAATCAACATCGAAGCAGATGCTGTCGAAGACAAAGAAGTAATATGTAGTTGTTACGAATGGCTTAGCATAAGGGTTAAATTGTGTACTATCACTTAACGTTTGTCCAGGTGTCCAGTAATAAAGGCTACCACCAAAACCAAATATTTGAACACTATCGCCATAACATATAGTGGTATCTTTTCGGGTAAGAGCATTTACCACAATAGATGGTAAAACGATTACAGAATCAGTTTTTTGACAACCGTTTGCATCGGTTATGGTGTAATAATAAGTTCCTGCATATAAGCTATCGATAGTGGTTGTTGTATCACCGGTATTCCACACAATCTGGTAAGGAATCGTGCCACCTTGTATGGTTATGCTTGCCGAACCATCGTTTGTACCGGTACTACACAATGTAGTTTGAGTTGAGATGATATAACTTATCTCTTCGGGTTGTGTTAGTGTATAAGATATAGAATAACTACATGCATTGGCATCGGTAACCGTTATGGTATATGAATCGGCACATAAATTTAATGCCAAGGTGTCGGAAGTTCCGTTGCTCCATACTACATTGTACGGAATTGTTCCACCGGCGATGCCAAGTAAGAGGCTTCCATTACAATTAGCATAACAGTTAATAGGAACACTATCTTTAACAAATAAGTAGAGGCTATCGGGTTGAGTTATTTGTACCATGCGAACACGTGAACAAAGGCTATCGTCGGTAACCGTTACAATATATATGCCTGCACATAAATCGGTAGCTGTGGGCAAATTTTGCGGAGGCACTGTATTCCAGTTGTAATTATAAGGTGGAAAACCATTTTGTGCTTGTGCTGTTGCCCAGCCATTACACAAGCCATAACAAGTAACCATGCTTGAATCGATAATGTGTAGTTCAAGTTTTGATGTGTCGGTTAATTCAAACATGCTGGTTAAAGTACAACCGTATGAATCGGATACGGTAATAAAGTATAAATCAGCACATAACGAATCAATAGTTGGTGTAGTAGCAGAAAAATTAGTAGCCGTCCATACATAAGAATATGGAGGTTGACCGCCTGATACCAGCGCAGTAACACGTCCGCTACAATCACCACCACAAGCTACCTGAATAATGTTAGTATATTGAATCTGTAAAGGTGATGGTTCAGGTAACGTTAAAATCGCTGTTTCTGAACAACCGCCTATTCCGGTAACAGTAACCGAATACTGTCCGCTGCATAAATCTGTTAACATGGAATCCTGACTATTGTTTGACCAGAGATATTGATATGGACCTAATGCACCTTGAACAATAACTCCTAATATACCATTGCACAAACCATTACAGGTTATCGCTTGTAAGATTTCTATATTAACCACCATTTGTCCGGGATCTACAACAACTACACTATCACTAACCTTACAACCATTAGCATCGGTAACGGTATAATGGTATATTCCCGGGCAAAGATTGGTAATAATAGAATCATTTTGTCCAGATACAGACCATTCATAGCTTACATAAGGAGGTGTGCCTCCCGAAGGGATTAAGATAATAGATCCATCGCATAATCCGGGACAAGATATAGGTCTCAACGAATCTTGAACCATTAAAATTTGTGAGCTGTCTATTTCAACCATTCCCACTCTTGAACACAGGCTATCGTCTACAACAGTTACAAAATATAAGCCTACGCATAAATTATTTGCAATAGAATCATTTTGAGGTGGTACCGTACTCCATAGATAAGTATAAGGTGGATATCCGCCTGAAACAGAAACCGTTGCACTACCATCACAACTTCCAGCACAGGTTATATGGTGAATGTTTATAAGGTTTATATTTAGATTTGATGTATCAATTATAGCAACATTACCAACAACAGTACAACCATTATTGTCTGTTACTGTTAGGAAATAAATATTTACACTCAATGAATTAGCAGTTTGCGTTGTTTGATTATGAGCATTTGAATCCCATTGGTAAGTATAAGGCGATATGCCACCGCTTGCTATAACTGTTGCTGTACCATTATTTCCACCACACGATGCCGCTGTAGTTACAAAATCTAGTACTATAGAATCAGGTTGCATAAATTGAATCGAATCAATTACCTGACAAAGATTGGCATCGGTTACTGTAACATAAACCCAACCTGCACATAAACTATCGGCCTGTAATAAGAAATCTCCGTTTGACCAGTTAATAGTATAAGGCGGTGAGCCTCCTGTAATAGTAACTTCTGCCATACCATCGCAACTTCCATAGCAATTTACAGGCTGAACTATTGAAACAGAAATATTTAATATAGGTGGATTGGATAAAGAAATGGAATCAACAATAGTACAATTGTTATTATCGGTAATAGTTACATGATAAGTGCCTGCACATAACCATTCAATAGTATCATTCGACGAAAGCAAAGGATCATCCCACTGGTAAGCATAAGGAGGAGTTCCCCCATAAGGATATACTGCTACAGAACCATTACAGAGTCCAAAACAGGAGATAGGTTGTAATACTATAATAGAATCCTGTAGCGGCTGAGGATTTATCAAATCTATGGTTAGCCAACGTTTACATAAACTATCATCCGTAACTGTAACGGTATAACTCCCTTCACATAGATTGCTGATTATGTTAGAGTTAGATCCGTTATCCCAGCTATAAGAATAGGGGGGATAACCGCCTATACCTGAAACTTCTATAAAACCGTTGCATTGACCATTGCATAATGGATTAATCTGTTGTATAATATGAACCTGTAAGTTTGATGTATCTTGAACTGATACAGAACCTACGATGGTGCAATTATATAAATCAGAAACAGTAACAAAATATAATCCACTGCACAACGAAACAGCAGTAGAAGTTAACTGATTGCCCGCCGCAGCATCCCATAAATAAGTATAAGGTGGTGTTCCCCCTACAACAAAAACAGTAGCGGTACCCGTACAATTTCCACTACAAGAAACAACCGTAGATGATAATGTAAGTGAGAGACTATCGGGTTGAGTCATATCTATGTTAGAAATAAATGTACAACCATTTTGATCGGTAACTGTTATAAAAGTTAGTCCTCCACAAAGTGCGACTGCTGGATTTGTAGTTTCTCCATTCGACCATGAATAAGTATAATCAGGTGTGCCTCCCATTATGTTAATGGTTGCATTACCATTACATAACCCATAGCAGGTTATAGGCGAATTAACAGTAAACGATCCAAGAAGAGGATTAGGTTCGTTAAGTAAGATGGAATCTATTTTAGTACAACCATTAAAATCGGTTATAGTTACCTTATACCAGCCGGCACATACATTTTGTATTTGTTGTGCCCATTCTCCATTAGACCATTGATACGTATAAGGTGGAGAACCACCATAAGGGTGAGCTGTAATTATTCCATTGCATAAACCATTGCAACGAATATTTTGATCTATTACAATAGAATCGTTTAAAACTGGAGGATTGTTTAATTCAATTAATAAAGCATTCATGCACAGACTATCATCTACAACCGTAACTGTATAAGTACCGGCACAAAGATTTTCTTGATAGTTCTGAGAAGGTAAGCTTCCGCTCCAAACATAAGTGTATGGAGGGAAACCTCCCTGAGCAGATACAAAAATATATGCATCGCACGAGCCAAAACAAAGCGGATTTCGCAATGAGTCAATTTGTAAAGTTAAATTTGACGTGTCTTCTATATTAACATAATAACTATTGGTACAATTATTGGCATCGGTAACGGTAACAAAATGAATCCCTCCACACAAAGAAGTTGCCGTTTGAGTGTTTTGATTTCCAGCAGAAGCTGACCATTGATAAGTATAATTGGGGATTCCACCATTTACTTGAACAGTAGCCTGACCAGAACAATCGCCATTACAATTTACTTGTGTTACATTGATAAAGGAAATTTGTATGCTATCGGGTTCACTTATATAAATGGAGTCTATCTTCTGACACAAATTGTTATCGGTAACAGTAATATAAAGCATACCTGAACATAAATTAGTAACAGGATTTAAGGAAAAACCACTTGACCATTGTATAGAATAAGGTGCTATACCACCATTTATTATTGCTTCAACACTTGCATCACACAAACCATAACAGGATATACCTGATATTACATTAAGATTGATATTAATGAAATCGGGTTCTAATAACTCTAAAGAATCTTTTTTTACACATCCATTACTATCGGTTATGGTTACTCTATACCATCCTGCACATAAATTTGAAATGTTTTGAGTATTGCTATTGAGTGGATCGTCCCAGATATAAGCATACAAACCTGTACCGCCATAAGGGTAAGCAGTAATAGATCCCGTACAACTTCCTGCACAAAGGATATCAGAAACTTGCTTAATAGAATCATTTAATACTGGTGGATCTGTTAATGTAATGGGCAAACTTCTCGAACATAAATTGTCGTCTGTAACCGTAACCATATAAGTTCCTGCACATAAATTTGTTTGAGTAGCTGAGGGCGGTAAACTATTGTCCCAACTAAAGCTATAGGGGGGAGAACCTCCTGAAGCAGCAACTTCTACCGAACCATTACAATTACCATTGCACAATGGGTCTTGAATGGATACAATAGTAATATTCAAATTGGATGTATCGGTAATCTCAAATTGATTAGTCGCGGTACATCCCAACTGATCGGTAACGGTTACAAAATACCATCCTGCACATAAATTATTAAACGAATTACCATTACCTAAATTTGGGTTCCATGTATAGGTATAAGGAGCTAATCCTCCATTGGCAGTAACCTGCAAAATACCAGTGCATGAATTGTTACAAGCTACATCTGTTTTTTGAACCAAATCTAAGGTTAGTGGTAGTGGTTCTGTTACGATAATGTTACTTGCAACAATAGTACATCCTAATTGATCGGTAACTGTTACATGATATGTTCCTCCCGAGAGACCATTAAAATAATTACTGGTTTGATTGCCTGTTCCTATATTGTACTGATAAAAAGGAACGCCACCGATAACATTAACAGTAATACTTCCATTCGCGCTGCCAAAACATGGAGTTACGTTAGTTACATCGATTGAGGTTATAAATAAAACAGGGGGTTCTGTTATAGTTACAGGATTTCCTATAATGGTACAACCATTAGCATCGGTTATGGTAGGCGTATAAACACCAGCAGCAAGATTAATAAATTGATTAGATGCCTGATTACCTGAACCTATATTATACAGATAATTAGGAGAACCACCACTGACATAAATGGTCAAAGTGCCATTATTATTGCCCGCACATGGTTGTACATGGGTATATTTTATAGAATCTATCTGTAAAATAGGAGGTTGATTGATTATTACTACTTCTGTTGCAGTACAACCATTTGCATCGCTTACAGTAACGTGGTAGGTTCCTGCACATTTATCTGTGATGCTAGGTCCTGTATCTCCGCTATTGGGCGACCAAAGATAAGTATAAGGTGCTTGTCCATTTTGTACGGTGATGGTAGCAGAACCATTGCAATCACCGAAGCACAACAATGGATTAACGATAGTTGATTGTACCTGTAACGCGTACGAGCTTGTTATTATAATAGAATCTACATCGGTACAACCGTTAGGTGTTGAAACAGTAACATAATAAGTTCCAGGACAAAGGTTTGAAATGGTTTGGGATGTAGCATTATTTGACCATAAGAAATTAACAGCTCCTGCGCTAATAGAATAATAAACTGTTGCGGAACCATTACATATACCATTACACGATGCATCTACTTTTGTAATAGAATCGATAGAAAGATTCGCATCAAGTATCGTTACACAGTCGGTTGCAGTGCAATTATTGGCATCTGTTACAGTAACGCAGTAAGTTCCACTACATACATTCGATAGATTTTGTGATGTTGCACCATTCGACCAGTAATATGTAAATGGTGGTTCTCCGCCATTTACAGTTAATGTTGCAGCACCATTGCAAAATTGCGAAGGATAAGTATGTGGTGCAAAATTAATTAACCACGAAAAAATATAGCCATTATCCATGGCAAGGTGGTCGGTAACTTCAATTGTCCAGTTGCCATTTAATGGGCAGCCTACCAAATTATTAAACGATTGAAAAGGAGTGTATGTTCCGGCAGGTAAGTAAAAACGATTATTATGTGGATTGCCAGCATTGTCTATATATGAATAGGTGTAGGTATTTGCTGTTGCAACCATAGTGCCAAACATGGCGCCGCCAGGAACAAAACAATAGTCGTAACCGTTTCCGGGTGTAGTATTGCTACTATTTTGATCGGGAAATCCCCATGATACAGGTTCTCCAAGATATGTGCCTCCGCCACCGGGATATTGTTTTAAAATAACGCTTTGACCGTTTGGACAAATAAGACGAATTTGCAAATCACCCAGCCACGAGTGTTCCATATTTAAACAAATGGATGTAATATCGTTGGGCGAAGTGATGGTTTGATTTGGGTCAAAATCTATTTGTGTTATTGTTGTTTGATAAGAAGTGCCTGTGCCATCGGGTAAAAACGTCATGCCCGCAACGATAGTCGGAAAACTTCCGCACGACATTATTGAATCTGTAACTTCGGCAGATAATAAAGGAGGAGATAATATTTCTGTAGAATCTTTTGCCGAACAGTTATTAGAATCGGTTACCGTTACATAAACCCAACCTGCACATAATCCTGTTGCGGTTGAGGTATTTTGACCATTGCTCCACGCATACGTATAGTTGGGGTTGCCACCCGAAGCAGTTACGGTAGCAGTTCCATTACAACTACCTCCACATTGCATGTTGGTTTGAGAAGAAATGTCGGCTATGAGCTGTGTAGGTTGCGTAATATTGTATGAAAATGTCTTGCTGCAACCATTTCCGTCGGTTATGGTGAGTAAATAATTCCCAGCACATAGATTTGTTAAGTTCGTTCCATTGCAAGGACAACTTGGGCCAGACCAATTATAAGTGTATGGCAATATTCCTCCTACAACAGTTAGTTGTATGGAACCGTTGCATTGTCCATAACAAGTAACATTGGTTGTATTGGAAATAACATTAATATCGGATGGTTGTGTAATGGTAACGCTGGTAGTACTGGTACAGTTGTTCTGGTCGGTAACGGTAACGTTGTATATTCCTGCTTCCAAGTTGGTCAAATTGGGTGTATTAGGGCATGGGCACGATGGTCCAGTCCAAGAGTAGTTGTATGGCGGTGTACCTCCGTTGGCGAAAAGGGAAATGCTTCCGTTATTACCACCGAAACACGAGACGTTGGTTTGTGTAGTCGAGATGCTCAATGCTGCAGCGGGTTGTGTAATGATAACACTGGTAGTTATAGTACAGTTGTTCTGGTCGGTAACTGTAACGTTATATGTTCCTGCTTGTAAATTGGTTAGATTGGGTGCATTGGGACATGGGCACGAAGGTCCGCTCCAAGTATAATTGTAAGGACCTGTTCCTCCGATTACGGTAAGAGTAATAGTTCCATCATTACCACCAGAGCATGAAACATTTGTATGAGAAGAAGAAATATTTAAAGACGCTGGTTGTGTAATGGTAACAGAATACGTTTCGGTACAATTGACATTATCGGTAACGGTAACGTTATAGACACCTGCTAAAAGGTTTGAGATATCTTCAATATTTCCGCAAGGACAACTCGGTCCTGTCCATGAATAAGAATAAGGTGGATTGCCGTCTGTTACAGTTAAATCGATAGAACCATTCGATAAACCAAAACAAGATACATTCTGTTGAGTATGAGAAATCTGAATAGGATAAGGTTGTGTTATTTCAAAAAAGGTATCTTTTTGACAATTTAAATTATCTGTAACTGTTAAGTAATAAGTACCCTGTGCTAATCCAGTAATATCTTCATTATTAGAAGAAAAACTACCCGGTCCCAGCCATTGATAAGAATAAGGAGAAACACCATTGGTTACAGTAATATTAATAGAACCATCATTTGACCCATTGCAAGATACATGAATAATAGAGGCAGAAATGGTAATATTTGATAACTCTGAAATAACAACAGAAAGAGTTTTACTACAATTGTTAGCGTCAGTAACTGTTACGGAATAGTTACCCGCTATAAGATTGGTTATATCTTCATTTGAGCTGGTAAAACCATTGGGTCCCTGCCAGTTATAAGATAACGGAAGGGTATAAGTTCCACCTACAGTTAAATCAATGCTTCCATTATTACCACCATAGCAGGTAACATTGGTGTGGGTTTCCGTTAAATTCATACCAGGAGGATTAACTAAATTAAATGTTCTGGTTTTTTTACAATTTCGCGAATCGGTAACGGTTACCGTATATGTGCCAGCACACAAATTGTTTACATTTTGTGTATGAGGTCCATGGCTCCATTCAAAAGTAAAAGGGGGAGTTCCGCCATTAACATTTAAATTAATGAACCCATTGCAAGCTCCATCGCAAGTAGGATTTTGAACGAATGCATTAATTTGAATATCGGGAGGTTGAATAATCTGAAAAGTTCGTACACGTGTACAAGAATTATTGTCGGTAATAGTAACATTATAAAATCCGGCACACAGGTTGGATAAGTTTGGACCAAAACAAGGGCAACTGGGTCCAGTCCAGTTGTATGAATAAGGAGGAGTACCACCGTTTACGGTTAAGGTTATGGTTCCAGTACATTCGCCATAGCAATTGATACTGGTAATATTGCCTGTAATGGTAATTTCATTAGGTTGAGTTATTACAATGCTTGATGTAGCTGTACAATTGTTGCCGTCTGTAACCGTAACGTTGTATGTTCCTGCTTGCAAGTTGGTCAAATTGGGTGTATTTGGGCATGGGCACGAAGGTCCATTCCATTGATATGTGTATGGTGCAGTACCGCCTACAACAGTTAGTGTAATACTTCCGTTATTGCCACCATAGCAGCTTACATTGGTGTGAGTTTCTGAAATGGTAATGATATTCGGACTGGTTATTTCGACAGATAATGTGCCAGTACAATTGTTTGCATCGGTTACAGTTACAATATAAGTACCGATGATTAAATTAGTAATGTCTTCTGTAAAAGCTTCATATCCTCCGGGACCTTGCCAGTAATAAGAATATAATGGGGTTCCGCCACTAACAGTTAAATCAATAGAACCAGTGGACTCACCTGAACATAGCACATTTTGATGTGTTTCATTTAATATTAGAGCAGGATTTTCCTCAATAGTAATAGGATTTGAAACAGTAGTACAATTGTTTGCATCCAAAACGGTAACCGTATATGTTCCTGCTCCCAGATTATTAAAAGTAGGATTTATTTGATAACCTGAGCCTATATTATATGCATATGGTTGATTTCCACCAGATACGTATACAGTAAGCGACCCACTTCCTCCCTGGCAAAACACAGGGGTAAATTTTATGGAATCGATTTGGAGTAGCGGTGGGGCAACTATGTCGAAGGGAAATGCTTTGGTACAATTCATATCATCGGTTACAGTAACCGTGTAAGTGCCAGCACATTTGTTGTATATGTTTGCTGTGTTTTCACCCGAAGACCATGAGTAATATGTGTTTCCTTGAGCATTCGATACAAAATAAATTTCAACCGAGCCATCGCAATTGCCTGCACAGGTTTCGTCCATTATGGCATAATCGCCTTCTTCGATTGACATTTCAGCCGGTGCAAGAACATAAATATTATTTACAAAAACGGTGGATCCATCATTATCCCTAATTCGAATAGCATAAGGTGAAGGAGAACCACATAAGTTGGTAATAGTAAATGGAAAATCACTTGCTTGTAAATTGTTGTAAAAAACAAAGCCACCTCCTTGATCGGGAGGTAATGTCAATCGAATTTGAACAGGATAGGTAGGATTTCCAGAAATAGAAACGGTAATAGTACCATCGCACCTGCCATAACAACTTACATTGGTTGATGTTACACTAACGGTAAATGAACCTCTTGTTGTAGGATTTTCTGTTATTTGGATGCTATCGGATTGAACCCACTTACCTTGTGAAACACTCTGCTTTTTCTGAGAAAATGCAGATTCAACAAGTAGGAGGCTTAAAATGATAATAAATATTTTAAAAAAACTCATGATTTTGAGTGTTAAGTACTCCCTTTTACGAAAAAAAATATGTTTTGTTTCAACCTTCATATTATTCGTGTCATTGCCTATAAATAAGACATGATTTTTATAGATATGGTTGCTTTTATCCGTATTGTGAAATTTTTATTAGTCTTTCTTTTTCGATAATTTCTATTTCTTTGCCATTAATTTTAATAATTTTTTCTTTTCTAAACTCAGAAAGTGTGCGAATCACGTTTTCGGTAGTCATTCCGATATGTTCGGCAATTTCTTTTCTGGATACCGGAAGTTCAAAAACATCTCTGAAATAAACGTAGTCCGAAAGTTTTAAAAGGAAATAGGCAACTCTACCTCGTAAATTTTTATTATTTAGTGTAACAAAGTGTTCAATAGTTTTATTCGAGGTTTCTATCAATTTGATGATAAAATCAAAGGCAAACTCTCCGTTATTAAAAATCAGTTTGCGTATCAATTCAATGGGAATAAAACAAAGCGTAGAATCTTCGAGAACACTCATGTTGTAAGTGGCAACTTGATTGTTATGAAAAATGGTTAATAATGGAAATGCATCGTATGGAACCGATATAGTGATGATACTATTTTTGCCATCATGGTTTTGATGATAATATTTTACCAATCCCGATTTTAAATAAATTAAATGGTCTAGTGGCTGACCTTTTTCAAAAACAATTTGCCCTTTTTTATAATATTTTTCAGCTTTTTGTTGGCAAATATTTTCAAATTCTGTGGTTTTTAGATGTGCAAAAATCAAATTTCGGATAATACACTCTTTACAATTGCACTGTTGTTTAGTTTCACTCATAATATGATAAATATCACAACCTGTTTATTGTCATAGCCTTTTTCGACTATTTTGCAAATATATAAAGTAATTTTGCTTAAAATAACAAAACAAGCGAGGTATATGAAAAAAATTATTATTCTTGGTGGTGGCACTGCCGGAACCATCATGGCAAATAAGCTCCGTAAAGCACTTGAGCGAAATGAGTGGAAAATTACCGTTATCGATAAGCATAGAACACATTACTATCAACCGGGGTTTTTATTTATTCCTTTTGGTATTTACAATCGCCAGGATGTTGTTAAACCTAAAATGGATTTTATCCCCGCCGGCGTTGAAGTTTTATTTACTGATGTAGATTGTATTCATGCTGATAATAGCGAATTAGTTCTTACCGATGGTACTATTATGAAGTACGATATTCTTATTATTGCTACAGGAGCCCAAACACGCCCCGATCAAATCCCAGGTTTGACCGAAAAGCTTTGGTATAAGAAAATTTACGATTTTTACACAATCGAAGGAGCATTAGCATTACGAGAGTTTTTAAAAAAATGGGAAGGAGGCAATTTAATAATCAACATTGCCGATATGCCTTACAAATGCCCGGTAGCACCGCTCGAATTTGCTTTTTTAGCGGATGAATACTTTACTAAAATTGGTATTCGCAAAAAAGTTAATATTAAGTATGTAACCCCATTATCGGGAGCATTTACCAAGCCTCGTGCAACACGAATGCTGAGTGATTTATTGGTTGAGAAAAACATCGAAATAATACCGGATTTCTATCTCGAACGAGTAGATAACGATAAGCAAACTATTGTTTCGTACGACGGACGCGAAATACCTTTCGATTTGTTGACAATTGTTCCTGTAAATATGGGCGATGAAGTAATTGCTCGAAGCGGAATGGGCGACGACTTAAATTATGTGCCTACCGATAAACATACATTGCAAAGCAAAAACTTTGAAAATGTTTTTGTTATTGGCGATGCTTCGGATATTCCTACTTCTAAAGCAGGTTCGGTAGCACATTTCTCGGCAGAAATATTGTTCGAAAATCTTATGAGCTATATCGAAGGAAGACCTATGCTTGCCAAATTTGATGGGCATGCCAACTGCTACATCGAAACAGGCTTTGGAAAAGGTTCGTTGATCGACTTCAATTACGATACTGAGCCACTTCCCGGTACATTCCCATTGCCTGGTATTGGACCTTTTGGCTTACTGAAAAACACAAAAACCAATCATTACGGTAAAATTATGTTTCGATGGATTTACTGGCATATATTGCTTAAAGGCAAAGAAATGCCTATTGAACCATTGATGACTATGGCCGGAAAATGTAAAAAATGCTAAATTATGAACAACGAATATTTACAACAACAGATTCAAGAATTGAACCAAAAGGTCGATCTGTTGCTCGAATATGTAAAAGAGCAACGCCAAAAGCAACAGGTTTGGGACGACCTGAGCAACGACCTTTACAAAGTAGGTAAAGATGCCTTTCAAACTCTAACCAAAGATTTAGACGAGAGAGGAATCGAACTCGATGTAGAACAAGCTAAAATGATGATTTATCGGTTTTTGCAAAACGTTGAAACATTCAATACTTTGTTAAACATGCTGCAAAGTACAACCGATTTTATTAAAGACGTATCGCCCATAGTTAAGGAAATTATTATCGACCTTACATACGAGCTTGATAGACTAGAAAAAGCTGAAGTTTTTGTTTCGTTAAAAACAATATTATCGAACTTATCTAATCCGGACTTTTTGAAAACATTGGCTTATATAACAACTGTAATAGCCAATACCAAGCCTAATAAAGAGCTCGACAACAAGTCAATTTTTAAAATTATGCGGGAGTTGAATAGTAAAGAGGTTCGTCGAAGCTTATCTTATGGGATCCGAATAATGAAAGAGTTATCGAAATCTAATGAAGTATAACCAATAAAATTAAAATGTTATGGCATCAAAAACGTATGCAGGCAAAACCGTTGAAGTAACAGACGAAGGCTATTTCGTTAATTCCAGCGATTGGACAGTAGAAATGGCTCACGAAATAGCTAAGGAAGAAGGACTTTCTTTAACCGATAAGCATGTAGCTGTGTTAAATTTTATTCGCGACAAGCATGCAAAAGGAGAAGTTCTTACCATTAGAGCCATTGGGAAATCGGGAATAGTCGATATTAAAGGGTTTTATGAATTGTTTCCCGGATCTCCGTTAAAACTGGCTTCCAAAATAGCAGGTATCCCAAAACCATCGTCGTGTGTATAACAAATAAAAACTTAAACATATGCAAAAAGAAGAAGCTCCTCTGAAAAAGGTTTGCATTATTTGTGCCAAAGGTACACTCGAAGATGTGTACGCTACTCTCGTATTGGCAAATGGCGCTGTTATGGAAGGCATCGAAACCAAAGTGTTTTTTACCTTTTTTGGCTTAGATGCTATAACCAAAAAGCGTATGAACTCGCTTCACACTGCTGTGGTGGGTAATCCGTCCATGCGTTTGCCGGGGAATTTGCCATTTCCTACGCTTTTGGGAATTTTACCGGGGATGGAAGCACTGGCATCGTCAATGATGAAAAAGGAAATGGAAAAGCTTGATATTCCTACTGTTCCCGAATTTTTAGAAATGATTACAGCAGGTGGTGGCGAAATTTATGCTTGCAAGTTAGCTATGGAAATGTTTAAACTAAAAAAAGAAGATCTGGCCGACGAAGTTAAAGATGTACTCACGGTTGGCGACTTTTATGCTATGTGTGGCGGAAACGGAACGCAAATAATTTTTACCTAAAAAATTTTTTTCTGAATGAAGAAGGCACTTTTAACGAAGTGCTTTCTTCTTGTTAAGATGTAGCATCATTACTACTTTTATTTTTTGCTTGCGGACGTGAAGTGACGTATGTTGTTCAAATTTTTTGAATAACAGAAATACCATCTCTTACGGGTAATACAACGGGTTTTAGCTGTGGATGATTTCGTACGATTTCGTTAAATGTTCGTATTGCAGTAGTAAATAAATCTTGCTGGTTTTGGTCAATTACTTTTCCATTCCAGAAAACATTATCGGCTATAATAATTCCACCAGTTCGAATTTTATTCATAATAATTTCAAGATATTGTGGATATTCTCGCTTATCACCATCGATGTATACCATATCGAATGTAATGTTAAGTGTGGGAACAACATCAATAGCATTTCCTATGTGTAAAAAAATGTTATCTTTATATGGCGAACGGTTGAAATAATAACGTATAAAATCTTCGAGTTCATCGTCTATTTCAATAGTATGGAGCTGACCGTCGATAGCAAGTCCTTCTGCCAGACATAAAGCAGAATAACCGGTATAGGTGCCTATTTCTAAAATGTAGCGAGGTTGTAATATCCTACTGAATAGTGCTAGAATTCTTCCTTGTAAATGTCCCGATATCATGCGAGGGTTGTAAATTTTTACATAAGTTTGTCTATAAAGTTCTTGAAGCAGGTCGTTTTCGGGTTCACTAAATTGCTCGGCGTAAGTTATCAAACGCTGGTATATTTCATTCATAAATCAATATCGACAATTTGTTTTCATCCAGTAATTCGTTTGCTATGCGTTGAATATCCTGAGCTGTTATACGTTTTAGTTCCTCGAGTATGGTTTTCATATCGTCAATTTTTTGGTACACCATAAAACTTTTTGCCATATTAATGGCATAGTTTTCTTGATTATCGAACGATTGGGCAAGCTGACCGTAAAACTGTTGTTTGACTTTGTTGAGTTGCATTTTGCTTAAAGGCACCTCGCATAATTTTTTAAGTTCAGATTTAATAAGTTGAATGGTTTTGCCTATTTTATTTTTGTCGGTACTGAAATAGATGTACAAAATTCCTGAGTCGGAATAAGTAGTATAAGCCGATTCGATGAAGTAAACCAGTCCGTTACGCTCACGCAGCGTGAGGTTGAGTCTGCTGGTTGAACCCATTCCCAAAATATTGTTAAGCAAGTGCAGCCCCATGCGATCTTGATGATTGAACGAGTAGGCAACGTTGCCAATCATACAATGTGATTGATGAGTGTTTTTGCGAACAACTTTTTCAACGGGAGAGTAATTTTTAAATTTTTTTCGCTTCCATGTTCTGATATTAGCTGGTTGTGAGTAAAAATATTTTTCGAAAAATCGCAGTCCTTTTTCCCATTCAAGATTACCAGCAGTGCATACTACTATGTGATTGGTATTATATGTTCGCAGACAAAAGCTGGTCATCATGCTACTGTTGAAAGTTTGTATGCTATGGGGTGTCCCCAAAATATTTCTGCCTAATGGATGTTGGTTGAAAATCAGCTCTTCAAAGTCGTCGTATATAAGTTCAAAAGGGTTATCGTTATATGAATTGATCTCATCGAGGACAACATTTTTTTCTAGTTCTATATGATGTTGCGGGAAAGTAGAATGAAAAAGAATGTCACTAATAAGTTCCAGTGCACGCTCGAAATAATTGGGCAAAAATGAGGCAATAATGCAGGTGTCTTCTTTTGAAGTAAAAGCATCAAGGTCGCCCCCAACGCTCTCTATGCGATTGAGTATTTGAAACGAATTGCGTTTTTTGGTCCCTTTAAACATTAGGTGCTCGATGAAATGTGCCAGTCCATGTTCGTTGTTTTTTTCGTCGCGACTGCCGGTATTAATCAATACCAATGCATGAGCAATAAATCTGTTCGACGGCAAATGAATATACCGTATGCCATTGGGAGCTGTATAAGAAGAATAAATATGTGTCATACTGCAAAAGTAGTGTAAGTTTTTTTATTGCGATATGCAATGGTGTTACATAGCATTTAGTTTGTTCTAAAATACATAAAATTATGTGCTTATGTTAGCACTTTTTTTAAAGTTAAAAATCGTCTTACTTTGCAAAAAATATAAACATGGTAAAACGTACTTTTGATATTATAGACCATCTCCAAAAAAATTATGCTTTCAAAAATGACATTTTTGCGGGTAAGAAAGATGGTATCTGGTACACTTTTTCTGTTGATGATTATCGTAAATATACCAATTACATTAGCATAGCCTTGTTGCATCTTGGTTTTAAGAAAGGCGACAAAATTTTAAGTGTTTCGACGAATAAACCCGAGTGGAATTTTATGGATTTTGCTCTGGCTCAGTTGGGCATAGTTCATATTCCGGTATATCCTAATATCAATATTGAAGAATATGTTTACATTTTTAACCATAGCGATGCTTGTGCAATTTTTGTAGGCGACGAAGTTATTTTTCAGCGAGTAAAACCGGCAATAGAACAAACTCCATCGATTGAAAAAATATTTTGTTTGCGGAAAAATGCATGTGTTAGTAGCTTAAGCATCTACGATTTGATAGATTTGGGAAATAAAGAAGAAAACAATTACTCCCGACAACTTCAAGAAATTAAAAATTCTATTATGCCCGACGATGTTGTTACGATTATATATACGTCGGGCACTACAGGTACTCCAAAAGGTGTGATGCTAACACACAACAATTTGCTGTCGAATGTACTGGCTACTGTAAATGTTCAACCCTTAACTAACAAACATCGTGTGTTGAGTTTTTTGCCTCTTTGTCATGTTTACGAACGCATGATGAATTACCATTTTCAATATTTGGGTATAAGTATCTATTATGCCGAGTCGCTGGCTACTATTGCCGAAGATTTGCGCCAGATAAAGGCTCATGGAATGAATGTTGTTCCACGTTTGCTCGAAAGCCTCTTTGACAAAATACAAGCCAAAGGCAAGGATACCGGCGGTATTAAAAAGAAAATATTTAATTGGGCTGTAAAACTTGCTTTGAAATATGAGATGAATCCATCGTTGTGGTATCGCATAAAGCTCAAAATAGCCGACTTGCTGGTTTTTCGTAAAATAAAAGCTTCGCTCGGTGGACAGCTAAAGATTATTATTTCGGGTGGAGCAGCTATTCAGGTTCGATTGCTTCGCTTTTTCTGGGCTATAGGTATTCAAACGCTTGAAGGTTACGGGCTTACAGAAACAAGTCCAGTAATTGCGGTTAATTTCCCAAAAGGCGATAATGTGCGTTTTGGAACAGTTGGTCCTGTTATCGAAAAGGTGCAGGTAAAAATTGCAGAAGACGGAGAAATACTGTGCAAGGGACCCAATGTTATGAAAGGATATTACAAAGACGACGAAGCTACTCGACAGGTTATCGACGAAGAAGGCTGGTTTCATACGGGCGATATAGGTGAATTGGTGGATGGAAAATTTTTAAAAATAACCGATCGTAAAAAAGAAATTTTCAAAAATGCAGGAGGCAAATATGTAGCACCTCAAGTTATCGAAAACAAACTAAAAGAGTCTATATTTATAGAACAAGCAATGGTGGTAGGCGAGAATGAAAAATTTGTATCTGCTATTATTTCACCTAATTTCAATCATTTGCATTTTTGGTCGGTAAAGCACAAAATACATTATAGAGATAACATCGACTTGATTCAAAACATGATGGTTGTTGACCGAATTGGTAAGGAAATTGATAAAATTAATCAGACATTAAGTCCGCACGAACAAATAAAGAAGTTTAAGCTTGTAGCCGATACCTGGTCAATACAAACAGGCGAACTAAGCCCTACACTTAAACTTAAACGGAAAGTAATACTAGAAAAATATAAATCGTTGTTGTGCGAAATATATAAATGTTAAGGCTTAGTTGTTTGATAAAGACGTTTGTAAATCATCTTTTTTTTACGTACGTTTGTAATTGGATAGGTGATTAATTATGAGTATTGTAATAAGTGAGGTTGTTAGGAAAAAAGACATCAAGAAATTTGTTAAATTTCCTTTTACATTATATCGTCATTCCCGCTACTGGGTACCCCCCATTATTGCCGACGAAATAAAAAGTTTGATGCCTAAATATAATCCGGCTTTCGAACACTGTAAGGCTAAGTTTTGGCTTGCGTTAGACAACAATCTGGTTGTTGGACGAATAGGAGCCATCATCAACTATCCATACAACGATAAAGTACATCAGAAAATAGGCCGTTTTACTCGGTTCGAATGTATCGAAAACATTGAAGTGGCATCGTTATTGCTGCAAACTGCCGAAAACTGGCTGAGAAGTCAGGGCATGGAGATTATAATGGGACCACTGGGTTTTAACAACCTCGATCATCAAGGTATGCTGGTCGAAGGTTTTAATCATCTGCCATCTATTGCTTCGGAATACCACATGCCTTATTACAAAGATTTTTTGGAGCAGCTTGGCTATGAAAAAGAAATCGACTGGATTGAGTTTCGTCTAACGGTTGAAGCTATTCCGGAAAAAGCATTAAAACTGAACGATCTAATTAAGCAACGTCATAAACTTACGGTGCTGTCGTTCGATAAAAGAAAAGATTTATTGCCATACGGACACAAAATTTTTGAAGTGCTTAACGATGCTTTTGCCGATTTGTTTAGTGTAGTAGCTTTTGATCAAAAAATGATTAATTATTTTGTTCGTCGTTACATTAAGTTTTTAAATCCTAAGTTTGTAAAATTGGTTGAAAACGAACATAAAGAATTGGTGGCTTTTATTATTGGCTTACCTTCTTTGTCCGAAGCTTTTCAGAAAGCTAAAGGTAAATTGTTTCCATTCGGTTTTGTTCATATTTTAAAAGCTCTCAAACATCCAAAAGTAGTTGATTTAATGCTAACAGGTATTTTGCCATCGTATCAGAGCAAAGGAGTTTCGGCTATTTTAATTACTGAATTGCAAAAGACCATGCTTGAACAAGGTGTCGAATTTTCCGAAACAACCGGTATATTCGAAACAAATCACGAAGCCATTAATCACTGGAAAAGTTATAAACACATTCAGCATAAACGCAAACGTTGTTACAGAAAGTTGTTGATGTAATGGGACTGGCTGCCATCATAAAACAAACCTTAGGCAAGCAATTTATAAAAAAAATGCCTAAATGGCGAATACGAAATAAAATGTTTTATAATTTTGAAACAGCTCGTTTTATTGCCATTGTTTTTGATGCGACATCGTCGGAAGAATATACGTCGGCACGCTTTTTATGCAATTATTTTATAGGTAACAAAATTAAGTGTCGCTGTTTGGGATTTCTTAAACCACAGGATACCAGAGAGGGAGTTTCGGGGTCGATGGGTTTTTCGTTTTTTACTGAAAAAGATTTTACCATAACTGGCAAACCCGGTTCACTTACTATACTAGAGTTTTGCAATGCCGAATTTGACATTTTAATAGACCTACACGTAAATGAAAATTATTTTATAGATGCAATTGTTGGTTTTTCTATTGCACACATGAAAATTGGGCTTCTGAAACACGATCGTGGATTTTACGATTTTATGTTGGAATTGAAAGAGCCTGTTAACACGGATGTAATGATTAACCAACTGAAATGGTATATGAATCAAATTAAAACCTTGTAATATGAGTACTTTTAATGGCACAGGAGTGGCTTTAGTTACTCCTTTTTTGACGAATAAACATGTTGATTATCCATCGTTGAGCAAACTGGTAGAATATGTAATAAATGGTGGGATAGAGTATTTGGTGGTGATGGGAACTACTGCCGAAAGCCCTGTAATAACCGACGAAGAGAAGAAACAAATATTGCAAACGGTAATTGAAACAGCTCAAAAGAGGGTTAAAATTGTTTTCGGAGTGGGAGGGAACGATACCCATAAATTGCTACTTCAGCTAAATGAAATAAATCAAAATTCCGATATTGATGCCATTTTGTCGGTTACACCCTACTACAATAAGCCTAGTCAGCGGGCGTTAATTGAGCATTTTTCGGCTATTGCAGAACATTGTACCAAGCCAATTATTTTGTACAATGTACCGGGACGAACAGGCATTAACATGCTGCCCGAAACGACGTTACATCTGGCCAATAAGTATAATCATATAGTTGCAGTGAAAGAAGCCTCAGGTAATTTTGACCAGATTATGCAAATAGTAGAGTACAAGCCAGCACATTTCGAAGTTATTTCGGGTGACGATGCTATTACGTTACCGTTGATTTCTGTCGGTGTTAAAGGTGTTATTTCGGTAGTTGCCAATGCTATTCCACGACTTTTTTCAGATATGGTACGTCTGGCACTAAACAACGAAGTTGAAAAAGCTCGCACGCTGCATTATCAAACTCTCGAACTGGCACGTCTGGCTTTTGCCGAGGGAAGTCCTTCTGGTATTAAATGTGCATTATGGCACATGGGCTTGATACAAAACGAATTGCGTTTGCCATTAGTTCCGGTAAGCGAAAATTTAAGCAGCAAAATTGGCAACTGGATTAAACAAAATGTAAAAAAAATAGAAGCATGAGCGAAATACGTGTACGATTTGCACCAAGTCCAACAGGACCATTGCATATAGGGGGAGTACGTACAGCTTTGTATAACTATCTTTTTGCCAGAAAACATAATGGTAAATTAATTCTTCGTATCGAAGATACCGACCAACAACGTTTTGTTCCCGGTGCAGAGGAGTACATTATAGAATCGCTAACATGGTGCGGTATTGAGTTTGACGAAGGTGTACACAAAGGTGGGGATTATGCTCCATACAGGCAATCGGAGAGGAGAGAAATTTACAAGCAATATGCCGATTTACTTGTCGAAAAAGGTGCTGCATATTATGCCTTTGATACACCCGAAGAACTAGATGCTATTAGAAAGCAGTACGAAGCCGAAAAAAAAGTTTTTCAGTACGACGTGTTTACACGTAAACATTTGAAAAATAGCCTTACATTTACGCGCAAACAAACCGAAGAATGGCTTAAAAGTGGTAAACCCTATGTAGTTCGCTTTAAAATACCCGAAAATAGAGAGCTCAACATTCACGACCTGATTCGTGGCGAAATTCATGTTCATACAAATACGCTCGACGACAAAGTTTTATTTAAATCGGATGGTTTACCAACATACCATCTTGCTAATATTGTCGATGATTATTTGATGCACATAACCCATGTTATTCGTGGCGAGGAGTGGTTGCCTTCGCTGCCTCTTCATTATTTGCTTTACGAGGCATTGGGTTGGATCGATAGTATGCCGCAATTTGCTCATTTGCCGCTTATTCTTAAGCCCGATGGTAAGGGTAAGCTGAGTAAACGCGACGGCGACAAGGGAGGATTTCCTGTTTTTCCTTGCAATTGGAAAAATTCCGATGGTGAAGTTTTTCTAGGCTATCGCGAATGGGGTTTTCTGCCTGAAGCTTTTATCAATATGCTTGCCTTATTGGGATGGAACCCCGGTACCGAACAGGAAATATTCACAAGAGAGGAACTAATACAACTATTCGATTTGCATAAAGTTAATAAAGCAGGAGCTCGTTTTGACCCCGAAAAAGCCCGATGGTTTAATCAGCAGTATATTAAACGCATGCCCGATGAAGCATTGCTAAAATTATTAAAGCCTTTGATAGAAAAAGAACATTTTTTATACAACGACACCATGCTATTGCAGGTTATATCGTTAATGAAAGAACGTGCCACTTTTGTACAGGACATTTTGAATGAAGGTCGTTTCTTTTTTGAAGCACCTAAACAATTTGATGAAAATGTAATACGAAAGAAAATTAAACCCGAGGTATTACCATATATAAACGAAGTAAAAGAAATTATTTCTAACATACACGAATTCAAAGCATCTGTTATTGATGAAAGCCTTCATGTTTATGTTAAGCAGAAAAATGTTGGCATGGGTGAGGTGATGATTCCTATCCGTTTAGCACTGGTAGGCACTACTAAAGGACCACATCTTGGGCAAATTATGGAAATTATAGGTAAAAACGAAAGTCTTTCACGCATTGAAACTTTTGCTTCGTATCTCAAAACAATGTAATGGCTAATGGCCGGAATGTATATTCACATCCCTTTTTGTAAAAGCCGTTGTATTTATTGCGATTTTTATTCGACTACATATTTACATTACATCGATGATCTAATAAAAACTGAAGTTAAAGAAATTATACAACGCAAAAACGAAGTTTTAGAGCCTATTGAAACTATTTATTTTGGAGGAGGCACTCCTTCATTACTTACAGAAAAACATATAAACCAACTAGTTGAAGCATTATTGACAAATTACAGCGTTACTTCTGATATTGAATTTACCATTGAAGTGAATCCTGACGATGTTACCATAGAACAGGCACTTATTTGGAAAAAAGCCGGTATTAATCGTGTAAGCATTGGTATTCAGTCGTTTGACGATGCAGTTCTTCAATTTTTATCGAGGCGACATTCGTCGGTTCAGGCACAAGACGTTATCGATACCATTTTGAGAGCCGGTATTACCAATATTGGAATCGATTTAATCTACGGAATTCCCGGTATGTCTGCCCAATCTTGGAATATGTCGGTAATGAAGGCAAGTACATTACCCATAAAGCATATTTCGGCTTATCATCTTACATACGAGCGAGGTACACCATTGTATCAATTGAAACATCAAGGATACGTACAAGAAGTCCCCGACGAAATAAGTATTGAGCAATACAAAACACTTCGTAATATTTTATTGACAGCAGGTTTTGAGCATTATGAAATATCGAACTTTGCTTTGCCAGGCTATGCCTCAAAACATAATAGTGCATACTGGGCAGCTAAACCTTACATTGGTATTGGACCATCGGCTCATTCGTATAATGGTGTTAGTAGAAGATGGAATATAGCTTCTATTGATGATTATATTGGTAAAATAAACGAAAATTATTATGAAATAGAGTATTTAACACCCGTTCAACGATTTAATGAATATATTATGACACGACTGCGTACACAAAAAGGTGGGTTATTGAGCGATTTAAAGAACATTGACAATGATTGTTTTAGTAAATGGGAAAAGCAATTGCATTTAGCTCAAAAAAAAGGCTTAGTTAGTATAGAAAACGAATATTTTTTTATTGATTCACAACAATGGTTATTGTCCGATTACATTATTTTGCAGTTAATACTATGAAAATGAACGAGCAGAAGTGTGCCTTACTGGATTCGAACCAGTGACCCCTACCCTGTCAAGGTAGTGCTCTGAACCAGCTGAGCTAAAGGCACAATTTTTTTGGCAAATATCCATAAAATTTTTCAAATTCCATACAAACAAAATGAAAATTTATAAGCCCATGCACGAAGAATGTGACGATACAATCTGACGAATGAAAATGGGAAATATGCTCCTTACTTCGTTACTTTCTATGCTAAATTTATGGATATATAAGCACATTTAAAAAATTATTTAGACACTACAAATTGGTATTAACTTAAATAATTCATTGTTTCGAAATAGTATGAGACTTTCCAATGAATCAATTAGGTAGAATAAACTGTTTTTAATCGGGGTAAAGTAAGTATTTTTTTCTAATATCTAAGAATTTTTCTATGTCGCTTTTCCACATTCGTTTTATTTCGTATTCTTTTTTGCCTTGTTTAATGGCTTCATATATTTTTTTGTTGCCGATAAGTTTGATAAAGAACGAGTTGAAAAACTCTTCTTTTTTGGGATAGTTGTGATACATTTCGAGCAAAAATTTTAGAGTAAAAATACTATCGGTCGATTGTCTTAAGTCAAGACCATAGCATGTTTTTGTGTATAATATTTTTTTGTTACCTAAGGTGGCAGGTACTTCAAACGAAAAGCTATATTTGCCTTTTAGTAAGGGATGTCCTATGGCTTGAAAAGGGAAATCGGTACCGCGAGCTACGTTAATAACCGTACCTTCGAACAAACAAAGAGAAGGGTACAGATAAACGCTTTGCATATTGACAAGGCTTGGACTTGGTTTAATAGGCAACTGATAACGGGTTTGGTGACTATAGCCTTTTAGGGTAATTATTGTAAGATTGCACTGTTTGCCATTTTTAAGCCATTTTTCTCCATTAATCATTTGTGCATATTCGCCAATAGTCATTCCGTAAACAATTGGAACAGGATGCATGCCTACAAATGATCTGTAGTTGGTATCAAGCACTGGACCATCGACATAAAAACCAAGTGGATTGGGACGATCTAAAACAAGCAGTGGAATATTATTTTCGGCACAAGCTTCCATTACATAATGAAGCGTAGAAATATATGTGTAAAAGCGTACACCTACATCTTGAATATCAAAAATCATTATATCTAAGTCTTTTATGTGCTCTTGTGTTGGCTTTTTGTATTTCCCGTACAAAGAAATAATCGGTATTCCTGTTTTTTCGTCAGTGCCATGTTCAATCCATTCTCCTGCTCGTGCCTCACCTCTAAAGCCATGTTCGGGAACAAAAATTTTTTTTATCGTTAATCCCAAACTTAAAAAACTATCTACCAGATGAGTCCCATTTTTAAAAATAGCCGAATGATTGCAAACAATGCCAAGTTTTTTTCCTTTGATGATTGGTAAATACTGTTCGCTTTGATCCAGCGCAGTTAAAATATCTTGCGATTTTATGACAGTAAAGGCTAAATAAAATATAATAAACGTAAATAAATATTTCATTTTTTATGATTAATTGAATAATTGGTTAAGCGAAAAGCGTTCCAATTCTTTAAAACCTTTTTCGGTTTTTTGTACGGTACAACATTCGGTAAAAATATCATGCTCAAAAAACAAAACCCAATTTTGTTCAACGGCTTTATTTAAAAAATGTGCTTTATCATTTAGCAATATCATGGGTTGAATGTCGTATGCCGATATCCATGGCAGTGAAATATGCGCAGCTGTAGGAATAAGGTCTGCTGGTAAGGCAATTATATGTTTTTCGGTGTGAATAATAAGCGAAATCATACCCAATGTATGACCATCCGTAATTTGTAATTGTATGCCCGGAAATAATTCAATGTCGTTATCAAGCAGATTTAATTTTCCACTTTGAAGCAAGGGCAATAAATTTTCTTGTTGAAATGCAGCTTTTTCTCGTATGTTGGGATTCATTGCCCAATCCCACTGTTTTCGACTTGACCAGTATGTAGCATTAGGAAACGTTAGGCAGAGTTCTTTTTTTTCGTTGTAATAAGTAGCTCCGGCACAATGATCCCAGTGTAAATGAGTAAAAATAACATCGGTAATATCGTAGTTTGAGTAACCAGATTTTTGTAAGGATTTTAAAAGGTTACCATCGCCATTAACGTAAATGTGTGACAGAAATTTTTCGTCGTGCTTATTCCCAATTCCAGTGTCTACTAAAATTTTATGGCTTCCAGTATCGATAAGTAAACAACGGTTAGCAAGGTTACACATATTATTTTCGTCGGCCGGATATACCTTTTGCCACATGCTCTTAGGAATAACGCCAAACATGGCTCCACCGTCAACTTTAAAATTTTCGGTTTCTACAACAAATAGCTTCATTATTTTGTATTTTTAAACAAAATTTTGTGTAAAGTTAACGATTTATTTTTATACGCTTTATGTGGTACCATTTTATAGCCATTGGAGGCAGTGCTATGCACAATTTGGCTCTAGATTTGCTTGAAAAAGGGCATAAGGTTACGGGTAGTGACGACGAAATTTTTGAACCATCATTATCACGGTTAAAAGAAGCAGGTATTTTACCAGAGGCTTGGGGGTGGTTTCCCGAAAAGATTAAGTCAGGCATAGATGCCGTAATAGTTGGTATGCACGCACGTACTGACAATCCGGAATGGTTAAGAGTTAAGGAATTGGGTTTAAGATATTATTCGTATCCGGAGTTTTTGTATCAACATGCTAAAGATAAAAAACGCATTGTAGTTGCTGGTAGTCACGGTAAGACAACGATTACGTCAATGGTATTGCATGTGTTGAAACATGTTGGAATGAAGTTCGATTATATGGTTGGAGCTCAAATAAAAGGTTTTGATCGGATGGTATCGTTAACGGACGACGCGCCCATTATGGTTTTCGAAGGTGACGAGTACTTAACAGCACCGTTCGACCTTCGTCCAAAGTTTCATGTTTACAAGCCACATATTGCTCTTATTAGTGGTATTGCATGGGATCATATGAATGTGTTTCCAACATTTGAAAATTACGTCGAGCAGTTTCAGATTTTTTGCGATTTGATTGAACCCAATGGTGTTCTTTGCTGGTACGAAGAAGATGATGAATTAAAAAATATTGCTTCGACATTAAGACCCGATATTCGTTCTATTCCTTATACCGAACATGATGCAGAAATTGAAAATGGGCAAATGTTTTTATTACATAGCGGGAATAAAATTCCTGTAAAGGTTTTTGGCAATCACAACCGTCAAAATATTCAGGGAGCCAGGTTGGTGTGTCGTGAGTTAGGCGTAACGGATGCTCTTTTTTACGATGCTATACAAACTTTCGAGGGAGCTAATAAGCGGTTACAAAAAATATTTGCAAACGACAAAAATCAGTTCGATGTTTTTCTCGATTTTGCTCATGCTCCGTCAAAGGTGAGGGCTACTATTAAAGCAGTTAGAACAATGTTCCCAAATAGAAAACTTATTGCATGTTTGGAATTACATACGTATAGTAGTCTGCGAAAGGAATTTCTACCACAATATTCGAATACGATGAACGATTGCGAATTACCTATTGTATATTTCAACCCACATGCAATTGAGTTAAAGAACTTGCCTATGTTAACTCATCAGGATATTTGGGCTGCTTTTAAAATGCCTAATCTGAAAATTTTCAACGATTCAAGGCAACTGTTTGACTTTTTAACTTCGTCTATTACAAAAAATAGTGTTATTTTGTTAATGAGTTCAGGAAATTTTGATAATTTTGATTTAAAGAACTGGATAAAGTCCATTCAGTTATGAAATTTTTTATACTTATTATAGCGAGTTTTTTGTTTCTTTTGCATTTATGCATAAATGCACAAAACAAAAATATTTCTGGCATAATAAACCAATATGCTGAAGGAATAAACAAGTTAAACAATACGCAAGTAAAAATTAGCAATGTTTCTTTTCTTGCACCTGGCGATACCGTTTTGATTTATCAGGCAAAAGGTGCATTTATTAATTTGTCAAACGATCAAACGTTTGGAAATATTACTCATTTGGGAAATGCGGGTCTGTACGAATTTTCTATTGTAGAAACAATTGATATACAACAAAATATAGTTACATTTAGTTGTCCTTTATTGAATAATTACGATGATAGTTTGTTTCAGGTAATAAAAGTTCCGAATTTCAAAAATGCAACGGTTACGGCAACATTGACTTGTGCTCCATGGGATGGTAAAAAGGGAGGTGTTTTAGTGTTTTTTGTTCATGATACGTTGATACTAAATGCAGATATTAATGTAAATAACAAAGGTTTTAGAGGTGCTATTTCTCCTGTTATGAATACGCTCGTAAAATGTTCTAATGAAGCAAATATTTACAATTATTATTATACGTACCATGGTCACGATTCGGCAGGTTTAAAAGGCGAAAGTATTTGTGTGTTACCTTCTACGTATGCACGTGGAATGGGGAAAAATGCAAATGGAGGTGGTGGTGGGAATGGGATTAATTCGGGTGGTGGTGGTGGTGGAAATGGAGGAATGGGAGGTAATGGCGGTAGGGAGACTTATATGTGCCCACTTAGTGGAAATTATGGGGGGCGGGGTGGAGTAAAAATATTTTTGAATCAGTCTATAAATGGTAGTCGAATATTTTTTGGTGGTGGAGGAGGTACTGGTACTTTTGAGCAATTACCCAACGATGTCGCTCCCGGAGGAAATGGTGGTGGTATCGTTATAGTGTTAGCAAAAACCATTATAGCAAATAATCACTCTATAAAAGCTAATGGTGAAAATGTAATGTATGTTACACAATATGAGAGTGCAGGTGGTGGAGGAGGTGGTGGTACTATTATACTATCGTCGATTAATATCAATGGCAATTTGTCTTTATATGCCAGTGGTGGTAATGGGGGGAGTAGCAGTCTTTCTTCGTGTAGAGGTTCGGGGGGGGGCGGTGGTGGTGGCGTAGTTTATTACGCTTCAATGAATTCAACTCCAATAGTCGATGTTAGTAAAGGAAATGCAGGTAATGCTTGTAATGGATATGTCGGGACAAATGGAGAAAATGGCTCCATTTCAACGGTATTTCAGTTAAACTTTGGTTGTTTGCTAAGTCAAAATCAAATTTATGCTAATCAGCAAATTTGTCCAGGTTTTCAACCTCATATGCTTACCGGAACAACTTCGCCATTGTTTTACTCTTATTTGTGGCAATATAGTACGGATTTTTCAACCTGGCATGTTTGCCCGGGCACAAATAATCAGCCCGATTATCAGCCACCTGTTTTAACACAAACAACTTACTATCGCAGGTTAGTTTTTTTATTATCAGGAACATCAATAGACACAAGCAACATTGTAACGATAACAGTAGCACCACTTCAAGCAAATTATGCAGTAAGTCATGTAACCTGTTATGGTGCTAACAATGGACAAATTCAAACCACGGTAAATGGGGGTAGCCCACCATATTCATTTTTTTGGAGTAATGGCTCTACATATCAAAATCTCATAAATGTACCTGCTGGCACCTATATCTTAAATATTACAGATAGCAAGGGATGCAGCCGATGGGATACTATTTTAATTGTGCAACCACAGCAGATGATAGTAAATATCTCAAAACAGGATGTAATTTGTTATGGAAATTCTAATGGTTCTGCTTTTGCATCAGTTAGTGGAGGAACATCACCTTATACGTATCACTGGAGCAACGGTTCTAATCAGTCTTACATTACAAATTTGCAGGCAGGAATATATTATTTAACGGTAAATGATTACTACAACTGTCAGATTATTTCTTCAGTTAATATAAATCAACCCAGTGCTTTAAATGTTTCTACTTCTATAACTCATCCATCGTGCGAATATTCTTGTAACGGAAGCATTTTGCTTTCTATTACAGGGGGTACACCACCATATCAAATAACGCCTTCTAGTTTGTCGAACCTCTGTCAGGGGACTTACACCATTTTAGTTAATGATACCAATAATTGTTCATTAACTACTACGGCTATCCTTGTCCCTCAAACGACGATTCAGAATAATGTAATACAATACAATACGGCTTCGCCTGCATGTTATCAGACTGTCGTTACGTTAACAGGTTCTAATCCTACTGGTAGCGGATTGTTTAATTTTTTATGGCAAACCAGTATCGATGGTGTTAATTGGACTAATGCAATACCACCTAATTATCATCCGAATTATCAATGGTATGTAGATCAATCACGATATTTTCGACGAATTGTTACGGGAGGTGGTTGTTACGATACCAGTAATGTTTTATTGATTAATGCAATTAAGTTGAATAATGTAATTCAAACAGCCGATACTTTTTATTGCACTTATGATAATGTGCTGCCAATAACCGGAAATGTCAATTCAGGTTATATTTATACATGGCAGATTAATACTGGTTCGGGTTGGATTACATTACCCGATCAAACACCAGACATTTTGCCATATAATCAATACAATATGGCATCATACCGTCGTATTGTTCATGGTAGTGGTTGCGTCGATACTTCAAATGTAATAACCATTTATTTTATTAACTCTTCGGGCGGAGCATTAATACTCATAAACGATTCGGTAACCTATAAGCAATATTGTATAATGGCTACAGGCAATATTACTGGTCAGGTATCATTGCCTAATATTATGGTTCAGTGGCAAATGAGTCAAGACTCTATAAACTGGATTACTCTGCCAGATACTACACTGAGTTATTCTTATTATCTTACCGATTATTCTAATCGATATTATTATTATCGTAGAATAATAACTTTTCAGGGTTGTGCCGATACAAGCAATGTAGTAACCATTGAATTATTGCCACCATTGTTGAATATTATCGAAACCAATCAGGGGCTTTCAAGCACAGTTGAAATATGCTCAGGGCAGATGTTGGCAATAGGAAGTTTTATTAACCAACCGGCTGGAGGTAATAATCAATTTGATTATATTTGGATATATCATACCAACAATACAAGCTGGACATATGCACCGGGTGTTTATAACCAAAAAAATTATTTAACACCCGTAATTTGGGATACGACTTATTTTGCAAGAATTATTATTTCAGGAGCATGTATTGATACCAGCAATATCATAACAGTTATACCTATTATATTGCCTCCAAATGAAATACAAACGGCACAAACAGCCTATTGTTTTGGTCAAACAGTTCAGTCTATTGAAGAACAGATATCTACTCTGGGGCATAATGTTAGCTATCAATGGCAGATGCTTTCGAATGGTTCATGGGTAGATATTTCGGGTGCAAATCAGAGCACTTATTTGCCCGATTATATCATAGGTTCTACAAAATATCGACGAAATATTTTTAAAGGTAATTGTTCGTTGACAAGTAATGAAATAACGATTATGTGTAGTCCGGCTACATCGGCTTCTATTGAGTTGTTGAGCAATGATAGTCTATGTAAGTTATCAAATTCTGTAGCCAATATTCATGTTCAAATCAATGGCAATCCACCCTGGAGTATATCGTATTCTGTTAATGGAAATATATCTGTTTATACCCAGCATCAGTCAGATAGTATTATATACGTATCGCTACAACAAAATTTTTATGAAATATATTTTGTCCAGATAACCGATAATAATAATTGTGTTGTACAGATACCATCCGACACCTTGCGTATTTGGGCATTTAATCCTGTAAATGCTCAGTCTCTGTCTTTGGAAATATGTGGTTTGACGGCAACTCTTCAGGCACAACCTCCTGTCGAAGGTATTGGAAAGTGGATTTTGCCTCCAAATTTGACGTGTAATAACGTACATCAGCATAATGCTCAGGTGTTTTCGACGCTATATGGCACTTTTCCGATTGTTTGGGAGGTTACTAATGGACCTTGTATCGATACCAATCAAACAACCATTACCTTTTATGAGCAACCTGTGCAACCATACGCCGGTGCCGACTTGACTTTATACGATGCCAATACTTTTGTAGTTATGAATGCTAGTATGCCTACTGCCGGCATTGGAACATGGACAGTTATATATGGGCAGGCAACCTTTTCCGATGAACATAATCCCAGTACTCAAGTATCAGGGCTTGCCGAAGGAGACAATTTGTTGCGATGGACAATTAGCAATGGTGTTTGTAATTCAGTTTACGACGATGTGTTGATTCGACTGATATCTATCGTTGTGCCCGAAGGTTTTTCGCCTAACGGTGATGGCAAAAACGATTACTTCGAAATAAAAGGAATAGATGTAGATATTGCTTATCAGTTGATGATATTTAATCGCTGGGGAAATGTTGTTTACGAAAGCAAGCAATATCAGAATAACTGGAATGGGAAAGACAATCAGGGCAAAGATTTACCCGATGATACGTATTTCTTTATGTTGAGTAAAGACAATAAATTGTTAAAGAGCGGATATTTAATCTTAAAGCGATGATACGTTTTTTTACCATATTATGCTTTCTACAGGTTGTTTGTTTATTACATGCTCAGTATTTTCAGTCGATTAGTAGTTTTTATATGAACGGCCAGGTGTACAATCCTGCTTATGCCGGTAGCAGAGAGGTATTTTCTTCATCGCTTATGTATCGAAGTCAGTGGATGGGATTAAGTGGTGCACCTAAAACCATGAATTTTAGTTTTCATACACCTCTTAAACGCTTGAATTTAGCGTCGGGTTTTGTAGCTTTTACCGATCAAATTGGTGTTTCTCGGTTAACCGGACTGGCTGTTAATTATGTTTATCGCATACGATTTAAGGAAGGTAAGCGAAATTTAGCCTTTGGACTTAAAACAGGTTTGATAAATTTTAGAGCCGATTTATCGCAGCTGCAGATAAACGACCAGCAAGATGCTGTTTTTAATGGAGTTGTTATAAACCAAACAAAATTCAATGTAGGATTTGGACTATATTATTATTCGCCACATTTTTATGTTTCATGGTCAACACCTATCATCGGTAGTTTTGGCTATAATGCTTTACAGACTTACGATTCTATTGTTACACGTGCTATTACTTCATATTTCTTAATGGGATATGTTATTAAACTGGGCAAAGATGTTGATTTTATTCCATCCATTTTTTTTAAATCAATACAGAATGACGGGCAAGTAGATTTAAACTTGTCTTTCCATATTATGAAAACTTTGCTGATAGGAACAAGCATTCGTACAACAGAATCGTTGGTGATGTTAATTGAATATCAAATAGGTCCTCAACTCCGTTTGGGTTATGCGCACGATTTTGTAACTTCGCCATTACAAAAGGCAACGATGGGGACGCACGAAATAACCTTGCGATATGAGTTAATTAAAAACTATAATGTTTATTCAACAAAGTTCTTTTAATGAAGTGGACTTTGGTATATATTGTTTTTTTGATATTACCAGTATTTGCGTGTGCTCAGTCGTATATTAAAATAGAACCCTTGTCGGTTAATACGTCTGATTTTAGCGAAATTGCACCTGCTTTTTATTTTAAAGGTGGTATTTTTTACACCAGCAATGTTAAAACATCGGCAATCGAAAGCAAGAAAACTACCGAAAACGAATATTTTTATAATGTATATTACTATCATAACGATAGATCAATCAAAATACTGGTAGATAGCATGTTGTCTAAGATTAACACAACGTTTCACGATGGTCCTATGGTGGCTTATGGCGATACGTTTATAGTATCGCAAAATTTCAACATAAAAGGAGGGAAAAAGCACAAAGCACCAGTCGGTATATTTTTCTACGACTTTTCGAACGATAAGAACAAGCCCGTTTACAAACCTTTTCCATACAATAATACGGGTTTTCGTGTTGGGCATCCCTGTTTATCGCCCGATGGTAAGTATCTCTTTTTTTCTTCGAATATGCCCGGAGGATATGGCGGATTTGATATTTATGTAAGCGAGAAAAAAGATACAACATGGGATGTACCTAAAAATTTAGGACCAAACATAAACAGCATAAAAGACGAAATTACCCCATTTTTTATTGACAATCGTTTGTATTTTGCATCTAACCGTGATAGTGTTAAAAAGTTTGACGTTTTTTTCTCTGAGTTCGACGAAAACCAATGGAGTGTTGCAGAAAACCTGCCGGAGCCAATAAATTCTTCAAGTAACGATTTTGGTTTTATCTGCGATACAACTTTCGAACAAGGATATTTTGTTAGTGACCGTAAAAAAACAGATGATATTTATCGGTTTTATTCTACCTTACCTTTTTTTGAACAGTGTGATACTATGCAAGAAAATATCCTATGCTTTCATTTTGTTGACGAAACATCGCAATATATCGATACTTTACCGGTTATTTATGAGTGGGATTTTGGAGATAGTATAAAAGTACAAGCATGGGAAACCGACCATTGTTATGATAATTTTGGTACATATTTGGTTCGACTAATTATGATCGATACTATTGCTAACGAGATACACGAAGTTGCCAACTATGAGTTGGTTATAGAACGAATAGTACAACCCTTTATTACCATGCCCGATTCCATTATATCTAATCAACCAGTGTTGTTTGATAGTAAAGATTCGTATTTTCCGAATGGTAAAATTGAACGTTTTGTGTGGATGTTTAGTGACGGGTTTAAATACGAGGGCAATACTTGCGAACGAACCTTTAAAAAGGCAGGTAAGTATTGGGTACGACTTGGTTTTGTCGCGGTAGATGAGGCAAAACATGTAATAAAAAAATGTTCAGTTCTTGAATTTCATGTACACTAAATTAAACTTGTTCGAAATAGAAGATCTGAAAAAAGAAGTATTATCATGTATAAAATGTTCTCTGGCTCAGGGGCGAACAAATGTCGTTTTTGGTGAGGGAAATTTGCAGGCAAAGCTTATGTGCATTGGCGAAGGTCCGGGTAGAGATGAAGATTTGCAAGGTCGCCCTTTTGTGGGAAAAAGTGGCCAGTTGCTCGATAAAATACTTGCAGCATGTGGTTTTAGTAGAGCAGAAAATGTTTTTATAGCAAATATTGTAAAGTGCCGTCCGCCTAATAATAGAGCACCATTACCAGAAGAAAAGGCACAATGCAGTCCTTATTTGATGAAACAAATAGAATTAATTAACCCCAAAATTATAGTCTTGCTGGGAGCAACGGCTTTAAGTTTAATAGACGATTCTTATAAAATAACCCGGATTCGTGGACAATGGCTACTATGGCGCGGATATTGGGTTATGCCTACTTATCATCCTGCGGCACTGCTTCGTAATCCTTCTTTAAAAGTTGAAACGTGGGAAGATTTTAAAAAAGTGGTTGCTAAATATCGCGAGTTAGTTAATCCCAACCACTTGGCTCCGCATGGTTAGCGTTTGTTGAGCGGTTGTACGATAACATCTTTTTTAGAAGGTTGAGCAAATTGTCCTTCTTTATACTCTTGCTGATGCATCGGTTTGGTTGTTGTTTGCAAAGGTAGTAAAGCTGGAGGAAAACGGTTTACATTTTTGGATATTAAGTTGCCTTGATCGTCATATTCATCGGCTCGCTGAGCTACGATAGACCAAGTAAAAGGAATGTTCGATTTTCCGTTTTGCAACTCAACTACCTCGAAACCATCTTTCGATTTATTGGTTACATAAACGCCATTGCATTCACCTTCGAGTTGTATAAAAACCTTTAATGGATGTTGTTCATCAACTAGAATATTTTTTGACAGAATCGGATCTATTTTTACATAGGCTCTACCATTTTCAAGCTTAGCATGTCCAAAGTCCATAAACAATATTTCGGGTGCTTCGGGACAAGTCATGGTTACTTTATTGCCTTGAGTATCTGATACGATAGTACTGACAGAACCAGGACCAATAACTTT
>CALGPK010000015.1 GCA_937960415.1 uncultured Bacteroidales bacterium | reverse complement strand
TTCCCACCCTTCTGCTGCCATTTCGTTTAATTTGGAAGTAACAAGAGCATCGTTCGATGCTATGTTCTGAAAGTTAATACCTACCATCGAAAAGAAATTCAACATTTTAGTTTCATCAAATGCATCAATTTTAATATCGCTACGGTCAACATCGCCTTGTTTGCTGTCTTTGCCTTTGGTTCGAGATGTTGTAAACGCTTTGTAATCGACACTTTCTTTTACTTGCAACATACGAGACCGACCTATACCACTCGGTATAATTGATTCAATAGTTGTTACAATTGCATACTCGTACTGTTGCGAAAAAACGGTTAATCCTATAAAAAGGATTAAAACTGATAAAAACATTCTTTTCATAATTTTTTTTTAGGTTTATGCAAATATAAAAACAATAATTTTAATAACAAAATTATTTCTTTACTTCATTTGTATCTACTACTAAAAAAATTACTTCATTTTTACGTTTCATCAAATATTCTTCGCGAACAAATTTTTCGAGTAGTTCTTTATTAGTTGTAAGTTCCTTAATTTTTTCAGTATGCTCTTTAATTAAACGCAAATAATATTCTTTTTGCTTAATAAGATCGTTTCTTCGTTGTATAGCATCAATACGTTCAATCAGATTGTTCTGACTAAAAATTGTAATATACACTGCAAATAAGAAAAAAGCAATGAAATATTTATTAGTATAAAACGTTTTTCGATTAAATATTTTTTTTAGCCATTCCATAATACACACATCAACCACCACTGATCAGGTGAATAACCTGCACTTCATCGCCATCGTGAATGTATGTGGTTGGATAATCTTCTTTTGGAATAGGCTTACCATTTACTTTAACAACTATCATTTTAAAAGTAAATCTCTTATAATCGAGCAATTCAGAAATGGTCATAGTTTCTTTATCGATAATTTCGGGAATATAATTAAGTGTAATTTTCATAGTTATATTATTTTAACAATAATTCTAAGACTTTATTTGCCTGCATATTAGCTACAATACCTACACGAGGTGCAATTGGTGGCATATTGTCTGATACTTCGAGAGTCATATCGCCCATAATGTAAACATTGTCGAAATGATGTTCTTTGATAAGCGAAAAATTACCCCAACCAGCCAATCCTACTCCCATTACAAGAGGCTTTTGAGGAAAATAATGCAGTACAGTATTTAAGATCATTGCTTTCATTTCTGCCTTGTCGAAGGCTTCTACCAGTACATCCACATTTTTATAAATCTCTACAATGCTATTTTCGTCCAATTTGATATCGTAAGCTAAAACATTACAAGAAGGATTTATGCGTTCTATATTGTGTTTAAGAGCGAAACATTTTTTTTGACCAATCTGTTCGTAAAAAAAGTATTGACGATTGAGATTGCTTTCTATAATAACATCAAAATCAGCAATAATGAGAGTACCAACGCCCACCCGGGCAAGTGCAACTGCACAATTGGAGCCTAAACCTCCACAGCCTGCAATCCCTACAACTTTATCAGACAATCGAGCTTTTATTTCTTCAAAAGTCATCATATTACGAACGACTTTTAGCTGCCTGCAAAGTATTTTTCAATAAGCCGATACGAGTCATTGGACCTACCCCGCCCGGAACTGGCGTAATGTATGAACATTTGGGTGCTACTTCGTCAAATTGCACATCGCCAACTAATTTCCAGCCCGATTTTGTTTCGGTACTTGGCACACGAGTAGTCCCCACATCTATTACTACAGAACCATGCTTAACCATATCGGCAGTAACAAATCCAGGTTGACCCATAGCGGCTACAAGTATATCGGCCTGCAAACAAAGCTCTTTAAGATTAGTAGTTTTGCTGTGAGCTACAGTAACCGTACCATCTATACCTTTTTGCGAAAGCAAAATGCTTAATGGGCGACCTACAATATTGCTTCGTCCTAAAATAACGATGTGCTTACCCTGTGTAGGTATCCGATAGCGTTTTAATAGTTCTACTATACCGAGTGGAGTTGCCGAAATAAAAGCCGGCAATCCCAAAACCATTTTACCCACATTTACTGGGTGAAAACCATCAACATCTTTCGAAGGCTGTATGGCATTGATAATAGTTTGTTCATCTATGTGTTTAGGCAACGGTAATTGAACTATAAAACCATCAACATCTGGATTATTATTTAGCTTGTCTATCTCATTTAACAAAAAGTTCTGACTAATATTATCTTCAAAATGTAGCAATGTTGATTTGAAGCCTATTTCTTCACAATCTTTTACTTTATGAGTTACATAACTCAAACTTCCTCCGTCATTACCTACTAAAATAGCCGCTAAGTGAGGAATTTTGTACCCTTTTAACTTTATTTGCCTTACCTCTTCGGCAATTTCTTGTTTTATTTGCTCGGCTATAGCTTTACCATCTATTAATATCATAATTTTTTTTTTTAACGACGAGACATATTCTTTAAAGCATTTTTATTGGTGGTAACCATTTTCATTAGTCTTCTGGTTTCTTCAAACTGCTTCAGCAAGCGATTTACTTCTTGAATTGTTGTTCCACTTCCCAGGGCGATTCGTTTTCGGCGACTGCCATTAATAATCGTCGGGTTCTCTCGTTCTTCAGGTGTCATAGAAAGAATAATAGCCTCAATCGACTTAAAAGCATCATCGTCGATGTCTATATTCTTCATTAGTTTGCTCATACCGGGGATAAATGATGCCAGTTCTTTAAGATTGCCCATTTTCTTTATTTGCTGTATATGCTGATAAAAGTCGTTGAAATTGAACTGATTTTTGGCAATTTTTCTCTGTAGTTTACGTGCCTCTTCTTCGTCAAATTGTTCCTGGGCTCGCTCAACCAACGATACCACGTCGCCCATACCTAAGATTCTATCCGCCATTCGATCGGGATGGAAAATATCGATAGCTTCAATCCTTTCGCCGGTACCAATAAATTTGATGGGTTTATTAACTACAGCTTTTATCGATAATGCTGCCCCGCCTCGAGCATCGCCATCGAGTTTTGTTAGAACAACTCCATCAAAATCGAGCCGATCGTTAAATTCCTTTGCTGTATTAACCGCATCCTGACCAGTCATTGAATCTACTACAAACAATATTTCTTCGGGCTCAACAGCTTTTTTTATGTTAGCTATTTCCTGCATCATCTCCTCATCTATCGAATTACGACCGGCTGTATCGATAATAACGGTATTGTATCCTTTAAATTTAGCTTCTTTTATAGCATGTTGAGCTATTAGAATAGGATCTTTGTTGTCGTCTTCGCTATAAACAGGTACCTGTATCTGCTGTCCAAGCACTTTTAATTGTTCGATAGCTGCCGGACGATAAACATCGCATGCAACCAACAATACCTGACGTCCTTTTTTATTTTTCAAAAAATTTGCCAGTTTGGCCGAGAAAGTTGTTTTACCCGAACCTTGCAAACCGGACATTAAAATAACCGAAGGATTATTCTTGAGCTTTAGTTCAACTTTTTCACCACCCATCAACTCAACCAGCTCGTCGTGTACAATTTTAACAAGCATCTGTCCCGGACGAACCGATTTTAAAACTTCCATGCCCATTGCCTTCTCTTTTACCTTATCGGTAAACGATTTTGCTATTTTGTAATTTACGTCTGCATCGAGCAAAGCACGACGAATTTCTTTCAACGTTTCGGCTACGTTTACTTCTGTAATACGACCCTCGCCTTTTAATATCTTAAACGAACGTTCTAATTTATCCGTCAGGTTTTCAAACATATTGGCTTTATTTTATGCAAATGTAATGTAAAAATTTCAAATATCATATAACTATCCATTAACTATCCATTGCTTTTGAACTACCGATATTCTTGAATGTTAAAATATATGAAAACGATAGACTTATTTTTATTAAATCTAAATATTGATTATATTTGCTAAAAAATTTATACATTATGAACAACGCTATATATCATTTTCGTAAACCGGTAAACGAGACAGTTGTTAATTATTATCGTTTTGATTCGGAAGAGTATCGTAAACTACAAGATGCGTTAAAACAAATCGAATCGAACAAAATAGAAATACCATTAATCATTGATGGTAAAGAAATTTACACAGGCAATACCGGTGTTGTTACCATGCCTCACCGACATCAACACATATTGGCAGTTTATCATAAAGCCAGCAGTCAGCATGTACTTATGGCTATAGAAGCTGCCAACAAAGCAAAGCAAGCATGGATGGAGTTGTCGTGGGTCGAACGTGCTTCCATCTTTCAAAAAGCTGCCGAACTTATTAGTAAAAGGTATCGTTACCTGCTAAATGCCGCAACTATGCATGGTCAGGGCAAAAATGCCTATCAGGCTGAAATTGATGCCGCTTGCGAAGTAATTGACTATCTAAGATTTAACAATTATTTTGCATCTAAAATTTATAGCGAACAACCGCTGGGAAACGACGAAGTTATTAATCGAGTGGAGTATCGTCCATTAGAAGGCTTTATTTATACCATATCGCCTTTTAATTTCACAGCCATAGCGGCTAATCTCAATACTTCGGTGGCACTTATGGGCAATACGGTTGTTTGGAAACCTTCGACTACTGCACTACTTTCGAACTACTACCTGATGAAAATATTGAAAGAAGCAGGATTACCCGATGGTGTAATAAATTTTATTCCGGGTGCAGGGTCCGAAATAAGCCATATAGTTCTCTCTCACAGCGATTTTGCTGGCATACATTTTACTGGTTCTACCCATACATTCAAGTCGCTTTGGCGTCAAATATCCGAACATTTAGATACATACAAATCGTACCCCAAAATAGTAGGTGAAACAGGCGGCAAAGACTTTGTGTTTGTTCACAACTCAGCTAATGTAGATGAAGTTGTAGCAGCACTAGTGCGTGGAGCTTTTGAATATCAGGGACAAAAATGCTCGGCTGCATCACGGGCATATATCCCTCAATCGCTCTGGAAATCAATTAAAGAAAAGCTAATAGATGAACTTGCCACCGTAAAAATGGGTGATGTTAGCGACTTTACAAACTTTATGAATGCTGTTATCGACCAGGAAGCTTTTAATCGTATTATGCGTTATATAAACATTGCCCGTAATTCTACCGAAGCAACCATTCTTTTTGGCGGAAATGGAAACAACACGACAGGATATTTTATCGAGCCTACTATTGTACAAGTAAGCAATCCGCACTTTGTAACTATGGAAGAAGAAATATTTGGTCCGGTACTTTCGATATTTGTTTATCCCGACGATAAATTTGAAGAAACACTGCACCTTTGCGACAAAACATCGCCATACGGTTTAACAGGCAGTATTTTTGCCAACGATAGATATGCTTTTGTAAAAGCTTGCCGAATTTTGCGATTTGCAGCCGGCAATTTGTACTACAACGATAAACCAACAGGAGCCATGGTTGGACAACAACCCTTTGGTGGCTCCAGAGGCTCGGGAACAAACGATAAAGCTGGTAGCCACCTAAACCTATTGCGATGGACTAATCCCAGAACTATTAAAGAAACCTTACTGCCAGTAAAAGATTATAGATACTACTAATTTTATTTATTCTTTGCTTGCCGGCATTGGTTTATCTTTTTCTAACTGATAACCATATACTTCGGGATCGCTGGGCCAGCGGAAAATTTTTGATGGATCGGGTTGATTTTTTGCTCTTGCTTTTGGTGGGTCAACTTTCAAACCAGCCGGACCAGGAGCTTGTGGAAAACGACCTTCGCCATAATTCGTCTTAGGTTTCACTACCAGTTGATAATCCAAAAGCCCCGAATGAGTTCCATCATTCAATTCAACTAATTCGAGGGTTTTATCGGTTCTCTTCATTACAGCTACACCATTAAAATGAGTCATATTTACCGGAGTACAAAAAACGCGAATAGGATTTTCGTCATTCACCACAATAATATCGGCCAAAATAGGATCTAATTCTATCATAGCCTTACCATCTATAAGTTCAACAGTACCATAATCGATATACCAATATTCGGGCGACTCGGGACAGGTTAGCATGATTCGTCCATGATTTTCGGTAGGAATAATTTCACTTACCGAATTGGTTCCTGTAATTTTTCTCGCCGTACCATCAGCAGTGGTACCTACATAAGCATAAGCCTGCGACACCCCTGCATAGTTGAAAGATTCAAAATATCCTCCGGCTCTGGTGGATTGATTGGTATAAGCAACTCCCGTAACACCGAATGCATCTTCGTTTTGAGCCTTAGCTACAAAATAACCACCAACAGTGTAACCCGGATTACCAGATGTTGTTCCTCTATCAGAATATCCTAGTACAGCAATATGCCATCCTCCCAAACTTGAATTGGTTAAATTAAGCTGCCCGTACAAAGCACACGGATTATAAGATGCCGAGTTATTATCTACATAATTATATCCTGCTATCCATACATTTGAATAGTTTATATTGGCTGCAACTGATGCATTACCAGTTGTTCTAAAGAAACTTGCTGTTCTGCTTGGGTCATCCACATAGGCATAAACACCTGATCCATTAATAGTATTACCTCCAAAAGTATAGGTACCATTATAACCTAAATAGCTATACGTCTGATTCCCCGATACATCTGAAAATCCAACCACAGCAGCAGTAGGGTTATATGTACCAGTTGTTCTAAAATATGCTGCATATTGATTTTGCGAACCGTCGTAATAGAAACCATAGGTTTGATTGGCATCATAAACACGTGCATTGGCATTATACATAGGTTGTATCCATGTAGCACTAGTAGGACGTACCCACCATTCTACATTACCGGGTACTGTTGGTGGTTGTGCAAACGGTGCCCATGTACCTCCGCTGTGCTTATATTCAAGAGTACCATTATTATCGCGAAATCCATAGCCACTCGAACCTTGAGTTGTATTAAAATTAATATATCCGTATCCATTTATTTGTGCAATATTTATTCCTTGTCGCCAAATTCTGAAACGTTCTGTTAATCCACCATAAACTCCTCCACCTCCATGAACTCTAAAATATAAATCGCTGTATCCGTTAGAAGCATCATTCAGAATAGAAACTATTTCAGCTCCTGCATCAGATGTTGCTGAAGTAGAATTGATTAACCCAATAGATGTACCCGTAGCATTTGCTGAAAAATCACTTCTCACTGTTAATAATCTAGAAGTCGTTCCGCTCGATCCACCAACAATATCAAGCAAGGTATTAGGATTATCAGCTGTACCGGTATTCCCAATAATAACTCTACCATTCCCTCTAAAGGAAGCTACTTCGGTCTCGTTTGATTTAATTGAAATGATCCTATTTGTAACAGCATTACTAGCAACATTTACTTCAAGTGCATAGTTATTCGTTGCACCTCTATTATTATAGATTTTAGCACCTAAGAAAGGTCCACCACTACTGGGGGTTTGAATATCCAAATATGCTGCTGGGGAGGTAGTATTTATTCCAAGATAACCTTCTGGCGATAATCGCATACGCTCTGCTACAATATTGTTGTTATTTGTAATGAAACGTAAGTCGCCGGAGACATTACCACTCGAATAGGCTGTTAAATAGCTTTGTATGCCGGCAGTTCTACGATCATTAGTAGCTTGTGTAGCAGCAA
>CALGPK010000014.1:30000-65197 GCA_937960415.1 uncultured Bacteroidales bacterium | reverse complement strand
AAGAATAGCAATCAAGATTGGGGAACTATCTTGTTTTGCTTGTATTATATCGAAGTTTTTCCCGACTTCGTCACTTTTTATACCTAATTTATTGATATACAAATACATACAAAATCATGCAGGCACTACACGATATGGTATGTAATTCTATTTCAATAGGTTATTTAATTAAAACAGGCATTTCATCTAATTCTAAACAGCATTTGCTGAATACAACCTTTTTTATATCGATGTTGGGCAAAAGGCGAAGCATACGCTGCTTGACTTTATTCCCAAATAGCTTCTCAACTATTTGAACGGCTTTTTTGGGCGAATTCGGCGATGTTTTTACTCTTACAAACATGAGGCTAAGATTATTCAATTTATCTTAATTAAAACACAGGTATTCCAAAATTAACAGATACCGTTAATTAGACACTACAAACCAGTTTTTAAAACCATAAAAACATAAGTAGCTGTATGTCAGTTTATTAAATTTTTCAAAAGCCGAAATTTTTAAAAAAAATGACGAAGTCTGGAAGAACTTTCTACACTAAATTACACCTAATTTTTTGCCAACTTTTGTAAAAGCACTAACACATTGGTCTATATGTTCAAATTCGTGAGCTGCCGAGAGCTGTACACGAATGCGAGCTAGTCCCTGTGGTACAACCGGATAGTAGAACCCAATAACGTAAATGCCTTCGTTGAGCAATTCGGCGGCGAAATCTTGTGAGAGTTTTGCATCATATAACATAACAGCTACAATAGCCGATTGTGTAGGTTTTATATCAAATCCGGCATGTTGTATTTTATCTTTAAAATATTTAACGTTGGCATGTAATTTTTCTTGTAAATGATTGGTTGCAGACATCATATTAAACATTTCTATACCAGCTGCAACAACCATAGGTGGTAATGAGTTGGAAAACAAATAAGGCCTGGAACGTTGACGGAGCATTTCTATAATTTCTTTACGTCCCGTGGTAAATCCTCCTATGGCACCACCAAATGCTTTACCCAGCGTACCGGTAATAATATCAACCTTACCACGACAGTTATATAGTTCGGTTACACCACGACCGGTAGCACCGACAACACCTGCCGAGTGCGACTCATCGACCATAACCAGAGCATCGTACTTTTCGGCAAGCTCTAGAATTTTATCCATCGGAGCTACATTGCCATCCATCGAAAATACTCCGTCGGTTACAATAATTCTGAAGCGTTGCGCCTGTGCTTGTTGTAATTGACGTTCCAAATCTTCCATGTCGGCATTGTTGTAACGGTAACGAACAGCTTTACATAAACGTACACCATCTATAATCGAAGCATGGTTGAGAGAGTCGGATATAATAGCATCTTGTTCGTTAAATAGTGGTTCAAATACACCACCATTTGCATCAAAACAGGCTGCATATAAAATGGTGTCTTCCGTTCCGAAAAAATCGGCTATTTTTTGTTCAAGTTCTTTGTGTAAATCGGTAGTACCGCAAATAAATCGAACGCTCGACATGCCATAACCATGGCTATCGAGTGCTTTTTTGGCTGCTGCAATTAGTTGTAGATTGTTTGATAATCCTAAATAATTGTTGGCACAGAAGTTTAAAACCTCTTGTCCCGTATTTATTTTAATTTTGGCTCCTTGAGGACTAACCAATATACGTTCATTCTTGTATAGGCCAGCATCTTTTATCTTTTGTAGTTCTTCCTGTAAAAAATGTTGAAATTTGTTGTACATACCTTATCCTCCTAATACAAGGGTTTTACTTTTGGAAAATTATGGTCGAAACGAATTTGTTTGGGCTTGTCGATAAAATACGACAAAAAGTCTACATATCGTTCGTTGAATTGAAAATCGTTTAAGTCATAGTATATTTCGGGAAGCGATTGATTACCAATGTTGCCCATATCGAGAGTATCGGTGTTGTACACTTCTAACTCTTGATAAGTCGAAAGCTTTGATAAAACGGGCATCTTGCCATAATCTTCGCGAATCATTAGATCTACAACTTTGTCGGCAAGGGCACTTACCAGTCGGCGGTCGTAGTTGCGGCAATCGCCGGAACGAGCTAAATAACCTAAATTTTGAGCTCGTGCATCGATGCCGGTGGCTTTGGTTAATTCGCTAGCAATAACTCCACTAACTCCTCCAAAGCGTGGATGTCCGTATTCATCTACCTCACTGCTTGCATAAACCACATCTACTTTACCGGTTTTTTCGTCGTACCAGCGAACACCTTCGGCAACTGCCAACAATAAATATTGTTTTTTCGATTTGCTGTACACTTCTTTTACTTTTTCGAAAAATGCTTGTTTTCGTTCTTTTGTTATTGGAAATTCGGGAATGAGGCAAATTTGAGCTCCGCCCATAATAGCTGCACCTGTTAACCATCCGGCATCACGTCCCATCACTTCGATAACCATTATACGCGAATGTGATTCGGCAGTAGTGGCAAGGCGAGTTACAAACTCGGCAACACCCTTAGCCGCAGATGGAAAGCCTGGACATAAAACCGCTTCGATAAGTTCGCCATTATAGTTGTGTATAGTTTTTGTTTTTAAATCGTTGTCAATAGTTTTTGGAAATCCAATTACCGGTATGCCTTCCATTTCGTAAAGCCTTTTAGCAGCTCCGTTAGTGTCGTCGCCACCTATGGTTACAAGAACATCGATGCCGTAACGTTTTAAGTTATTAATAATTTGCTCTACTCTGGAAGAATCGGAACCAGAAAAAGGATTGGTACGGCTACTTTTTAATGCTGTACCCCCGTAAACACCATCGTAAGGCTGATTGGTTAGATCTACAACATCACCGTCGCCCAACAAACCTTTCCAGCCTTTTCGAATACCATAAACACGAAACCCCAGAGCCGAAGCACGGCTTTTAATAGCTTCGATACTTGCATTTAATGCAGCAGTGTCGCCACCGCCGGTTAATATTGCTAAAGTTTTTCCTTCGTAAGGACGCTTTGATAATGCCATAGTACAGTAAAATTTATTTTTTTCAAAAATACACATTTTTTAAATTACCAAACGAAAAGAATTTCATGAAAAAAAGAAAATACTTAACTCGTTGTAAAACAGTTAAATTTAGTTAAAATCTGTAATAAATTGAATATCAATATAATAAAAAAGTTATTAACAATGTGGTAAAAAATGGGAAATTTTGTATTAAAGTGGGAAAAAATTGCTTATTTTTGGGTATTAAATTTTTAACATGATTACTTTTGTCGGAGATTATCCCTGCAAGGCAGATTCTAAAGGTAGAATCCTGCTACCATCAGCATTTAAAAAGCAGATGGGCGATAGGGTAATTGACCGATTTGTTGTGAAAAAAGCTATTTTCGAGAAATGTTTGTTATTGTATCCATACGAGGAGTGGGAGCGACAAATTTCACTATTACGATTAAGAATAAATCCTTATAATCGTGCTCATGCTGAATTTTTGAGAGAATTTTTTAAAGGAACTGCCGAAATTACACTCGACAACAATAGTCGTTTGTTGATTCCTAAACGACTTTTGGAGTGGGCAGGTATTCGTTCGGATGTGATTTTGGTGGGGCAAGACGATAAAATTGTAATCTGGGATAAACAAACTTACGAATCGCAAACATTAAGCGACGAGGAATTTGCATTACTGGCCGAAAAAATACTGGGGAACAATGAGTCAAACAACGCTCAGCTATGAACTTCTATCATGTACCTATATTGCTGAATGAGGTTAAAGAAGGACTTCGTGTTAAAAAGAACGGAGTTTATATTGATATGACCTATGGTAGCGGAGGATATACAAAGGCTATTTTAGATGCAGAGAAAAAACTTACGGTAGTAGCATTCGATTGCGATGCCGACGCCATAAAAAACGCCATTGACGATAGTCGTCTTAAATTGTTTCATGCTAATTACCGCTATTTCAACAATTTTCTCGAGTATTTGGGAATAAAGGAGGTCGATGGCATCGTTGCAGACCTTGGTGTTTCTTCGTATCAGTTCGACACAGCTGAACGTGGTTTTTCATTTCGCTTCGATGCCACACTCGATTTGCGAATGAATAAAGATGCAAAGCTCAATGCTGCAAGTGTTTTAAACTCATATTCATCCGAGCAGCTAGCTAAAATATTTTTTTATTATGGCCAATTAAAAGAATCGAGGCCAATTGCCCAAACAATCGTCAACGCAAGAGAACTTAAGCCCATTCGAACAACACAAGAATTGGTCGGTTTATTAAAACCATTTGCACCTAAGGGTAAGGAATACAAATTTTTTGCAAAAGTTTTTCAGGCACTAAGAATTGAAGTAAACGACGAGTTAAACGCACTGAAAGAAATGCTTATCAAATCGCTTCATTTTTTAAAAAGAGGCGGCAGAATGTGTATTGTAACTTATCATTCGCTCGAAGATACATTAGTAAAGAATTTTTTTCGTTCGGGGAATACCGAGGGGATTATCGAAAAAGATGTAAAAGGAAATGTGATAAACGAAGTTTTTTTGGTAATTACCAAAAAACCTGTTGTACCTGCCTTAGATGAAATTAATGAAAACCATCGTGCACGAAGTGCAAAACTTAGAATAGCCGAGCGATTATGATTAACTATGAACAACATAAAGAAGCCTCAAAGAAAAATATTGTTCGGTCAATCATCGACGGAACTTTTCTATCGCGTGAAATTGTTTTTAAAAATATTTGGTTTATTATTTTTCTGTTTTTTTTAGCCTTAATATACATAGCAAACCGCAATCATGCCGAGAAAATTGTACGCGACACCGTACGTTTGAAAAAAGAAGTTGATGAACTCAAGGCAGAACAGCTTACCATTACTTCAATGCTCATGAAAATATCGCAGCAAAGTGAAGTCGAAAGATTGGTAGTAAAGCATAATCTTGACTTATATCCTTCTGAAGAACCACCATACAAAATTACCGTATCATGTCCGAAATAAAGAAGGAAATATTATCGAGATTAGGTATGTTATACGTAGGTGTAGCATTATTTGGTGCTGTGGTTTTGGGAAAAGTGCTTTATCTACAGTTGTTCGAGGGGAGTTATTGGAAATCGAAAGCTCTTGAGCTTTCGCAGCGTAATATTGTTATTCAGCCCATGCGCGGCGATATTTTGTCGAACGACGGGAAAGTGCTGGCTACATCTGTACCGTATTACGAAATACACATCGATTTTAGAGCTGAAGGCCTGAAAAAAGATACATTTTACAAACATGTCGATTCGTTGAGTATTTATCTTTCACAAATTTTTAAAGATAAGGACTCTAAAACATACAAAAGCGAATTGGTTCGTGCTTACAAACGAGGAGACCGTTATTACTTACTAAAACGCAAAGTTGATTATCAAGTATATAAACGCCTTAAACAACTTCCTTTGTTTCGTTTAGGACAGAATAAAGGAGGTTTTATTGCAAACCAAATCTTTGTACGCATTAAACCTTATGAAAATCTGGCAGCTCGAACCATTGGTTATATTACTCAAGACAGAGTTGTAGTTGGAATTGAAGGAGCTTTCGACAGCTATTTAAGAGGAAAAGAAGGAATACAATTTATGCAACGACTATCGGGCAATATATGGATGCCAATAAACAATGGTAATGCCATAGAGCCTAAGGACGGTTTCGATATTATTTCGACCATTGATGTTAATATTCAGGATGTTGCACATCATGCTTTACTTGCAAATTTGCAAAAACACGAGGCCGCTTATGGATGTGTAGCCGTGATGGAAGTACAAACCGGCGAAATACGAGCTATAGCTAATTTGCAGTATGATACGACCAAGAAAACTTATGTTGAAAAATTTAATTTCGTTATTGGCGAAAGCGTTGAACCAGGCTCTACATTTAAGCTGGTATCGATGCTTGCTGCTTTGGAGGAAGGTTGTATAAAGCTTACCGATACTATCAATACTGGCAATGGAGTTATTAGTTACTACGGAGCGAAAATGAAAGATTCGCATGAAGGTGGTTATGGTAAAATAACGACCTGCGAGGTGTTTGCATATTCTTCTAATGTAGGTACATCAAAAATTATTAAAAATTGTTTTGATAAGAATCCTAAGGCTTTTGTGGAGCGTATTTACTCACTTCATTTACACGAAAAATTGGGTTTAGATATTAAGGGCGAAGGCATTCCTGTTATAAAAGACCCATCCGACACTTCGTGGTCTGGATTAACCCTGCCATGGATGTCTATTGGTTATGAGGTAAAGATAACACCCATGCAAATACTTACGCTTTACAATGCCATTGCAAACAATGGAGTTATGGTAAAGCCTAAGTTGATTAAAGAATTAAGACATCATGGCGAAGTGTTCAAACGATTCGACACACAGGTTATTAATCCAAGTATTTGTTCGAAAGAAACTTTAGATGCCCTAAAAAAAATGATGGAAGCCGTTGTTGAAAAAGGTACAGCCAGAAACCTTTCGGGCACACCATATAAAATTGCCGGCAAAACTGGCACAGCACAAATAGCCCGTGGTAAATATGGTTATCGCGACGAAAATGCTCAAAAAACCTATCGGGCATCGTTTGTAGGTTACTTTCCAGCCGACAATCCAAAATATAGTATCGTCGTTGTTGTAAATTCGCCTTCTAAAAGTGTTTATTACGGAAATGTTGTAGCAGGACCAATATTTAAGGAAATAGCCGATAAAATATATGCAACCCACGTAGAGATACAAAAAAACTTTAATTTGCTTGCAAAGTCCGATTTTCTGTTCCCAGAAGGGAAAATTGGTTATGCGTGGGATTACGTGCAAATAATCAATCAACTAAAGTGGAATGGCGAAAAGCAGGTGTTATCCGAATGGGTCGAACCAAATACATCGGAGCAGCAAATAAAGTTTAAACCAACTCCTGTTAAGTTAAATAGCAAAACCATGCCAAGCGTTATAGGTATGGGGCTTCGAGATGCTATACATGTGTTGGGAAATGTGGGGCTGGAAGTAAGAGTAGTAGGCAGGGGAAAGGTTTACAAGCAATCTATTCCGCCCGGTACATCTATTAACAAAGGCGATTTAGTTTACATAGAATTAGGATAATTATGAAAGATATTCACGAAATATTAAAAAATATAGCGGTTATTGAAACTAAGGGCGAAGTCCAAAATCCCTGTGTCAATAAGATTTTTATCGATTCCAAAAACGTAAAACCCAATTCGATGTTTATTGCCATAAAAGGCATATCGTTAGATGGACACGATTATATTGACGAAGCTATTCTAAACGGTGCTCGTTTTATTGTTTGCGAAAAAATACCATTTGATACTCGCAGCGACGTTATGTACATAAAAGTTGAAGATACTCGAAAAATAACGGGTAAAATAGCTTCCATCTATTACGACCATCCTTCTACTAAACTCAAAGTAGTGGCCGTTACAGGTACCAATGGCAAAACTACGGTAGCTACGTTGTTGTATCGTTTACATCGCCTAATGGGTATCAAATGTGGTTTGCTATCGACAGTGGTAAATTATGTCGACTCGAAACTGTTTGCTGCTACTCATACTACACCTAACCCTATCGAGTTGCAGCGTCTGTTGAATAAAATGGTAGAAGCAAAATGCGAATACTGCTTTATGGAAGTAAGTTCGCATGCCATAGTACAACATCGCATAGAGGGAGTTCATTTTTATGGGGGCATTTTTACCAATATTACACACGATCATCTCGATTATCACAAAACATTTGAGGCATACTTGCAAGCCAAAAAGACTTTTTTTGACCTGTTGCCCGAATCGGCTTTTGCACTTACTAATATCGATGATAAAAACGGAAAAGTAATGGTACAGAATACAAAAGCTACCGTTTATACCTACGCACTTAAAACTCTGGCCGATTTTCATGCACGAATTCTGGAAAAACATCTTAACGGCACATTAATTCAGCTAGACAAAACAGAGATTTTTGTAAATCTGATAGGCGAGTTTAACGTTTACAATTTGCTAGCTATATATGCCACTTCTGTATTACTCGGTATGCCTAAGGATGATGTACTAAAACATTTGAGTTTATTGAAGCCCGTTGATGGAAGGTTTGAATATTTTGTTTCAAAAGAAGGCTACATTGCTATTGTAGATTATGCTCATACACCCGATGCTCTAAAAAAAGTGTTATCTGCCATTAACGACATTAAACAAGACAAAGCACACATTATTACAGTAATCGGAGCAGGTGGTAATAGAGACAAGAGTAAACGTCCGCTAATGGCTGCCGAAGCTGCTAAATGGAGCAATACCGTTATTTTAACATCGGACAATCCAAGATTTGAAGAACCCGAAGATATTATTGCCGATATGAAAAAAGGATTGTCTGATGATGATTTAAAAAAAACACTAACTATCGTTAATCGTAAAGAAGCCATTAGAACAGCCCTGCAACTTGCTCAAAAAAACGATATTGTTTTAGTAGCAGGCAAGGGACACGAAAATTATCAAGAAATAAAAGGCGTAAAATATCCTTTTGACGATAGGATGGTGATAAAAGAAACAATTAAATAAACATTATATGCTTTATTATTTGTTTACATATCTCGATAAGCAGTTCGATTTTCCCGGAGCAGGGTTGTTTAATTACATTTCGTTCCGTGCCGGCATGGCTATATTGCTATCGTTGTTAATCTCGCTCTTCATAGGCAAAAAAATAATTCGCTTTTTACAGAAAAAGCAGATAGGCGAAACGATAAGAGACCTAGGGTTAGAGGGGCAAATGAACAAACAAGGAACACCAACGATGGGCGGTATTATTATTTTATCGTCCATTGTTATTCCAACTTTGCTATTTGCCAAGCTACACAATATTTACATCATACTGCTACTCCTTACAACGATTTGGTTAGGTTTTATTGGTTTTGTCGATGATTATATTAAGGTTTTTAAACACGACAAAAAAGGCTTGCATGGTAAGGCTAAAATAATTGGACAAGTTGTTCTGGGGTTGTTGATAGGTTTAGTTATTTACAAAAGCGATGATATAGTAATTCGCGAAAAACTTAAAAAAGAAGTGGTTATGCAGGCTGCTCCGAACGAAGTTTCATCGTCGTACGAAAGCAAATCAATACGTTTGTCGGAAGATGTTAAATCGTTCAAAACAACTATACCTTTTGTTAAAAACAATGAATTTAACTACGAATGGCTATTGTTCTTTTTAAATGATAGGTTGCGTAAACAATGGGTTTGGGTGGTCTTTGTAATAGCAGTTATTTTTATAGTAACGGCTGTATCGAACGGAGCCAATATGACTGACGGGCTTGATGGACTTGCTGCCGGAACATCGGCGGTTATTGGCACTACACTCGGAATATTTGCCTATGTATCGGGCAACATCATTTTTGCCGACTATTTAAATATTATGTATATTCCATATTCTGGCGAAATGGTGGTATTTGCAGCAGCATTTATCGGTGCAACCGTTGGATTTATTTGGTACAACAGTTATCCTGCTCAGGTTTTTATGGGTGATACCGGAAGTTTGGCATTGGGTGGTATTATTGCTGTTTTCGCTATTTTGGTTAGAAAAGAAATTTTATTGCCCATTTTATGTGGAATTTTCTTTGTCGAAAATCTTTCGGTTATCGTACAGGTCTTTTGGTTCAAGCATACAAAAAAGAAGTACGGCGAAGGACGTCGGGTATTTAAAATGGCACCCATACATCACCATTTTCAAAAATTAGGATATCCCGAACCCAAGATAGTAACCCGGTTTTGGATTGTGGCCATTATGCTTGCTGTATTAACTATCATAACCTTGAAAGTACGTTAATGGGCGAAAAAGTTGTCATATTAGGATGTGGTGAAAGCGGAATGGGAGCAGCCTTGCTTGCTCAAAGCAAAGGTTACGATGTTTTCGTCTCCGACGCATCGATTATTAAAGATGCTTACAAAAAGCCCATTATCGAAGCCTCTATTCCCTTCGAAGAAGCAACACATTCTATAGAAACAATTTTACAAGCCGACTTAGTTGTCAAAAGTCCGGGTATTCCCGAAAAGTCTGAAATCATGAAGGCTATAAGACAGAAAGGAATACCGGTTATTTCCGAAATAGAATTTGCGTCGCAATACACATCGGCATTTGTAGTGGCTATTACTGGCAGCAATGGAAAGACAACTACAACCATGCTAACGTACCACATTTTCAAAAAAGCCGGATATCATGTTGGTTTAGCTGGCAATGTAGGCAAAAGTTTTGCCTTATCGGTTTTACAAAACAATTACAATTATTACGTTCTCGAAATTAGCAGTTTTCAGCTCGATGATACGGTTAACTTTAAACCCAATATCGCTATTATTACTAATATTACCCCCGACCATCTCGATCGTTACGATTATTCATTCGACAAATACATTGCAAGCAAATTTAGAATTACCAAAAATCAAACTGCCAATGATTATTTTATCTATTGCTACGACGATGAAGTATTGCGTTGCACGTTAGACCAATATAGTATTCATTCTCAACGACTTCCATTTAGTATTCTTCGAAATGTAGAACAAGGAGGTTATGTAAAAGAAAATCAATTAGTTATTAAATATAATAAAAATCAGATGGTTATGTCAATATTCGAATTAGCTTTAGAGGGCAAACACAATCAGTATAATTCGCTTGCAGCGGGTATAGCATCGTTTGTATCTGGTATTAGAAAGGAGGTAATACGCGAATCGTTAAGCGATTTTAAGACAGTAGAGCATCGATTGGAACGCGTATTGAAAATTCGTGGCATTGAGTTTATTAACGATTCCAAGGCAACGAATGTAAATTCGGTATGGTATGCACTTGAAACGGTAAAAAAACCTATTATTTGGATTGTTGGCGGTATCGACAAGGGTAACGATTATTCGGCACTTTATTCGTTGGTACAGGAGAAAGTAAAAGCCATTGTATGCCTGGGAGTAGATAATAGTAAAATTGTTAAAGCTTTTAAACATTTCAACATTCCAATAGTAGAAACAAATAATATGCAAGATGCTGTCAGAGCTGCCTACAAAATGGGTGTTCCGGGCGACACTGTGCTGCTATCGCCAGCATGTGCCAGTTTCGACTTATTCGAAAACTACGAAGATAGAGGCAAAAAATTTAAAAATGCTGTTAGAGATTTATAAAAATGAACCATATTTCGAACATATTTAAAGGTGATAAAACAATTTGGGGAATTATTTTTCTCCTATCTCTTGCATCGCTTTTAGCTGTTTACAGTTCCACCGGAACGCTTGCCTTTCGATATCAAGAAGGAAACTTAATGTATTATTTATTCAGACATGGGGGTCTTCTGCTATTAGGCATCGTTATTATACTTTTTTTTCAGAATATACCTGTTTCTTTGTACAACCGTTTATCGTATGTACTAATTATTTTAACTTTACCATTGCTAATTTATACATTATTCAAAGGCACTAGTTTAAACGAAGCATCTCGCTGGATTACACTGCCGGGAACAGGTATTTCTTTTCAGTCGTCCGATTTTGCAAAATTTTCGCTGGTTGTTTTCATTTCACGATTTTTAGCTAAATATCAAAGCAGCGACAAAGAAGTCTCGTTTAAAAGAGAATTCAGAATGTTAGTTTTATTTATCTTTTTGATTTGTGGTTTGATATTGCCAGCTAATTTTTCAACAGCAGCCATACTTTTTTTGAGCTCTATTATACTTTTGTTTTTAGGTAGAATGAGGTTTAAGTATATATTTACTATTGTAATTATCGGAATAGTTTCGGCGGCATTGTTTATCGGTATTGCACTATTGTTTTTCCCCGATAAAGGAAGAGTTTCGACATGGAAAAATCGTATCGAAACCTATTTTAATAAAGAAAAAGCCGATAGCGACGATGTCTATCAGATAGAACAATCGAAAATAGCCATAGCTTCGGGTGGATTTTTTGGTAAAGGACCCGGAAACAGTACACAACGAAACTTTTTGCCACACCCGTATTCAGATTTTATTTTCGCTATTATTATTGAAGAATATGGCTTTTTTGGCGCTTTTGTTGTTGTCTTGTCGTACCTGATTTTATTGTTCCGAGTGGGAATTATTGTTCAAAATTCACAAAAAGCATTTCAGGCTTTACTAGCAATAGGATTGATAATATTGCTGGTGTTACAAGCAATGATAAATATGGGAGTTGCTACAGGAATATTTCCCGTAACAGGACAAACTCTACCATTGGTGAGTATGGGTGGAACTTCGATAATTTTTACCAGCGTTTCGTTGGGAATAATTTTAAATATTAGCAATCAAATTAAGCAAAGTAAAACAAACCCTGAAACTAAGAATGATTCTTCTGTTGTTGAAGATGAAAATAAAAAAGAAAGCGAAACAACAAGTAATTAAATTATGAGTGTCATTAAAATAATCATCAGCGGAGGAGGTACGGGAGGTCATATATTCCCAGCAATAGCTGTAGCTAATGCATTAAAGCGACTCCAGCCCAATGTGGAAATATTATTTGTAGGCGCTGAGGGCAAAATGGAGATGGAAAAAGTTCCAGCTGCCGGATATAAAATAGTTGGTTTACCTGTTAGAGGATTTCAGCGAAAACTCAGTTTGTCTAACATTACCTTTTTTTTCAAGCTATATAGCAGTATCCAAAAGGCTAAGCAAGTCATTAAAGAATTTGAACCTGATGTAGTAGCCGGTTTTGGCGGATTTGCCTCCGGACCTGTTTTGCGAGTAGCAAGCAAAAAAGGCATTCCAACGTTAATACAGGAACAAAATTCGTATGCAGGTATTACTAATAAGATACTAGGCGAAATGGTAGATAAAATATGTGTTGCATATCAGGATATGGAGCGATATTTTCCGCCCGAAAAAATTTTAATTACTGGCAATCCGGTTCGACAGGATATATTGAACATCAATCAGAAAACAAAGGAAGAAGGCTTTATGTTTTTTCAGCTAAAAGGCAATCGAAAGACGGTTTTGTCGCTGGGAGGTAGTTTGGGAGCGCTGACCATCAACGAAAGCATATATCGCAATCTAGAAAAATTTGCCCAACACAATATACAACTTATTTGGCAAACTGGCAAGGCTTTTTATCCCATTGCTCTCGAAAAAGTTCGAACACTCAATTACGACGGTATTAAGGTTTTTGACTTCATAACCCGAATGGACTTTGCCTATGCTATTTCCGATGTAGTAATATCGCGTGCAGGTGCTATTACTATTTCGGAGCTTAGTTTGACAGCAAAACCAGCAGTATTAGTACCTTCACCCAACGTAGCCGAAGACCATCAAACTAAAAACGCTATGACTCTGGTTAAGAACGATGCCGCTATGCTTATAACCGATGCAGAAGCTCGCAACAAACTGGTCGATGAGGTTATTAAGCTATTAAACGATGAATTTCGGTTGAATGTTTATCGGAACAATATAGTTCGTATGGCTATAAAAAACTCGGACGAAATAATTGCTAAAGAAATTCTAAAATTGTCAAAAAAATAATGCTCAAACAACAAAACATAGCATACTTTGTTGGTATAGGGGGCATAGGAATGAGTGCTCTGGCACGATATTTTTTGTTGAAAGGTTATGCGGTTTATGGCTACGATGCAAATCGTTCCGAAAACACACGCATGTTGGAGTCTCTTGGTGCTTATATCCACTTCGACGAAACACCATTACATGTCGAAAAGATAGTTTCTACGTACGGAAAAGATGCACTGCTTGTTGTTTACACTCCAGCAGTTGCCGCTTCGAGCCCAATTATACAGTGGCTACATGAGCATCGGATTGATATGTATAAGCGAGCAGAAGTTTTGGGGGACATTTGTCGTTCTTATAAAACACTTGCTGTAGCCGGTACTCATGGCAAAACGACCATAAGTTCGTTGTTGGCTCACATTTTTTATCAGTCCAGTCGTTCGTGTAATGCTTTTTTGGGAGGTATTGTAAAAAATTATCAATCAAACTTTTTATACAACCCGCAAAGCTCTTGGGTTGTAGCAGAGGCCGATGAATACGATCGTTCTTTTTTACATTTATTACCCGAAGCATCGATTATTACAGCTGTTGATGCCGATCATCTGGATATATATCATTCGTACGAAGCACTTAAACAAGCATATCAGGATTATATCTATAAAATCAAAAACGACGGCAAATTATTGTTAAAGAAGTCAATAAATAATCTTTTTAATACGCTCCATTTGAATACGGCAACCTATTCGGTTGACGAATGTAATGCCGATTGTTATGTTTCAAACATACGCAACGAGCAAGGTTATTATTGTTTTAATGTTCATACTCCGTGGGGTACAATTGTTGATTTGAAACCCGGTATTACAGGTCGATACAATGTAGAAAATGTTCTTGCTGCAAGTTCTATGGCGTTGTGGTTGGGATTAAGTGTCGAAGAAGTAAAATCGGCTGTTGAGAGTTTTATGGGTGTTAAACGTCGTTTTGATGTCATCGTCAACAATAGTAAACATATTTTTATCGACGATTATGCACATCATCCCGAAGAAATAAAGGCATTCATTATTTCGGTACGCGAGGTATTTTCTCAGATGCCAATATCGGGTATATTCCAGCCACATCTTTATTCACGTACCAAATATCTTGCCAACGAATTTGCTCAGGCATTAAGCTTGCTCGACGACCTGTGTTTGCTTCCTATTTATCCTGCACGCGAATTGCCTATGGAGGGAGTAGATAGTACGTTAATTTTAAACAAAGTAACGTTGTCAAGAAAAGAATTGATAGAGCCAGCTTATTTGCTCGAATGGATAAAACAAAAGAAACCACGTTTGCTTGTAACTATGGGGGCAGGTAACATTGAACAATGGGTTGAACCAATAAAAAAACTTCTTGAATGAAAAGTAAATGGATAAATAGAATCTGGCAAACGATTGTTTGGCTTTTTCTTACAGGCACATTAGTGGTAACTCTTGGCTTTACCGAAAAAAAGCGTACAGAAATTCGCTGCAATCAAATATTGGTTCGCATTTTAGATTCAAACGATAATCACTTTTTAAAAACAAACGATATTCTAAATTATTTAAATGAACATAATTTTAAACTTAAAGACGAATTCATATCGACCTTGCCTTTAAATGAACTTGAAACAGAATTAAAGAGAATGTCGCACATTTACAACGTTCAGGTTTATACAACTATCGATGGTAAAATATTTATCGATGTTATTCAGCGTACTCCTATGTTAAGAGTAATAAACTATAATTACGAAAGTTATTACGTCGATCATGAAGGAGTATTGTTCCCCTTGTCCGAAAACTATACGGCACGTGTCTTAGTGGCCACGGGGAATCTCAACGAACCCTACGCTCTGTATTGTAATAAAAAAGCTTTTGAAGCCGAAGAACAAAAACAATTACCAAGAAAAACATTGCTCGACGATTTGTATTATATTTCCCATTATATTTACAACGATAGTTTATGGCGTGCTATGTTTGAGCAAATTTATGTAAACGAAAACAATGAATTTGAGTTAGTTCCCAAGTTTGGTAATATTATTATCGAATTGGGCGACACTTCTGAACTTTATGATAAGTTTATTAAGCTCAAAGCTTTTTACAAACAAATCGTACCAAAGTTTAATTTGGAAGCCTTTTCAAAAGTCAATTTAAAGTATAAGAAACAAATAGTTTGTACAAAAAAAATATAATTATATGGATCAAAACAATAAAATAGTTGGAATAATTGATATTGGCACGACCAAGATAGTTGCTTTAATAGGTAATCGAATAAACGAAAATACATTTAATATCTTGGGCTGTGGTTTAGTTGTGTCAAAAGGAGTCAGACGAGGCAATGTAATCAATGTTATAAATACCATCAAAAGCATTCAGGAGGCTTTGGCTATTGCACAAAATCAGGCTGGAGTTACTGTTCATAAAGTTTATGTTGGTATTGCCGGTCAGAACATTCGCACACTGATCAACTCCATAGTTATTGAACGCGATAAACAAAACGAGCCTATAACCCAAGAAGAAATAGATTCATATATAAGAAAACAATACAACATTCCCATCAATAATGACGAAAAAATCATTCAAGTCCTTCCGAAATCTGTTATTCTCGACGATGAACAAATAGAAGGAATCGAAAATTTAATAGGTTGTGTAGGTAAAAGAATAACTATTCGTTTCAACATTGTTATTGGTAAACAAGTAAATATTCAAGCCATACAAACCAGCGTTGAAAAAGCCGGTTTAGAACTTTTGGGCATTTTTCTCGAACCGTTGGCATCGTCAAGGGCAGTGCTAACCAATGAAGAGTTTAAGAAAAGCATTATCATGATAGATTTTGGTGGTGGTACAAGCGATATAGCTATTTACCACAACAACATGCTTTTGCATACTGCTGTGATTCCTTTCGGTGGTAATGTAATTACAAACGATATTGCAAAAAACTTCAATATGACATTTGAAGATGCCGAATATTTAAAGAAAAACCACGGCAGTGCTATTATGTTAAATAACGAACCATCGAAGCAATTGGTGATAGAAAATAAAATGCAAGTTAAAGATCCGCTTATTATTGATTCAAATATTTTGACAAGTGTTATACAAGCAAGAGTTGAAGAAATTTTAGATTTTATTGATCACGAAATATCCAAAAATGAAGAAGTTAGTAAAAACAATCATGTTGAAATCGTTATTACTGGCGGAGGATCGATGTTAAAGAATATTCGTCAGCTTATTAAATATAAGTTAGGTCGTGATGTGCGTTTAGGAATACCAAATATATACCTTAAAAGTGTTTTAAAAGAATCGTTTAATCACCCACAATTTGCTACTTCAGTTGGGCTTTTAATGCTTGCATTGGAAGATATGGATAATAATGCGTACCAAGAAGAGCCAACAAAAACCGATGCAGAAAAAACGGTTTTTAATAATGAGCCAATAAATGCTAATGCTATCGATAACAAAAAAGATGCAAACGAAAGAAAAGGAATATTTAGAATTTTTTTAAATGGAATTGGAAAAATGTTTTCCGAAGTCTTTACTAACATCGATACCGAAATGGAAAAATAATTTAAAAACCATACAACTATGAAAGAACATGACAACATTTTAGATTTTGAGATGGAAACCAGTGTTCCGTCTATCATTAAAGTTATCGGAGTTGGTGGTGGTGGCAGCAATGCTGTAAATTATATGTATCAATTAGGGATAAAAGATGTAGATTTTGTAGTATGCAATACCGATATTCAGGCTTTAGCCAAAAGTCCTGTTCCGATTAAAATTCAACTTGGACAAACCCTAACCGAAGGTTTGGGAGCTGGTAGCCGTCCCGAAATAGGAAGACAAGCTGCTATCGAAAGTCTCGACCAGATTAAAGAAGTACTTTCGAATCATACCAAAATGGTGTTTATTACCGCAGGAATGGGCGGTGGAACAGGAACTGGTGCTGCTCCCATTATTGCAAAAACAGCTAAGGAAATGGGGATACTCACTGTAGCCATTGTTACACTACCATTCGAATTCGAAGGAAAAAAACGCTTAAATCAAGCAGTAGAGGGAATTCGAGAAATAAAAAATTATGTCGATTCGTTGCTTATTATCAATAATCAACGCCTTCGCGAAATGTTTGGCGATTTGCAGTATAGTGTAGGCTTCTCGAAAGCCGACGATGTACTGGCTACTGCTGCAAAAGGAATAGCCGAAATTATTACCTTGCCCGGTCACATCAATGTCGACTTTGCCGATGTTAAAGCTGTAATGACCGATAGTGGAGTAGCTATTATGGGAAGTGGTATTGCCGATGGAGAAGATAGAGCTCACAAGGCAATTAAACAAGCCCTACATTCACCTTTGCTTAATAATAACGAAATTAAAGGAGCACGTAATATTCTTTTAAATATAACCTGCGGCGATCCCGAAATAACCATCGACGAAATTTCGCAAATAACAGAATACCTGCAAGAAACTACCGGCAATAATGCTGATATTATTTTCGGAGTAGGTAAAGATATTAAAATGGGCGACAAAATATCTGTTACTATTATTGCTACTGGCTTTGGAACCGAAACTTTTGTCCCTGAACCTCCAAAAACCGATAAAACCATTGTTGTTGTTGACCCTCCAAAAGAACAGGAAATAATTTATGTAAATAGTAAACAAACCCAAATAGACTTCCCTACCTCAGATAATACCTCTAAAGTAAATTACGATTTGTCGGCCGATATGGATATCGATATGTTGGAAAATATTCCTGCCAATAAGCGTAAAGGTCACAACTTAAAAATAGATAGCAATAAACTATCGCAAGAACCATCGAATATGTTTATTACTTCAAACCAAAATTATATCTTGCGCGAAAATAATTCGTTTTTGCACGATAATGTCGATTAAAAAACTAAAATTATGGGAAAATATTTTGATAAAATAAATGATGACATAAAAAAGGCAATGCTTGCCAAAGAAAAAGAACGCTTAGAAGCTTTGCGAGCAATAAAAGCAGCCTTTTTGCTGGCAAAAACAGAAAACGCACAGCACGAATTAAGCGATGAAGATGAAATACGAGTTATTCAAAAATTACACAAACAACGACTCGATAGTGCCGAAATTTATAAAAACAACAACCGTCCCGAATTGGCCGAAAAAGAATTATTCGAAGCATCGGTTATCCAATCATATCTACCCCAGATGCTTAGCATCGATGAACTAGAAAAGAAGTTAAAGCAAATTATAATCGAAGTTGGAGCCTCATCTCCATCCGATATGGGAAAAGTTATGGCTGTGGCTTCAAAAAAACTTGCTGGACAAGCAAACAACAAAGACATTGCCGATGTGGTAAAACGTTTGTTAGCCAATTAGTATGACAGCAAAATACACAATACCCCAAGGATCGTTAATCAGCTTTTTCAGCAATAAAGTTAAGCAATTGGGAGGAATTAATTTAGCTCAAGGATTGCCCGGTTTTGCACCTCCTAACGAACTCAAACAAATACTTTCCGAAATAGCCACAAGACCCGATGTACACCAATATGCACCAGGTATTGGCAATTTTACGCTTATCGATCATATTGTGCAACATTACAGCCAATATGGAACAGTTTCGAGTAATGAAATACTCATCACACAAGGAGCTACCGAAGCCATTACGCTTGTTTATCTCTATCTAAAACAAATGTATGGCAAATTAACGGTTTTAGGCTTTGACCCAGTATATGAGTCGTACAACAATTTGCCAAAAATTTTCGGCGACCGTTTTATTTCATTTGATTTGACCCACAATGCCATTGATTATGATAAATTAGAATGGACCATAAAAAACGAAGGCGTGCATCTCATTTTTCTCAATTCGCCCGGAAATCCGCTTGGACGAATTGCTACCAGCGAAGAAGTAACTATATTATTGCAACTTTCAAATAAATATTCGTGCTATTTGCTAATAGATGCGGTATATCGGGAGATATACTTTACCAACATGCCAGTTATACCATTCGATACAGCAAATCAACACTTGTTCTACGTCAATAGCTTTTCTAAGCTCTATTCTATAACAGGATGGAGAGTTGGCTATCTTATTTGCAATGCCCAGCATATGCTTAAAATTCGATCGATGCACGATTATACTGGTTTATGTGTGTCTAATCCAATTCAAACAGCCATTGCTCATTTTATTACTCAGCATGGTTTTGTAAACAATTATGTGCATCAAACACGAAATAACATTTATCAATCATTTCTTTATTATTCCAGCGTCCTTAAAGAATTAAACTTTCAGCTTCCCCCTATCGATGGCGGTTATTTTATTTGGGCAAGACTTCCCGAACCTTTTACTAACGGCTTCGATTTTGCTGTTGATTTATACGAACAACAAAAAGTTGCCGTTATTCCAGGTATTCATTTTTCGCCTAAGGGACACCATTTTGTTCGATTTAACATAGCACACCCTATCGAAGTTATACAAAACGCTGCTCAAAAACTTAAGCAGTTTATTTCGGCTAACTCATAATGTATCTTAATTGCATTAGAATCTTCTAATGCAATCATTGGGACAAACCAAAATATAACGTACATTTGCAAAAAAAATTTATGAATGGTAAATCTTTTGATCCTACCGAACAAGAAGGCTTTGCTAAGGTAGAATTGTACAATGAATCGGTAACCAATAGTTTAACTGAACATTATAAGTGGATTCTTGGCTTAATTGGCGAAAATCCCCAGCGCGAAGGCTTACTAAAAACTCCCGAACGAGTAGCCAAAGCTCTTCAGTTTCTTACGCATGGTTATCATCTCAATCCTGAGGAAATTCTAAATTCGGCAAAATTTCAGGAAGATTATCGACAAATGGTAATCGTTAAAAACATCGAAATATATTCGCTGTGTGAACATCACATGTTACCTTTTTTTGGCAAAGCTCATGTAGCATATATTCCCAATGGCTATATTACCGGTTTAAGCAAAATAGCTCGTGTGGTCGATGCTTTTGCTCGACGCTTGCAAGTACAAGAGCGACTCACTACCCAAATCAAAGAGTGTATACAAAAAACCCTTAATCCGCTGGGCGTGGCTGTGGTTATAGAAGCACAGCACTTGTGTATGATGATACGTGGTATTCAAAAGCAAAACAGTGTTACTACAACGAGTGACTTTTCAGGTGTTTTCTTAAAAGAACCCACCCGATCGGAATTCTTGCACCTCATTAGCCAAAAATTGCATTAACCCAAATTATTTATGGAGAATTTCGTTACCCCCCCATCATAGAACCCAACACAGTAAGCAAAGCCTTTCCTTCAACATATAATAGAGCACGGATAACACAGATAAAACGAGTTTACCTGGATTTAATTGGCGTTTATTGATATCATCGGTCTTTATCCGTGTACCATTTATTACGAAAAGCAGTGTTTCATTTCTTTTTAGGTGGTAATCCATTGATTGGCTATATTTAAAAGTGTCTTGAAATAAGTAATTTAGTATCATCAAATAAACAAGTAGGTGTCTGTTGTTATACAAATTTATTAACAATGTACGGCAAATTAAACACTACATTCCGACTTTAATCAATGAGTTTTTACAATCATGTTGTTACAAATAAATTAACATTGTTTGTGATGGAGTGAAATGATAATTTTAGTTTGTTTTTAAGTTTTTTATTCGCCCAATTTTAGATACTTTTGCAACATGATAAAAGCACTGGTTTTAAAAGTTGTCGGCAAGCACTATACGCTTCGCGACGAACAGGGCAATGTGTGGAAATGCATACTCAAAGGTAAATTGCGTTTAGACGAAAGCAAAAGTACCAATCCCGTTGTGGTTGGCGATTGGGTTTTATTTGAACCTGTTGCTGAACATCAGGGAGTTATTGTAGAAGTGCTCGAACGAAAAAACTATGTAGTACGCAAGTCTGTCAACCTCTCTAAACAACTACATATCATGGCTGCCAATATCGATTGTGCTTATCTGGTTGTTACACTCGTTTTCCCCGAAACGAACTTTGAATTTATCGATCGTTATTTAGTTTCGTGCGAAGCATACCGTGTACCTGTTGCTCTCATATTAAACAAATGCGATTTGTACAAAAATATCAAAAACGAAGTCGAACATTTCGAACAAATTTATCGTTTGGCAGGTTATCCGGTATTCAAAACTTCGGCAAAAACAGGTGAAGGAATAGATGAACTTAAAGCAGCACTAAAAAGTAAAATAAATCTCATTTCGGGTAACTCTGGTGTGGGCAAATCGTCGCTTATTAACTCCATACAGCCTGATTTAAATCTTAAAGTTCAAGAAATATCTCACGTGCATTTTAAAGGCAAGCACACTACTACTTTTTCGCAAATGTTTGAACTCGATTTTGGAGGTTATATTATTGACACGCCCGGAATTAAAGGATTTAGTTTTATCAACATACGTAAAGAAGAACTGTTTCATTATTTCCCTGAAATTTTAAACCTCACCTCCAATTGCAAATATTACAACTGTACACATACTACCGAACCCGAATGTGCAGTTAAAAGCGCTGTTGTTGAAGGTAAGATACATGAAGTACGTTATCAGAACTATTTAAGTATGTTTTTCGATGACAACGAAAAGCATCGACCTGCTTTTTAGTATGTAATTCCATAGTATTCAATAAAAAAGTTACATTCGGAAAACACTTTTATTTACGTGTTAAGTCTTATTCATGTAGTAAACAAAACAACTTATCGAATATTCGTATTCTAAATGCTTATTCACATTTAAATACAAATTTTGTGTTTTAGCATTTGTTTTTCTTTATCCCAATTATTTCATTAGAAAAACCAACTTTTTTAGGCTTTGCTGGCGTTTCACCAGAAAAGTTTACTGTCTCCCCATAAATAATTTGGGTATATCGTTATGCATATAGATATATTTTCTATTACATAAAAATGTGAAAATTTATGATAATTTTTTACTCTCCGATATTCGAATAAATTCCTTTATTTTGCATAAAAATATTTTCTTTGGGAGCCATTAAGTCACTAATCGGACAAACTGCAATCTACGGCATTAGCAGTATTGTTGGTCGGTTTTTAAATTATTTACTTGTACCACTGTATACAAACATATTCAGTCCGTCAGAGTATGGAATTATAACAGAGTTATATGCATATTCGTCGTTTCTGCTTATTATTTTCACCTATGGCATGGAAACCGCCTTTTTTCGATTTGTACAAGACGATGTTACTACGCAAAAAGTATATTCAACCTCGTTGTGGGCAATGTTGGGTTCTTCGTTTTTCTTTCTTATATTTTTTTCGTTGCTTATTCCTTTTTTTAGCAATCTGCTACATTACGAAAAACAAACATATTTATTGTGGTTGTTGCTACTTATTTTGATTAGCGATAGTTTGGCAGCCATACCATTTGCATATCTTCGACAACAAAACAAAGCTTGGGTATTTGTCTTTATTCGCACAACTAATATTATCATTAACATAGTTTCTAACCTTGTTTTTTTACTTTGGTTTCCCTATCTCATAAACAAAGGATATTCATTAGGCGTTTTCTACAATCAGCAATTGGGCGTTGGATATGTTTTTGTGTCCAATCTTATAGCCAATGTTATAACTTTATTTTTGTTGCTTCCCTTTTTAAAGTTATCTCCCTCCTTTGATATGACTTTATTTAAAAAAATGCTTCATTATTCGTTACCGTTATTGTTTGCCGGTTTAGCCGGTATGATTAACGAAACATTCGACCGAATTCTAATCAAATACCTCATCCCCGACAAGAACAAGGCTATGTATCAATTAGGAATATACGGTGCTAATTACAAAATTTCTATTCTTATGACACTCTTTATACAAACATTTCGCTTTGCAGCCGAGCCATTTTTTTTCAATCAATCGAAAGAAAAAAATGCACCCGAGCTATATGCCCGTGTTATGAAGTATTTCATCATTTTTGGCTTGGTTATTTTTTTAAGCGTTATGTTGTTTATTCATTATATTCAGTTTTTTATAGGCAAAGAATTTCGCGAAGGTTTATTCATTGTTCCTATTTTGTTACTCGCAAATTTGTTTTTGGGTATTTTTTTCAATCTTTCTATCTGGTATAAGCTAACCAATAAAACGCAGTTTGGGGCTTATTTAACAGGTATGGGAGCTGCCATTACCATCGTTCTCAATACAATACTTATCCCTTTAATGGGTTATGCCGGAGCAGCATGGACTACCCTTATTTGCTACACAACCATGACCGTTATTTCATATTTTTGGGGACAAAAATATTATCCTGTTCAATATCCAATATTTTCTATTGCATTTTATTTAATGACGGCACTTGCTTTCTTTTTCGTCGCTCAATGGCTTAACATTCAACAAGTAACCTTGAAAAATATTACCCACATAATATTATTACTGCTTTTTTTAGGCATAGTCTTTTTGAAAGAAAAAAATGACTTAAAGGCTTTTTTATCATAACCACTTTATTAAGAGTAATTTTACATCTCTACCTATTCCATAAAATCCATTGAAAAATAGTAACCGATGAATAGTTGTCAGAAATGTTCCTTAAAACCCCATTATTACACTGAAAAATCAACTTCTATTGACCGACGCTACACCAAAAAAGTGTTTTTTTAAATAAGTAAACTTATTGACTCGATCTGTCTGAAATCTCCCCATCAATAATTTGAGTTAAAAGTTATGCTTTAGAAAATGTACTATTGCATAAAATGAGATAAATCGTTACTTTAGCAAAAAAATGTCTATCTTATTTCAGCATATAATATATGGTCCGGTCCGAAGCAGGCGATTTGGCCATTCTCTGGGGATGAATCTTTTGCCGGTAAACTCCAAAATATGTACTTATAATTGTATTTATTGCGAGTGTGGCTGGAATCCAGAAAATACACAACATGATATTTTTGCTAACAAAAAGGTGTTTTTACAAGAACTTGAAAAAAATTTAGCTTTTATTCAATCGACGCAACAACCACTTGACGTACTTACCTATGCTGGCAACGGTGAACCCACACTACATCCTGAATTTTTGACCATTGCGCAAGAAGTCGCCAAATTGCGTGATAAATATGCTTACGGCAAAAAAATTGTCTTGCTCACCAATGGAACTACCATCTTTCATCATGACATAAAACAATCGCTTTTGTATATCGATTTGCCTGTGTTTAAAATAGATTCGGCAAAGTACGAAACCATTAAACGCATAAATCAACCACACGCTAAATTTAATTTAGAACAATATATTGAAACCCTTTTAAACCTTAACAGACCTATTGCTATACAAACCATGCTGGTTAAAGGATTGGTTAATAACCAATGGGTCGACAACAGTAGCAACGAAGAAGTGCAGTTATTATTAGACATATATAAACGTATCCGTCCTATATATGTAATGCTTTACTCACTCGACCGAAAACCTCCACTATCGTCGTTACAAAAAATTGAGTCTGCTGTCATAGAACAAGTTGCCAAACAAATAGAACAATCTGGCATTAAGGTTTTGTGGGTATAAACCGTTCCAAATACAATGTGCTGGTATGTCCACTCGACTGGGGTTTGGGGCATGTCTCGCGTATCATACCAATTTTAAACCGCTTACTTCATTATAACTGTAAATTGTACATAGCCTGTTCTCGTTCGCAATTTCTTTTTTTGCAACAAGAAAACATTCCGTTCGAGTGGATACCTCATCGTTCGCCCGAAATAAAATATAAATCAAGAGCATTAAATGTTTTCGATTTATTAGGCCTGATACCTAAGATTTATGTTGGAATTATCCGCGATAAAAAGCATATTAAACATTGGGTAACTAAGTACCATATTCATCTCATTATCAGCGATAGTCGCTTGGGTTGTTTTTACAGATCCATTCCTTCAGTTGTCATTACTCATCAAATCAACATTAAATTGCCTCCGTATGTGAGTTTTTTTGAGCCTATACTGTCGTGGCAAATAAAAAAGCTCATTCGAAAATTTCGATATGGTTGGGTTCCCGATATCCAATCATTTCCAAATTTTGCAGGCGATTTAAGTATAAGCAAAAATTGTAACATACAGTACATTGGAATTTTGTCTCGCTTCGAAAAAAAAGCCTTAGCCGTGCAAGATGTTGAACATAAGTACGAAGTGCTCGGAATTATCAGCGGTCCGGAACCACAGCGTACTATTTTTACAGAACTACTTCTAAAACAAATGAAACAATTACCGTATCAATGTGCATTAGTACTTGGAAAACCCGAATATTCAAAAAAAATCATTCAAGAGAACAACATCACTATTTATTCATTTGCCAATTCGAGCGAACTTTACCAGCTTATTTCCTCTTCGAAATACATTGTTGCCCGTTCTGGGTATTCCACCATTATGGACTTAATTGCACTACAACGAACAGCTATTCTGGTTCCTACACCCGGACAAACCGAGCAAGAATACCTTGCCAATTATCATCAAACACAAAAAATATTTGTCATTTCATTTCAAGATAATCTTATGCTCAATAAAGCCATAGAAATGCTATCGGTTTATAAATTCAATCATCAATACAGCTCATACCATTTGCTAGATAATGCTCTTGAAAAAGTTATTGTAGATTTAGAACAAAATAATCGTTTGTATTAGATAACTAAAAAAAATTATCTTTGCAAAAAAATATATAAAATATGTTTCAAAATTTACCTATCAGAGGCATTCAAGATGCAAGCCTAAAAGGCAAAATAGTACTGGTTAGAGTCGATCATAATGTTGTTAAAAAAGGAGTAATCTACGATCCATATCGTATTGATGCAACGTTAGGTACACTTTATTACATTAACGCCAAAGGTGGTAAAATTATTCTGATGACCCACGTAGGGCGTCCTCGAAACAAAAAAACCGGTGAAATTGATATAAGTTTTAATACTTCGGTGCAGCCAATAGTCGATTATTTGCAAAACAAACTGCATATTAATATTGGAGTTCCAGAGTTTACACGAGACGGCAACTTTGGGTATTTTGGTATAGAAACCTCCATCAACCACATGATACGTGAACTTAAGGAAGACAAACTCGATGCCATTTATTTGCCCAACACACGCTGGTTTAAAGGCGAAGAGGCCAAAGGCGAGGAAGCCGACCGCTTTGCTCATCAATTAGCAGGCTTGGCCGATATTTTTGTTAACGACGCATTCGGTTCGTGGCAACCCCACGCCTCCACCGTTAAGGTAAACCAGTATTTGCCATCGTATGCCGGCTTTTTGATGCAAAAAGAATTGGTAAATCTGGAACGTATATTCAATCCAAACAGACCTTTTTTGGCAGTTGTTGCCGGAGCCAAATTTGACACCAAAATTGAACCATTATATGCTTTACTGCAACAAGTAGATTATTTAATGTTAGGTGGAGTTATTTACAATGCTTACTTATGTGCCAAATACCAACTTTCTATCAAAGGAATTGATGAAGATGACCTGCAACATGCTCAAAAATTTGTTGAATTTAGCAAGCAATACGAACATAAAATCATAGAATGCCCCTATATTGTCGAATCCGATACACTCGAAGGTAAGATAGAAGGCATGTATCGAACTCATGATATCCGAAAATTAACACCGGGCACATCATTAAACTATGTTCTCGATGTTACATCCGACAATTTTAAAGAACCCGATATTGCCGATAAATTTCATGCTGCTAAAACCATCTTCGTCAATGCTGTAATGGGTTATATGCCCTATTTCAACGAAGGTACCATTGCCTTAGACCAAATTATAGATGAGAGCCCCGATTCGGTTAAATTATACGGCGGAGGCGATACGATGCAGGAATTGAAGCGATTGTTGCCCGGATTGTATATTGTTGCACTCGATAGTCCTCGTTATTATATTTTTACCGGAGGTGGTGCTGTTCTTAAAGCAATACAAGAGAATTCGTACACCGGCATAGAACCAGTTAAAGCTTTAATAAAAGAATAAAAAATTTTATTCAACAAAACCATTGAATATTAGTCCTCTTCTTATTTTAGAGTACAATTTTTAAAAAAAACGCTATTGCATAAAACAAAAAAAGCTACCCCAATAGGTAGCCTTTATTGCTTTCATTTGCTTCTACTATGCAGGATGAATTGCTTCTACAGGGCATACATCTGCACAAGCCCCACAGTCGGTACATACTTCGGGGTCGATTTTATAAATGTCGCCTTCGGAAATAGCACCAACCGGACATTCATCGATACATGTACCACAAGCAGTACAATCGTTTGAAATTACGTAAGCCATGGTCTTAAATTTTTGGTTAATCCGCAGCAAATATATACATGTATTTGAAATTGTAAAATGATTTTAGATTTATTTTCTCTGAATTTTTTGTTATTAAAGTTTTAGCAAAGAATGAACGAATCAATAAATTTTAAAATGCTTTAAATCCAATAATTTCTCTCACTTCTTTTAATGTTTTGGACGCACTCTGGCGAGCTTTATCGGCCCCCAATTCAATTACTTGTTTTAAATAATCCGGTCGATTATTTAATTCTATAATTCTATCGTAAATAGGCTTAATAAACGCAATAATGTCTTCGGCAAGTTGCTTTTTCATATCGCCATATCGAATCGTACACTGGTTGTAACTATCGAGAAAATACTGGTAAGTATCGGTTGACGAGATGATTTTCATAAGCATAAATAAATTGGCTACTGGCTCCGACATGGGCTGATTGGCTTGTGTAGGTCCACTATCAGTAACCGCTCTCATTACTTTTTTGCGAATTACTTCGGGTGGGTCGGAAAGATGAATAGCATTGCCCTCCGATTTGCCCATTTTACCACTACCGTCCAGACCAGGTATTTTGATTAACTCCTTGCCAAAATTGTAAGCTACTGGCTCGGGAAAGTAATCAACACCATACATGCGATTGAAACGTGCTGCAAAATTTCGCGTCATTTCAAGGTGTTGCTCCTGATCTTTGCCTACGGGTACTTTTGAGGCTTTATGTATCAATATATCGGCTGCCATTAGCACCGGATAAGTAAGCAAACCAGCATTGATGTTATTGGGTTGTTTACGGGCTTTTTCTTTAAAAGTCGTACAGCGTTCGAGTTCGCCCAAATAGGCATTCATATTGAGCAACAAGTACAACTCCGGTATTTCGTGTACATCCGACTGTCGATACAAAACACATTTCTCCGGGTCTAATCCACAAGCCAAATACTCAATAAGCACCTGACGCGTATTGCCCAATAAATCGGAAGGTGTTGGATGAGTTGTTAACGAATGAAAATCCGCTATAAAAAAATAACATTGATGTTGTTCCTGCAATTTTAAAAAATTTCTTATTGCTCCAAAATAATTCCCCAGATGAAGATTGCCGGTAGAACGAATACCGCTAACAACAATTTCACTCATTTTTTTTCTACAAAGGTACACTAATTTTTTTTACCCAGTTTTTTTTTATTGAAACCATTAAAATTAACAAATATCAAGTACTTTCAGCAAACATAAAAAACTTAAACATTTGTTAATATCTTTTTAAAACCCTTAAAAAGGGTCATTCGTATAAGGTAAATTAACATGTATCTTTGAAACCAAAATAAAGAACTACTATGAACAATACAAAACAATTGCCCGATTATTTGTTTGAAGTTAGCTGGGAAGTATGCAACAAAGTCGGAGGCATTTATACCGTTATTTCTACCAAAGCTAAATCATTATCCGATTTACTCAACGATCGTTATATTTTAATCGGTCCGGAGGTTTGGAAAGAAAGTTCCTTACACAATGAATTTATCGAAGATAAATTTTTATTTAGCTCATGGCAACGTCAGCTCCAAAACGAAGGATTAAAGTGCAAAATAGGGCGGTGGAAAATAGCAGGAAGTCCTGTAGCTATCTTAGTAGATTTTACGGCATATTTTTCTCAAAAAGACAAAATATTCTACGAATTTTGGGAAAGCCATCGCCTCGATTCCCTTTCGGGACAGTGGGATTACATTGAACCTGCCCTATTTGGATATGCGTCGGCTCGTATTATACAAAGCTTTTACGACTTTTTTATCACAGCTCAAGATAAAGTGCTTGCACATTTTCATGAATGGATGACCGGTACAGGTGTGCTTTATTTAAATAAACATGTACCACAAATTGGAACTATCTTTACCACACACGCTACCGTGTTGGGCCGTTCAATTGCCGGAAACAAGTTGCCCTTATATTCAAACATCACAGCATATAAACCCGAAGAAATTGCTACTCGTTTCAATATTAGTTCTAAATATTCGCTCGAATATATTTCGGCTAACTCTGCCGATGCGTTTACCGTTGTAAGCCAGATAACCAATATCGAATGCGAACATTTTCTTGGCAAAAAAGCCGATATTGTTACACCCAACGGATTTGAAGATACTTTCGTCCCCAAACACGAGGAATTTAACCATAAAAAAGCTACTGCTCGTAAAAAACTTAAAACTATAACCGAAGCCTTAACCAATACTCCCGTTGAAGATAATGCCATTTTTATAGCCACCAGTGGACGATACGAATTTCATAATAAAGGTATTGATGTATTTATTGATACTATTGCTAAACTAAACGAAAATAGCAATATCGACAAACCTGTTTATGCCTTCATTTTAGTTCCGGCTAATCATGCCGGACCACGTACCGATATTATTGAAAACATACACAATGCCGACTTTGTAACACCATGGGAAAGTAATTTTCTTACACATCGTCTGCATGAAGAAGAATTCGATCCTATTCTAAACCGTATCAAAGAAAAAGGTATTCTAAATAAAGCAAGCGATCAAGTTAAAATATTTTTCGTTCCCTGCTATCTCGACGGAGCAGATGGAATTTTTAATCTAACATATTACGATCTGCTTATTGGCTTCGATCTTACTGTATTTCCTTCGTACTATGAGCCATGGGGATATACGCCTCTCGAAAGTTTAGCTTTTCATATACCTACCATTACAACCAACCTTACCGGCTTTGGTCTCTGGGTACAACAAAATTTTAACGACTACGAAAATAGCGTTTATATTCTCGAACGTACCGACGATAATTACAACGACGTTGTTAATCAATGTGTTTACTGTATCAATAAATTTCTTCAACTTACCGACGAAGAACGTATTCGCGCTTCATTAAAAGCTTACGAAATAGCACAACAAATATTGTGGGAAAAACTCATTCAGTACTATATCGAATCATTTACTCTTGCCATTCATAAAACTAAGCTTAGATACGACCTGTATAAAGACAAAAAGCTTCCCGACACTTTATTTTCTGAAACGAACAACAACAAGCCGCAATGGAAAAAAATTCTGGTAAAATCGTATTTACCCGATGCTTTGTTAGGACTTAGAGAAATGTCGCAAAATTTATGGTGGTCGTGGAACTTCGATGCACAGGAAATGTTCGAATCTATCGACCCACACTTATGGCGACAATCGGGCAACAATCCTATTATATTGCTCGAATCGTTATCGCTTGAACAATACAAGCAACTTTGCAACAACAACGAGTTTTTGAGCCGATACGAAGAAGTCTATCATAAATTTAAAAACTACATGGCTCAAAAACCCGATTACCATGAATTGATAGCCTACTTCAGCATGGAATACGGCATTAACGATACCCTTAAAATATACTCAGGTGGCTTGGGAGTCCTTGCCGGCGATTATCTAAAGCAAGCCAGCGATTCGTGCAAAGCCATTACGGGAGTTGGACTACTGTACCGATACGGATACTTTACACAGTCTCTGAGCGTTAGCGGAGAACAAATTGCTTTGTATCAACCACAAAAATTTACACACATGCCCGTATTGCCCGTTCGAAATGAAAAAGGCGAATGGCTTATGGTTTCCATTCCATTCCCTGGCAGAACCGTCTTCGCTAAAATATGGGAGGTTAAAATAGGAAGAGTTTCACTTTACCTGCTCGATACCGACATCGACGAAAACCATCCCGACGATAAAGCCATCACCTATCAGTTGTACGGTGGCGACAACGAACATCGACTAAAGCAAGAAATATTACTGGGAATTGGCGGAATAAAAATGTTAGAGTTGCTTGGACTAACACCCAAACTATACCATTGCAACGAAGGACATGCAGCCTTTATTGGTTTAGAAAGACTTCGTCGTCTTATAGAAGTAAGACACCTAAGTTTTTACGAAGCTTTAGAAATTGTACGATCAACCACCTTATTTACCACCCATACACCCGTCCCTGCCGGTCACGATGTGTTTTCCGAAGACCTAATACGTACTTATCTTTCGTATTACGCCGATAAATTTAATATTAGCTGGGAAGCATTTATTGGTTTGGGAAAAGTTAATGAAAACGATCCTAACGAAAAATTTTCTATGAGCGTACTCGCCTGTAAACTTTCGCAGGAAGTCAACGGAGTAAGCAAAATCCATGGCAGAGTTTCACGAAAAATGTTTCAACCCATTTGGAACAATTATTTTCCCGAAGAAATTCATATCGGACATGTTACCAACGGAGTACATTTTCCAACATGGGTTGCTAAACCCTGGTTAAATTTATACCGCCGTTATTTACCCGAAGACTTTTTGTTCGATCAATCGAACCCCGATAATTGGAAAAACATCGAAAACGTACCCGATAATGAAATATGGGAAATACGAAAACGATTAAAAGAAGATTTATTTGTTTTTATTCGTAAGCGTCTGATGGAAAATATCGAAATACGTCAGGAAAGTCCCAAATTTGTTTTAGAACTTATCGAAAAAATGAACGATCATGTGCTAACGGTTGGTTTTGCACGTCGTTTTGCAACATACAAGCGTGCACATTTGCTTTTTACCGATTTAAATCGATTAAGCCGCCTTGTTAATCATACACAATATCCCATGATTTTTATTTTTGCAGGTAAGGCTCATCCTGCCGATAAAGCCGGTCAAGACTTAATTAAAATGATTTACGAAGTTTCGCATCGTCCGGAATTTATTGGCAAAATACTGTTCCTCGAAAATTACGATATGGAATTAGCTACCAAACTTATACAGGGTGTAGATATATGGCTCAATACGCCTACCCGCCCTCTCGAAGCTTCGGGTACCAGCGGCGAAAAAGCTATCATGAACGGTGTGGTAAACGTTAGCGTCTTAGATGGCTGGTGGGCAGAAGGATACGTCAAAGGAGCCGGATGGGCACTAAAAGAAGAACGAACCTATACCAATCAACAATACCAAGATGAACTCGATGCCGAAACCTTATATTTTTTGTTCGAAAACGAGATAGCACCTACTTATTATCAAACCAACGAACAAGATATCCCCACCAAATGGATTGGGTATATTAAAAAAACTATATCCTCTATTGTCCCTCAATTTACTATGAAAAGAATGCTCGACGAGTATTACGAAAAATACTATCGTAAGCTATTCGAACGCAGAGAAATTCTTTGCAACAATCATTTCGAAAAAGCCAGAGAAATTTCGGCATGGAAATTACGCATCTTACGTTCATGGGAAAGTATAGAAATCGTTGATGTAAAAATACCCGATTCTACACAAAAACCACTTAAACTTGGTGACGATTTTATTGCAGAAATAACATTAAATTTACATGAAATTAGACCCGAAGAAATTGGTATTGAAGTTTTGTTTGGCAGAAAAGAATTTGATGAAATTAAAGAAATTTTGTTCGTCGAAAAATTACAACCTATACGCGAAGAAAAAGGTAATGTAATTTATAGCTGCCATATACCAACCATTAAAGCCGGTGTTTACGATTACGCATTCCGCATCTATCCTAAACACCCATTACTCCCTCATCGCATGGATTTTCCATTGGTAAAATGGATTTAAGACAACTTATCAACGTTTGTACGTTGTTAACTTGTTTAAACAAAGTGTTAGTAAAAAAACATTTATTGGGATGATTTTTTTGTTTAACTTCGTCCCAACAATTGTTTTCATAGTTTGTTGTATTTGGGTTTATGAAACGGGGATAAGTTCCCCGTTTTTTTTATTTTGTTGTTTTTCTTGAAAAACTGAATGGACTTGTAAGTAAGTATTTACTTTTCTTATGTTTTTTTAAAACTAATTTGTAATACCTACACGATGTTTTTATATCTGTATATCAATTAATTGCATTTATCATAAGTTTAAATTTCTCTAAAACGTAATTCGGCAGAAAACCAAATAAGTCTTGGCACCTTTTCCTGTTGGTTAATTGGTGTGTGAACTTGTATTTCTCCTTTTCTTTTTCTGTTGGCAGGTTGCACATTGCAAAATGTCTTTAAACAAACCAATCGTGCTGGAATAAACCATCTCTATGCAATTCTCCCAATCGTATTGCTTTCGGCTGTCCGAGATAATGTACTTAAATGCGTTTATAGAGTATGAAAAAAAAGCCGACTGGAAAATCAAAAGATTAGTGATATTGTCAAATTACAGATCTTTTAAATTTTATCTCGGACAACAGTGATTTAAAATAGAGAAATAAGCTCTCCTTGTGTTTTTTCTGATGCATCATTGAAGATAAAAAGTAACGAAATTGGTAGATATTGAAAGTGTATCAATAGAGCAACAATAACATGCTCACCAAAAGTGTTTACAATGTTAATACTTATTCTGACGGAAACAAATGGTAGTGGTCAGTTTTTATTCAATTAAACTTAGTCAAGTAATTCAAATCGTTGATTTCTTCGTTTAGGAATAAAACCTGCTTCCGTAATTATACGTTTCATTTCATCTGAATTCATAGTTGTTTTTACTGCACCGGCCTTCGACACAACATTTTCTTCTATCATAATCGATCCCATATCATCGGCACCAGCATGCAAGCATAACTGAGCTACATCTTTACCTACCGTAAGCCACGATGGCTGAATGTGGGGTATATTGTACAATACAATACGACTTAATGCCAGCATACGAATATATTCGGACATACCTATCGGTGTCAAATTTACTTTTTTTGATAGACGGGTATCTTTATATTGAATAGGCCATAAAACAAAATTCATAAAACCAGGAGCATTATCTGGCTTCATATCTTGTAGATTTCTCAACAGAAATAAATGACGAATCCGCTCTTCGATGGTTTCTATATGTCCAAACATCATCGTTGCCGAAGTTACCAGGCATTTATTATGTGCAACCGACATTACATAAAGCCATTCTTCGGCAGTACATTTAGCCGGCGACAATATTTTGCGAACTCGATTGCTTAAAATTTCGGCACCTGCTCCGGGCAAGCTATCAAGCCCGGCTTCGATGAGTACATCTAGCACATATTCAACCGATTTATTTTCTTTTTTTGCCAAAAACCATACTTCTGCAGGTCCTAAAGCATGCAATTTAAGCGACGGAAATTCGTTTTTTAAAGTTATAAACAAATTTGTATAAAAACTTAAATCGAGCTCAGGATGCAATCCGCCTTGCAATAAAATTTGATTACCACCTAATGCCAGCAGTTCACGAATTTTTTGTATATATTCTTTTTTTGTTGTGATAAAAGCTTTTTTGCTGTTCTTTTTTACACAAAAATTACAGAATTTACATTGTACCGAACAAACGTTAGTTATATTAATGTTGCGATCAACAATCCAGGTAACGTATGGCTGAGGATGTAATCGAAAACGGATTTCACTGGCAATAGCCATAAGTTCACCTAAGCTTTTCGAATAATACCAATCCAATGCTTCCGATTCTGATAAAATCAAATGGTCAGACATGAACATCATTTATTATTAAAAGAACAACCACTTTCGGAAAATTTATGTACAAGCAAAGGTAAAAAAAATAAAAAAGCCCTGAAATATTCAGGGCTTCATTTAAAAAAGTCGGCGGCGACCTACTCTCCCGCGTTA